>NC_017856.1:341666-683333 GCF_000260965.1 Methylophaga frappieri
GCGCATGACATGAGCCTTAGCCAAGCGACTGTGACTAGCATTTTGGACAGACTTGAAAAAAGAATACTGGTCGTTCGCAAGCGCTCACAAACGGATAAACGTAAAGTTCATGTTTACCTTACAGAAGCGTCCTTAGAAATGCTTAAAAGCGCGCCCATCCCTTTGCAAGACAGGTTCACACGGGAATTCAGCAAACTTCAGGAATGGGAGCAAACCATGATTATCTCATCACTTAAACGCGTCGCACAGATGATGGATGCACAGCATTTGGAGGTTGCACCTTTGCTTGAAATCGACCTCCTAGATGAGGATTTATCGGCTTCGCATTCCACTAAAAAAACTAAAAATTAACTTTAGGGTGCCGGGTTAGGAAACCGCTGGTGAATAGCTTCGATTTCTGCCAATACCTCTGCTGACAAATTGAGCTTTTGACTCGCAATGTTATCTTGCAACTGCGCCATCGTGGTTGCGCCAATAATGGTAGCGGCATTAAACGAACGACTATTCACATAGGCTAACGCCATTTGTGACGGATCCAAATCATTAGCTTTTGCCAACTCAACGTAGGCTTTCGTTGCTTGAATTGCTTGGGGATTTGTATATCGCGCGTAATGCGGCCACAGAGTAAGCCTTGCTTGCGCAGGTTGGTTCGCATTTAGATACTTGCCACTCAACACACCAAATCCAAGTGGCGAATACGAGAGTAAACTGATTTGCTCGCGATAACTGATTTCTGCACCACCAATTTCATAGCTACGATTTAACAGACTGTAGGGGTTTTGTACCGACACAATTTCTGGCAGACCGAGCTGTCGTGCCACCAGTGTAAACTGCATGATTCCCCATGGGGTCTCATTGGACAGGCCAATATAGCGAATTTTACCGGCGTCAATGTGTTTTTTCAGTGCTTGTAATGTTTCCACAACGGGCGTCATGGTTGATTCATCAACGGGTGCTTGAAAGCCCAATTTGCCAAAATAGTTCGTTTGGCGTTCAGGCCAATGCAACTGGTACAAATCCAGAAAATCCGTTTGCAGGCGAGACAGGCTGTCATGTAATGCCGCGTCAATATGACTCGCGTCGAATCGACTGTTTCCGCCACGAATATGGGGAATCCAGTCTGGTCCTGGTCCGGCAATTTTGCTGGCAAGCACAATATCCTCGCGACGACCACGCTGTTGCAACCAGTGGCCAACAATACGCTCAGTTTCACCGTAGGTCTCTGCCTTTGGTGGAATGGCATATAACTCTGCGGTATCAATAAAGTTGACGCCTTCACTGAGCGCATAGTCAAGCTGTGCGCAGCCTTCTGACAGCGTATTTTGCTGACCAAAAGTCATTGTGCCAAGGCAAATCTGGCTGACGATCAGATCACTGTGACCAAGTTGATTACGTTGCATGAAAACTCCATTAACACCCGGCAGCATGTGCACACGCGTCATGATGCACGATAAAAGTATTCAGGGTAACAAAATTCACCGAGTTCAGATCACAGCCAAATATTAAATAACCGGGCGTAATCAGTTTTGAAATGTATTACAGCGATCCGGATCGCCAGACTCAAAGCCGATGGTGAACCAACCTACTCGCTGTTGTGAGGACCCATGGGTAAAAGAGTCAGGACTGACATACCCCCTTGACTGCTTTTGCAGCGTATCATCACCAATGGCACTGGCCGCTCTCAACCCCTCTTCAATATCACCCGCTTCCAGTAATTGTCGCTCTTTATCGGCATGATGTGCCCAAACGCCAGCAAAACAATCCGCCTGCAACTCTTGCTTAACAGATAATTTATTGCCTTCCACCTCACTCAGTCGGCTGCGCTGTGAATGCACTTTTTGAGAAATGCCTAACAGCGTCTGCACATGGTGACCCACTTCATGGGCAATCACATATGCCTGTGCAAAATCACCAGGCGCTTTAAATTGATTCTTTAGTTGATCATAAAAACTCAAATCAATATAAACCTGCTGATCCGCCGGACAATAAAAAGGCCCCATCGCCGACTGACCTAGACCGCAAGCGGATTGAACCGCATTACGAAATAACACCAGTTTCGGCTGCTGATAGGTTAAATCACGTGCTTTAAATAAAGCGGTCCAGGTATCTTCCGTATCTGCCAGAACAACCGAAACAAAATCAACCTGCTCTTTTTCAGCAGCCGTTTCCTGATATGGTTCAGACTGGACTGACGTCGGGCCAGCAGACATGCCAATTACTGATAATAAGGTTTGTAAATTACCGGTAAATGCCGCAAAGCCCACCACCCCGACAATCAATATCAAAGTGCCTTTAAAGCCCAATAGCTTAAATACCGCGGGTAACAGGCGAATCAGACCCGAGCCACCAGCACCAGACAGGCCAGACATCCGTTGACCACGCCGGTTATCAATATTGCTGCTTCTGCGATTACCACGCCATCTCATAACGGCATCATACCTAATCAAAGAAGTAGCAATATAGCATAATGAAAAGGTTAAACTGGTTAAGGAAAAATGGTAAATAGAAATTGGTCGGGACAGAAGGATTTGAACCTTCGACCCCTTGCACCCCATGCAAGTGCGCTACCAGGCTGCGCCATGCCCCGACGAATGTGTTAACTGTGTGCTGTCCGGAACCGGACGAGATTAACGACGGCAAGTATATTAGCAAACCCCGACCTGGTTGAACAGGTCGGGGAAGTGCAATAATCGCGTTTTATTTATTAGCGTTCATTTCTGACAGTTGCTGCCAGGTGCTAACAACGGTATCCGGGTTCAGCGAGATACTGCTGATACCACGCTCCAGCAGCCATTCCGCCAGATCGGGATGATCAGATGGACCTTGACCACAGATACCAACGTATTTACCGGCATCACGGCAGGCTTTGATCGCCATATCCAGCATTTTCAGAACCGCAGGGTTACGCTCATCAAATGATTCGGCTACCAAGGCTGAGTCACGATCCAGACCCAATGTCAGCTGAGTCATGTCGTTTGAGCCGATAGAGAAACCATCGAAGTATTCGAGGAAATCTTCGGCCAGAACTGCGTTTGAAGGCAGTTCACACATCATGATCAGACGCAGACCGTTCTTGCCACGTTCCAAACCGTTCTCTTTCAGAATCTTGACGACAGAATCCGCTTCTTTAGTGGTACGAACGAACGGGATCATCAGTTCCACGTTAGTCAGACCCATTTCGTCACGGACGCGTTTCATCGCTTCGGCTTCCAGTTTGAAGCACTCGGCAAAGTCGTCAGAGCTGTAACGTGATGCGCCACGGAAACCAATCATCGGGTTTTCTTCATGTGGTTCAAACAGCGGGCCACCAATCAGGTTAGCGTATTCGTTTGATTTGAAGTCCGACATACGAACAATAACGGTTTCTGGGTAGAAAGCAGCAGCGATAGTCGCGACACCTTCTGCAATACGGCTGATGTAGAACTCAACTGGATCACCGTAAGCGGTAGTACGTTCAACAATCGCTTGTTTGACGTCACCTTCCATTTGGTCCGCATTCATCAACGCTTTCGGGTGGATACCGATCATGTTGTTGATGATGAATTCCAAACGGGCCAGACCCACACCTTTGTTCGGCAGTTGGGCAAAGCTGAATGCACGGTCAGGGTTTCCAACATTCATCATGATTTTGACTGGCAGTTCAGGCATGTTGTCGAGTTCTTCGACTTTATGTTCGAACTCAAGCAGCCCCTCGTAAATATTACCTTCGTCACCTTGTGCACAAGAGACGGTCACGTTGCTGCCTTCGACAACTTTCTCAGTCGCATCACCACAACCAACCACAGCCGGAATACCCAGTTCACGCGCGATGATCGCCGCGTGGCAGGTACGACCGCCACGGTTGGTGATGATCGCAGAGGCACGTTTCATGATCGGTTCCCAATCCGGGTCGGTCATGTCTGTCAGCAGCACATCGCCAGCTTCGAACTTGTCCATTTGCTCCAGGCTGTTCAGCAAACGCACTTTACCCTGGCCAATCTTGCTACCAATCGCACGACCAACGGCCAGCAGGTTGCCTTCTTGTTTCAGCGCGTAAGATTCACGGACATTTTTCTTGGTGCGACTTTGAACGGTTTCAGGGCGTGCCTGAACGATGTAAATGCGGCCATCGTTGCCGTCTTTGGCCCACTCAACGTCCATCGGACGCTGATAGTGTTTTTCAATAGTGACGACCATTTCTGCCAAAGCTTCAACTTCTTTGTCACTCAGACAGAAGTGCAGACGGTCATTACCTTCAACATCGATGGTTTTAACCGGTGATTCAGCCTCACCTGAGTACACCATCTTGATCGCTTTCTGGCCAACGGTACGGCGCAGAACAGCAGGACGGCCTTCAGCCAGCGTTTGTTTGTGAACGTAAAATTCATCAGGGTTAACCGCACCCTGTACCACCATTTCACCCAGACCGTAACTGCCTGTTACAAAGACGACGTCACGGAAACCGCTTTCGGTATCGAGTGAAAACGCCACACCGGCACTGGCGATATCAGAACGTACCATCTTCTGTACACCGGCAGACAGAGCCACTTCAGAGTGGTCAAAGCCTTGGTGATCGCGGTAGGCAATCGCGCGGTCATTAAACAATGACGCGAATACTTCACGAATTTGCTTTTTGATATTGTCGAGGCCAGACACATTGAGGAAAGTTTCTTGCTGACCCGCAAATGACGCATCAGGTAAATCTTCTGCGGTGGCTGATGAACGCACAGCGTAGGTGGTCTCTGAGCCATATTCTTTTTCCAGACCGATATAGGCTTCGTCGATGGCTTTTTCCATCGCTTCCGGATACGGAATGGTCATGATCCAGTCACGAATTTCGCGACCGGTTTTTTGCAAAGCAATAACATCATCGACATCCAACTCACGTAACCGCGCGTTAATTTTATCCTGCAAACCATCGTGGGCAAGGAATTCTCTGTAAGCGTCCGCTGTGGTGGCAAAACCACTTGGAACAGCAACGCCAAGCGGCGCCAAGTTTTGCAGCATTTCACCAAGAGAAGCATTTTTGCCCCCTACCCGGTTAACATCTTCCATGCATAACTTATCCAGGGAAATTACATATTCGGTCATGACGACTACCTTGATTTTTTAGATTTATTAAATGTGATCGTGGATTCGCGGATCCGTTCACGAGCGAGACCGAGGGCTCGCACTACCCGACTGGAAATTTCTTCGATTGAAGTATTGGTCGTATCAAATACCGGGATCGACACCTTTTCAAACATCGACATTGCCTTGGCAAGTTCTGCCTGACAAATTTCCAGAGAAGAATAATTACTATCCGGCCTACGCTGACGACGAATTCGACTGAGCGGTACCGGTTTAATAGTTAAGCCTGCTAATTTTTGCTGATGGATCAGCAGATAATCGGGTAACTCTTCCGCTTCCAAATCCTCTACGGTGAGTGGGTAATTTGCCACTTTAAGTGAGAAATTCATCGCTAAATAGAGGCTGGTTGGCGTTTTGCCACAGCGGGAAACCCCAACTAAAATAACATCTGCTTCTTCGTACTGATCAGGGCGAATACCATCATCGTGCGTCAAGGCATAATCAATCGCATCCAATCGACGTTGATAGGTAGTATCGCTTATCGAAATTCGCGAAACACCCTGTTTTTGTGAGGACGGCATGCCCAAGAAGTTTTCCATTGAGCCAATAAAGCTATGGAAAAGACTGATAACGTAACCATCAGATTCTTCTAAAATGAATTGGGCTTCATCATTAACAAGCGTGCTGAATACAAAGGGTTGGTATTCCGACTGGGCACTTAATGCATTTATCTGCTCTCGGGCATCTTCCGCTTTTTCGCGTGTGTCAACAAAGGCCAAAGTGATAGTTTCAAACTCAATGTCAGGAAACTGCGCCAAAAGACATTTGCCATAAGACTCGGCAGTCAGGCCCGTGCGGTCAGAGACGAAAAAGACCTGTCTTACTGAGTTAGGTGTTGATTCTACTAAATCGCTCATTGGTCTATGATGTGCTTAAACAACGTTTGGAATCAACAAAATTTTCACAGGCGCTCAGCGTGTTGTTGACACAAGATAATGAACTTTTAAAAACAGCTCATTGGCTTAGGCCAACTTGATGACAAATTTATGAACATCATCTATTGATACACGCATGACTGTTTTTTCAAAATCGCGCATCAACCAAGTCAAAACATAAAAAAAGCAGCCCATCAAAATGAACTGCTTCAGGGAAAATCTTGTTGAGTTGTGACGCTGGCGTTAGGCCAGCAACGTTTTTAATGACTCCAGTTCATCCAGCATTTCTGCAATTAATTGTTTTTTACTTTTTCCTGTCGTCACAACCTCAGTTTTCGTATCACTTTCTAATTGCTGCCGTGCACCGCCAATTGTAAAGCCTTGCTCATAAAGCAGACCACGGATTTCTCGAATTAACACCACATCGTGACGTTGATAGTAACGACGATTACCACGACGCTTGACCGGTTTCAATTGTGAAAATTCTTGCTCCCAATACCGCAATACATGTGGTTTCACGGCGCACAATTCACTCACTTCACCGATGGTAAAGTAGCGTTTCCCGGGAATTGCCGGTAACTCGTTGTTATTACTTGCTTCCAGCATAATTATCCACCCTCGCTTTGAGTTTTTGACCAGGACGGAAAGTCACAACCCGACGCGCGGTAATTGGGATCTCTTCACCTGTTTTTGGATTACGACCAGGACGCTCATTTTTGTCTCGCAGTTCAAAATTACCAAAGCCGGATAATTTCACCTGATCACCGTCCTCTAAAGCACGGCGAATTTCCTCAAAAAACATTTCGACCAACTCTTTGGCTTCACGCTTGTTAAACCCAAGTTCTTCGTAAAGCTGTTCGGTCATATCGGCTTTAGTCAGTGCCATTACTACCTCTATTATCGTTATTATGATGGATGGATATCAGGCTCTAATTACAGCACCAGTCGCCGACTGTAATTGTTTTGCAACCTTATCCATCACGGCCTCAACTTCCGCGTCTGTTAACGTTCTGTCAACGTGCTGCAGACGAAAAGCAATGGCAATGCTCTTCTTACTCTGCTCGATACCTTCTCCGGTATAGACGTCAAATAGTTGAAATGATTTAAGAATATCAGAGTCCACACTGCTCAGGCAACGATCAATTTCGCCTGCCGTTACGTTCGTATCCACTAAGACAGCTAAATCTCTTCGAATTGCCGGATAACGGGATATCGATTCAAAATCAGGAACTTGCGCCTGCAACGTCTGTGGCAAGTTAAGTTCGAATACGTAGACTTTATCGTCAATATCTAACGCTTCATTAAGTTGCGGATGTAACGCCCCCAACCAACCGATTTGTTGACCATTTTTTACTATCTCAGCACACTGGCCTGGGTGTAATGCCGCATGTTGACCGCCATGAAATTCAATTTGGCCACCAGCAGCTGCAAGCAATGCCTCGACGTCAGCTTTGACATCATAAAAGTCAATTGAGCGACTTTTGCCTGCCCACTGCTCCGCATATTGCGGCCCATAGGCAAGTCCGCCAATCGTTAACGTTTGGGTCATGTTGGTCAAGTCACCTTTAAAAACTCGGCCGACTTCAAACAAACGTACCCGATCTTGTTGGCGATTTAAATTATATTGCAGCGCTTGAACTAGCCCAGGCCATAACGATTGACGCATGACAGATAAGTCTGCCGAAATCGGATTGGCTAGTGCGACTGGCGGAGTATTATTGTGTTGAAAAAGTCGGTGTAGTTCAGGGTCCACAAAGCTATACGTTATTGCTTCAAAATAGCCACGATTAACGAGTGTCTGCTGTAACCGTTCTACACTCACTTTTTGCTCTGAAATATTGCTTCTCAGCACATGGATTTGTGGACGCGACAGCGGTAACTTGTCGTAACCATATAACCGCCCCAACTCTTCAATAAGATCAACCTCAATGGTTAAATCAAAGCGAAAACTGGGCACATCCACCTGCCAGCCTTGTGAAATCTGCTGCACAGACAAACCTAATCGCTGCAGCTTTTCGGTAACATCAGCTTGGGCTAACTCAATCCCTAAAACCCGTTTGATTCGCTCGGCACGCAGAATAATACTGGCTGGTTTTGGGAGATCTTTTTCACTTGATATGTGTGTAATCGCACCGGCTTGTCCACCCGCTATGTCAATAATCAAGGCGGTGGCTCGCTCCATTGCTTGCTCTGCCAAAACAGGATCAACACCACGCTCAAAACGATGTGACGAATCGGTATGCAACCCAAACTGACGTGCCTGACCCGCCAGCGCCGACGGACTAAAAAATGCTGATTCCAGAAAAATTTCTGTTGTCTCAGACGTCACACTACTCTCTTCACCGCCCATAATACCAGCCAGTGCCAATACCTTAGACGTATCAGCGATAACGAGCGTGTTGTCATTCAATGAGACCGTTTGACCATCTAATAACTTTAACGATTCACTATTTTTGGCCATCCGGACCTGAATACCACCATTCAGTTTGGCCGTATCAAACGCATGCATCGGTTGACCTAATTCCAACATGACAAAATTTGTCACATCCACAACCGGACCTAGACTTCGTAACCCACTCCGTCTCAGCTTTTCTTGTAGCCATAGCGGTGATTCCGCCGCGGCATTAATTTCTGTAATGACGCGACCTAAATAACGTGGACAAGCCGATGATGCCTGAACATCGATGCTAATCCCGCGATCACTTGATACCGATACAGAGCTATAGTCTGGCGGCGTCAAATTCGTCTTAGTGATAACGCCAACTTCTCGGGCAATGCCTGCTACACCAAGACAATCACTCCGATTTGGCGTCAAGTCCACCTCAATCGTGACATCATCTAAGTCGAGATATTCGCGGATATCCCTACCAATAGGCGCATCTTGCGGTAGCGCCATCAATCCGTCTGAGGATTCCGCCAAACCAAGTTCTTTTGCAGAACACAGCATGCCAAAAGATGGCTCACCACGAAGCTTGGCTTGTTTGATTTTGAAATCACCGGGCAAGACAGCACCAATTACCGCAACAGGGACTTTTAAGCCTGTTTTGACATTAGACGCCCCACAGACAATATCCAGCAATGTCTCGGTCGCCACATTGACTTGGCATAAGCGCAATTTATCCGCATTAGGATGTGGATTAACAGAGACCACTTCGCCAATTAAAACACCCTGAAAATCCGCTGCAACAGGGGTTACCGCATCGACCTCAAGCCCTGCATTCGTCAATCCAGCAACCAGTGCTTCAGTCGAGCAATCGGGATTCACCCACTGCCGTAACCATTTTTCACTTAATTTCATACTGCAGTGGCCCTTCTATTTAAACTGCCGCAAAAAACGCAGATCATTCTCAAAGAATAATCTTAGGTCATTGACGCCATAGCGCAACATCGCCAATCTTTCCACGCCCATGCCAAAAGCTAATCCTAAGTACTTTTCGCTATCAATGTTGACGTGCTCGAAAACCTTTGGATGGACCATGCCGCAACCCAGCACTTCCAGCCAGCCGGTATGACTACATACCCGACAACCGTTTCCGGAGCACATTACACACTCAATATCCGCCTCAGCCGAGGGCTCCGTAAAGGGAAAGTATGAGGGACGAAACCGAACATTGAGAGAAGTTTCAAAAAAGGATTGCAGGAAGTCCGCCAAAATACCTTTTAGATCAGTAAAGCTGACATTTTCATCAACCATTAACCCTTCTACCTGGTGGAACATGGGCGTGTGTGTTAAGTCAGAGTCACAACGATAAACACGTCCCGGCGCAATAATTCGCAAAGGCGGGGCCGTATCCTCCATCACACGAATCTGCACAGGTGAGGTATGTGTCCGTAATAATTTATCTGCATCAAAATAAAACGTATCGTGCATGGCACGAGCCGGATGACTTTCTGGAATATTCAGCGCGGTGAAGTTGTGGTCACCATCTTCAATTTCAGGTCCTTCAGCGATCTGAAAGCCAATCTGGCTAAAATAGTTTTCAATACGTTGCAGTGTTCGTGTTACCGGGTGTAAGCCACCGGTTTCACTGTATCGTCCTGGCAAACTAACATCAATTTTTTCAGCGGCGAGCGCGGCTTGCATCGCTGCCTGTTGCAAAGCCTGCAGGCGCTCATCAAGCTGTCCGCTAACAGCTTGTTTTGCCAAATTGACTTCTTTACCAATCACAGGTCTTTGTTCGGGCCCAACATCACCCAGTGCTTTTAAGTAAGCCGTGATTTGGCCTTTTTTACCCAGATAATCGACACGAATTGCATCAAGCGCCCGCAAATCATCACAATTTGCGATGGCTTTTTGCGCTTGTTCGACAATGGCTTGTAATGCTTCTAACTGTGATGCCAACTCAGCCATGCTTCCCCCATTTGAGGATCATTCACAAACAAAAAGGGCCGTTTTCACGGCCCTTTTCAGCTTACTTTACGTCTGATTTACCTACGCTAACGCGATTAAATCAAATCGTTATTTTGCTAGTGCCGCTTTAGCCTGGTCTGCAATAGCGGCAAAGGCTGCGCTGTCATGAACAGCAATATCTGCCAGCACTTTACGATCAATTTCTATGGCAGCTTTTTTCAAGCCATCAATTAAACGACTGTAGGACAGACCACATTCGCGAGCCGCGGCATTAATACGGGCAATCCACAGTGTGCGGAAAACGCGTTTTTTCTGACGGCGATCACGGTAGGCATACTGACCTGCTTTAGTGACGGCTTGAACGGCAACCCGATAAACGTTTTTACGACGGCCGTAATAACCTTTGGCTTGGGCAATGACTTTTTTATGGCGAGCACGTGCTCTGACGCCGCGTTTGACTCTAGACATATTTCAACTCCCCGGTTACAGATTCGGCAACATTTTGCGGACTGACAAGTGATCTGCTTTGCAAATCGTCAGATTTGAACGCAAATGACGTTTCCGCTTAGTGCTTTTCTTGGTGAGGATATGGCTGGTAAACGCTTGTGCACGTTTAAACTTACCACTTCCGGTGCGCTTAAAACGCTTGGCCGCACCGCTATGATTTTTCAATTTGGGCATTTCGAACTCCGCATTGTTTAAGTTGTTGTTTATTTTTTACTCGGCGCCAAAACCATAATCATTTGTCGGCCTTCTTTCTTGGGACGTTGCTCGACGGTTGACAGGTCTTGCAGATCTTCCGCTACTCTTTCAAGCAGCTTTAAACCCAAATCCTGATGCGCCATCTCACGCCCGCGAAACCGCAGACTGACTTTAGTTTTGTTACCATCTTCGAGGAAACGGGTCAGGTTGCGTAGTTTTACCTGATAGTCTCCCTCTTCCGTCCCTGGTCGGAATTTTATTTCCTTAACCTGTATCTGTTTTTGCTTTTTCTTTGCGATAGCCTTTTGTTTATTGGCCTCAAACAGATACTTGCCGTAATCCATAATACGACACACTGGTGGCGTTGCCTGAGGGGCAATTTCCACCAAATCCAAGTCGGCTTCATCAGCAAGCTCCAGCGCTCGCGCAACCGGCATGATGCCAAGCTGTTCACCGTCTTTATCCGTTACTCGTACTTCTCTGGCTGTAATTTCTGAGTTCAGCCGTTTTTGATCTGTAGCGATGTTTTTAATCCTCTGAAATAATTCGGCCGCGGCGCGCCACGTCTTGCTTGAGCACCTCAATGAATCTATCAAGCGTCATTGAACCTAAATCTTCGCCCTTGCGAGTCCGTACTGCCACGGCATTATCTTGTGCTTCACGCTCACCAATAACAATCAAATAAGGAACGCGCTGCAACGTGTGTTCGCGTATTTTAAAGCCAATTTTTTCATTTCTCAAGTCGTGCTCAGCTCTAAACCCCTGATTTTGAAGTTCTTGAACGATTTTTTTCGCATATTCAGACTGTTTATCGGTTATCCCCATCACCATAACCTGTTGCGGAGCAAGCCAGACTGGAAACGCACCGGCATACTCTTCAATCAAAATACCGATAAATCGTTCCAGTGATCCGAGGATGGCGCGATGCAACATAACAGGGACTTGTTTGCTGCCATCATCGGCAACATAATCCGCATCCAAGCGACCCGGCATAGAGAAATCGACTTGAATTGTGCCACATTGCCACACACGACCAATGCAATCTTTCAGAGAGAATTCGATTTTTGGCCCGTAAAATGCTCCCTCGCCCGGCTGTAATTGCCAATCAAGTTGTTGGGCATTTAATGCCTGCTCTAGTGCTTGCTCTGCTTTGTCCCAAACCGCATCACTACCCACCCGGTTTTGTGGCCGAGTGGATAACTTAATGATGACTTCGTTAAAGCCAAAGTCTGCATAGACTTCAAACAAAAGATTGATGAAGGCAGAAACTTCAGATTGAATTTGTTCCTCAGTACAAAAGATGTGTGCGTCATCTTGTGTAAAATTACGGAGCCGCATCAAACCATGCAAAGTACCTGATGGCTCATTACGGTGACAGGAACCAAATTCTGCCATGCGCAGTGGCAGATCCCGATAGCTTTTCAGACCTTGATTATAAATCTGGATATGGCATGGGCAGTTCATCGGTTTGACGGCATAATCACGATGTTCAGAATGCGTCGTGAAAATCATGTCGCCAAACTTGTCCCAGTGTCCGGACTTTTCCCATAAACTGCGATCAACAACTTGCGGTGTTTTTACTTCCTGATAATCATTTTCGCGCATGACCTGCCGGATATGATTTTCGACCTGCCGAAAAATACGCCAGCCATTGTCATGCCAGAACACCATACCCGCCGCTTCATCCTGCATATGAAACAGGTCGAGGCTTTTGGCCAGTTTGCGATGATCACGTTTTTGCGCTTCTTCAAGACGCTGGCGATAAGCTTTCAGCGCTTTTTTGTCAGCCCAAGCCGTACCGTAGACGCGCTGCAACATCTCATTATTGGCATCACCTCGCCAATACGCACCAGCTAACTTGGTTAAATCAAAGGCTTTACAAAATGACATGTTTGGCACATGCGGGCCACGACACATATCAATGTATTCTTCGTGATAGTAGAGACCCACCTCTTTCACGCCATCATCCAGATCATCGATGATGCGCATTTTGTAGATCTCGCCACGCTGCTCGAAAATGGCACGTGCTTCAGCTTTCGGCGTCATTCTTTTGATGACGTCGTAACTGGTTTTAGCCAGTTCTTCCATCCGCGTCTGAATGGTGGTCAGATCTTCCGGTGTAAACCGGTAATCATTTTCAATATCGTAATAGAAGCCGTCTTCAATAACAGGACCGATAACCATCTTGGTTTCCGGAAACAATTGCTTAACCGCATGACCAAACAAATGGGCAGTTGAATGACGAATAATATCAACGCCTTCCGCATCTTTTGGTGTGATGATAGACAATGTCGCGTCTTGATCAATAACCGTGCAAGCATCAACCAGATCACCATTGATTTTACCGGCAACCGTGGCGCGGGCTAAGCCTTCACCGATTGATTTGGCGACTTCATAAACGGTTATCGGATTGTCGAACTGGCGCTGACTGCCATCAGGAAGGGTGACTGTAATCATGATGATTCCATGGTTGTGGCCTATACGAGGGGCCCTAAAAACCAAAAAAGCACCTGTCTGCGCGGTGCTTGAGAAACTGGTAGGCACGAGTGGATTCGAACCACCGACCCCCACCATGTCAAGGTGGTGCTCTAACCAACTGAGCTACGTGCCTGCCGTGAAAGCGCGAAATTATACGCGCTCGGCTTGATAATGCAAGCTTTTAAACGGCAACAGGGCCCAATGCTAATTTTCGTACCTGTTCCAGCTCATCTCGGAGTTTTGCTGCTTGTTCAAACTCAAGATTCTGAGCATGTTTGTACATGGCATTTTCAATTTGCTGAATCCGTTTTGCCAGCTGTTTTGGGGTAAGACTAGCGTATTTCGCCTGTTCTTCTGCCACTTTGCTCAAAGTCAGCTTTTCTGCCTGCGCTGCTTTTGGATCATCCATGCCACCTCGAATCGATTTCACGATACCGACCGGTGTGATGCCATGGGCTTCATTATGCGCGATTTGTTTTTCGCGGCGACGCTCGGTTTCTTCAATTGCCCGCTGCATCGAACCGGTTATTTCATCCGCATACAGAATCGCTTTACCATTCAGGTTTCGTGCCGCACGACCAATGGTCTGAATTAAAGAGCGATCACTGCGGAGAAACCCTTCTTTGTCCGCATCTAAAATAGCCACTAGTGACACTTCTGGAATATCCAGGCCTTCCCGCAACAAGTTGATTCCGACCAGCACATCAAACTCACCCAGCCGCAAATCACGGATTATTTCAACGCGCTCAACGGTATCTATATCAGAATGCAGGTAGCGTACTTTTACATTATGCTCGCGGAAATAGTCGGTCAGATCTTCAGCCATCCGCTTGGTCAAGGTGGTTACCAAAACACGCTCGTTTATCTCACTTCGACGCTTAATCTCGGACAACAGGTCATCTACCTGCGTCGCGACAGGGCGTATTTCAACCTCTGGATCCACCAGCCCAGTCGGTCTGACAACTTGTTCCACCACATTTCCGGCATGCGCGTCTTCATACTTGCCGGGTGTTGCCGAAACAAAAACCGTTTGCGGTGCCAACCGTTCCCACTCTTCAAACATTAACGGTCGATTATCCAATGCCGATGGCAGACGAAAGCCATAGTCCACTAACGTTTGTTTGCGTGATCGATCGCCCTTATACATCGCGCCAATCTGCGGAATCATGACGTGGCTTTCATCAATAATTAAAATCGCATCATCCGGCAAATAATCAAATAAGGTCGGTGGTGCGGCGCCAGGATCTCGTCCGGATAAATGCCGGGAATAATTTTCAATACCATTGCAATAACCAAGTTCGAGCAACATTTCCAAATCGAAACGTGTTCGCTGCTCAAGACGCTGTGCTTCGACCAGCTTATTGTCATCAGTAAGTTGCTTTAGTCTATCCGCCATTTCTATTTTGATGGCGTCAATGGCTTTTAGCAGGTTTTCCCGGGGCGTGACATAGTGGGTTTTCGGATAGATGGTGATGCGGCTAAGCCGCTGTATCATTTCGCCGGTCAGCGGGTCGAAATAACTGATTTGTTCAACTTCATCATCAAACAGTTCAATACGTACCGCATCTCGCTCTGACTCTGCCGGAAAAATATCAATCACTTCACCACGAACCCGATAAGTACCGCGCGCCAGTTCAATATCGTTGCGCGTATATTGCAACTCGGCAAGGCGCCTTAAAATATCGCGCTGATTAATAACATCCCCTTGAACCAGGTGCAGCACCATCGACAGATAAGCGTCTTTTTCGCCCAGACCATAAATACAGGAAACGCTGGATACGATAATGGCATCACGTCGTTCCAACATGGCTTTGGTCGCCGACAATCGCATTTGCTCTATTTGTTCGTTTACTGAGGCATCCTTATCGATAAAAGTGTCAGACGACGGCACATAAGCTTCCGGTTGATAGTAATCGTAGTAAGAAACGAAATATTCCACCGCATTGTTTGGAAAAAACTCTTTCATCTCACTATAAAGCTGCGCTGCCAGCGTTTTATTCGGTGCCAACACCATCACGGGGCGCTGTAATACCTGCGCGACATTGGCCATGGTAAAGGTTTTGCCCGAACCGGTTACCCCTAACAGGGTTTGATACATTTCGCCATTATTCAAACCCTCGACCAATGAAGCGATAGCTGCCGGCTGATCACCGGCGGGTTTAAATTCACTGACCAGTTCAAATTGTTTGTTCATAGTCTTTAGCTAACTCTGCGATTATCGTAATATTAAGCAATACTTTATTTAAACGTTAAATATGAAGGTTTTATTTTGACTATCAAACTCTCACAGCGCGTTCAAAGCATTAAACCCTCACCTACTTTGGCCATCACCGCTCGCGCGGCGGAATTGAGGGCAGCAGGTAAAGACATTATCGGTCTTGGTGCTGGTGAGCCCGATTTTGACACGCCAACACATATCAAAGATGCCGCTGTTACAGCGCTTAATAATGGTCAAACTAAGTATACCGCTGTTGATGGCACGGCCGATTTAAAACAAGCCATTATTAAAAAATTCGCCCGCGATAACCAGTTAACCTACAACGCCAACCAGATCCTGGTTTCATGTGGCGGTAAACAAAGTTTTTTCAACCTGGCCCAGGCTTATCTAGATACAGGCGATGAAGTCATCATTCCGGCCCCTTATTGGGTTTCCTATCCCGATATGGTGCTGCTCGCAGGCGGCAAGCCGGTCATTATCGAAGGCGATATTGATCAACAATATAAAATTACCCCCGAACAGCTCCGATCAGCCATCACTGATAAAACGCGTCTTTTTGTTATCAATAGCCCGTCAAATCCAACCGGCATGGCCTATAGCAAATCTGAACTGGCCGCATTAGGTGACGTATTACGTGAATTCCCTGATATTCTCATCGCTACCGATGATATGTATGAACACATATATTGGGCTGACGAGCCATTTTGCAATATCGTCAATGCCTGTCCGGATCTGTATGACCGGACACTGGTGATGAATGGCGTCTCTAAAGCCTATTCAATGACAGGCTGGCGTATTGGTTATGCTGGCGGACCTGAATCGCTGATTAAAGCGATGAAGAAAATTCAATCGCAAAGCACCTCTAATCCGACATCAATTTCACAAGCAGGTGCTGTTGAGGCCCTTAATGGCGATCAAACCTGTATTGATGACATGCTCGGTGCCTTTAAGCAACGCCATGACTTTGTTGTCGCAGCCCTGAATGAGATGACGGGGGTTCGAGCCTTGTCAACCGATGGCACCTTTTACGTCTTCCCTGACATCTCGGATGCGATTACAGCGATGCCTGGTGTAGAGGATGACGTGGCTTTTGCCGAAGCCTTGCTTAATGACAAAGGCGTTGCAGTTGTTCCAGGTAGTGCATTTGGATTAAAAAATCATATGCGCTTATCTATCGCCACTAGCGAAGCAAACTTAAAAGGCGCATTGGAACGGATCGCCGACTTCATTAATGGAAATTAATTTGCCATAGTCCTTGACCCATCAAGATCAAGCCACTATCATACGCATCTTTCTGTTCCCCGATAGCTCAGTTGGTAGAGCAAATGACTGTTAATCATTGGGTCGCTGGTTCGAGTCCAGCTCGGGGAGCCAATAGATACAAGGGTTTGTAGATAGTCTGCAAGCCCTTTTTTATTGCCGCTCTAAAAATACCGTCACGTTTACGATAGGGACTTTCACAAGATTTAACCCCGTTTAGGCAAAGAGGACATTGGGTGAAAAGCCTGTCCATCGCTTAACGGCGCGCCGAAAGTTATTCATATCGTTAAAACACAAATAATCAGCAATCTGTTGAAGATCATACTTTTGAGCCTGATAAAGATAAATCGCTGTATTCTTTCTTGCCAAGTCCAGTAGTTGCTGGAAATGCGTGTGGTGCTTTTTTAGTTTTCGTTTCATCGACGCAGGGCTGAGCATAAATGCTGTCGACACACGATCTAGGTTTATGGGCTCACGTATGTGCGCCATCAGATATTGATAGACTTGGTCAACAAAACTCTCATGCCATCCCAACTGCATCAACTGTACTCTGGCACTGTTCACAGTCCCTTTAAAAGGCAACTTTCTAGTTATAGTCCAGTTCATGTCCAACTTTTCAGTAGGAACAATAATAGCGTTCATTTGCTGATCAAAACTTAGGTTTTGCCCAATATGTACCCAGTACTGTTCAATATAGTCAGGCTCGGTATAGTTGAACTCGTAGCGACAGCAAATCTTCTCAGGCGAGAGCCAGTCTAGAAGTGATGCAAACGCAGCTATTGAAGCTTCAAGAATAAAGCGGTAACGAGTATCTGCACCACAGCTATCCTGCCAGTAAATCACCAAGCCTTCATCGGTTTCATAGAATCGGGGGGTAATGAGAGGCGACAATACAGCTTTAAACTCACACATAAACTCAACCAGCTGACGACAACTGCCCGCCATTTGCAGGGTCTGGCTACACGCGCCGTAAAAACCTGGCAATAATTGCTGACCAAACATAAAACTACTGTCATCTGCATCTAACAGCTTTTCTGTATTACCAATCAGGGTGAGGAACTGATCTGGGCTAAGTGGAACTTCGTGACTCTCCAGATCGGCCAGGCTAAGCCTTGTACCACGCAACAATTGTCGTGAGTCTGCACCTCGAGCTATGGCCAATTCAACAAGAAGCGCGGGTTGATAATGAGCAGGAATAAAAGCCGTATCCAGTTCATACCCAGGCTGTTTTAATCGAGACATGACTAGACCAAGACAGATCTGTCAGGTTTATTTCTGATAATCAGTGTATTTAATCTTTGTATCAGACTGTCTGTATCGTCTTTTTGTGCTGTGGTGACTGCGACAGTAGCCGTTAAGTGTACGCGTTCATTTTCTTCACGAGTTCGATAGGCAAGGTGTGAAACAGCTTGCTTTAGGTCTTCAGCAATGAGCTTTGCTGCTGACTCTGTCGTGTTGTTCATGAGAATCACAAAACGATCCCCGGCTAAACGACAAATCAGATCGTCATGTCGTATATTGATGAGTAAGAGTTGACTGACGACTTGCAGAATGTCATCCCCCTCTTTCACACCATAGCGACGGTTAACGAGGTTAAAGTCATTCAAATCAACAGCAACTACCGATACGGGTATCATTGAAACACTCGCTTCTTTCAAGGCTAGACCTAATTGTTTACGAAGATAGCCCGCACCACCTACGGGGATGAGTTTGTCGAACAGGCGGTGTTCACGGAAATGTCGTTCACGTTTAGCCATCTGAGCACTGATGGCAATCTCCTCTTCATGCCAATGATAAATCCCCACACTCAGAAAAATCAGTGCCAGTGGAATAGGTAAGCTTTCTAACCAACTATGCCAAAGCAATGTAGACGGTAAGCGTATGAACTCATCAACCACATCCATGGACCACGAAAAAATGATGCAGCATAAACCTAGCGCTATTAATTGTGTTACTCGCCCTGCTGGACGGCTCCGAAGCACCATATAAAGCCAGAATATGGCAAGTGTGGTCATCCCCCCCTCCGAGAGTACATCCAACCAACTGATATCTGCTGTTGGTTTTAGTTCTCCCCAAACGTGGAAGACACTGAACCCGCCCACAGAGGCAAACAAGAGGCCATACAGGTAGGACCAATGTGAAATTACATGTTTTTTCATGAGCTTGTGTCTGTCTGTTTTCTATAGGAGGCTCACGCTACGCTCGTGATATGACAGAAACATGACAACCCCCGCAGTCAAATTAGCTCATATTTTTCCTATAAACGCCAATCTACTTGTTACTTCTTATTGATTACCCCCCAACCCTTTAAAGCACATAATTAAGCCTTATTTCAGACACTTACGAGTTCTTACCTGCCTATCGAATTTAACTACTGAGAGCCACGGTCAAAACAGCTCACCCAATCACGAAAATAACCATAAGCCATTGATTTTAAAATAGTTAACGCATTCTTTGTCACATAGCTGTCATCTGGTGTACCTAAACTTTGCCTCACCGATAAACAAGTCAGCAAAAAGGACACACCAATGTCACGCTTCACTCCAACACAATTACCACAGTTCAAGCTCTCGCTATTAGCTGTGACACTTTCATCAGCAATAAGTCACGTTGCATTTGCCGATGAGGTGGACCCCGTTCATCTAGAAACCGTCAAGGTAATCGGTCAGGCAGCACAGATAGATAAAGCACTTCGTGAACAGCGTCAGTCGGACAGTATTGAAAGTATCGTTCATGCTGATGATATTGGTCAGCTACCCGATGACAATGCTGCAGAAGCCTTGCAACGCCTTCCCGGTGTTTCCGTAGAACTAGACCAGGGTGAAGGCCGTTTTGTCAGCGTCCGTGGTCTGGCTCCGGAACTGAACAATGTCACCATTAATGGTACCAATGTCCCCTCACCTGAGAGTGATACCCGAGCCGTGGCATTGGATATTTTGCCCAGTGAGCTTGTGCAATCCCTCTCTGTGGTGAAAACGCTGACACCCGACATGGATGCCAACTCACTTGGCGGGACTGTTAATGTAAAGAGCCTGTCAGCTTTCGATCACGACGGTCTTTTCTACACCATGTCTGCTGAGGGCAGTTACAACGACAATGTCAACGAAACAAGCCCTAAAGGCTCTGGTGCTGTCAGTAATATTTTCAGTGTAGGTAATGGGGAAAATAACCTCGGTGTTGCCGCAGCATTCAGTTGGCAGGAACGTGATTTTGGTTCTGACAATGTTGAAACTGGTGGTGCCTGGGAATTTGATAGTGGAGCTAAGCTAGAAGAAACAGAGCAGCGTGATTATGAAATCACCCGTGAACGCATGGGCCTCGGTCTTAATTTTGATTATAAAGCCGATGCCAACACCGGTTATTACCTGCGTACACTTTTCAGTCGTTTCAAAGATAGTGAAATTCGTCATGCATCAGGTATCGAATTTGGCGATGCAATTGGAGCTGGAGAAAGTAGTGACGGTGAAGGCTATAGGGAACTGAAAAGCCGAGAAGAAACACAAGAAATACAGTCATATGTATTCGGTGGTGAGAAAACGATCGGCTTGTGGACGCTAAGTGGTCAGGCTGGTTTCAGCCGAGCGAGTGAAGACACGCCGTTGCATATTGCTGGCGCCAGTTTTGCCGGCGATAGTGACTTCAGTAACGTCAGTTTCCGATCATCACGTAAACCAACAATTCTGGCTGGTGCTGACTTTTACAACCCAGCCAACTTTAGTCTGGATGAAGTGGAATGGGAAAAACAAAAAACCACTGATACTGAAAAAAACCTAAAGTTTGATTTGGCCCGAGATTATGATTTCAAAGGCTATGGTGCTCAAATCAAATTCGGTGGCAAAGTCTCTCGCCGCAAAAAGGACAATGATCTTGAGGCATGGGTCTATGAAGACTTTGACTCGCAAGGCATAGCAGATGCTGATTTGGCTCTGAGTGAGTTCACATCAGGCAATGTCGATTACGGACTCAACCGCTTTGGCCCCGCTATTAGTGACTCTGCTGTTGAGGCTTTGTTGGCACGAGTCAATGCCGATGATAACTACGATGAAGAAGAATCACAGATCAATGACTTCGAAATGCACGAAGACATTAACGCTGCCTACTTCATGAATACGCTTGACCTTGATGATTGGACACTCATCGCCGGTCTGCGTTACGAATACACTGACTTTGAAGCCGAAGGGACAGGCCTCCGAGATGGCGACTTCGAAGCGATCAAACGCAATAACAGCTATGACAATTGGCTTCCAGGCTTACATGCCCGTTACTACCTCGGTGACGACACGCAAATTCGAGCCGCCTGGACCAACACTGTCGTCCGCCCAACCTTTGAAGCGTTGGCTCCCGGATTTGTATTCGATGGTGACGAAGCAAGTTTCGGTAATCCCGACCTCAAGCCAATGGAGTCAAGCAACCTTGATCTCGGTATTGAGCACTATCTGGGACGTTCTGGCGCCATCTCAGCTTTCGCTTTTTATAAAGACATAAACGATTTTGTCTACAACACAGATCTGGCTGGTACCGGTGCATTTACTGCTTTTGATGAAGCCAACACCTATGCCAATGGTGATAGCGCAAAAGTTTATGGCCTTGAACTGGCTTACACACAGAAGATGTCGTGGTTACCAGCCCCATGGAATGGGTTATTAGTCGGTGTAAATGCCACATTCAGCGACTCTGAAGCAGAAATAGAAGGGCTGGGAACAACACGTGATATTGCGTTACCAGGACAATCAAAACGTGTCGGTAACCTGATGGTGGGCTGGGAAAATGACAAAGTGAGCCTGCGTCTTTCTACCAACTACAAGTCCAGTTATTTATCCGAGGTCGCGGCGATCGATGATAAAGAACATGATCTCTATGTTGATGACCAGACATTTGTTGACTTCAGCGCCAGTTACTTCTTGACCAAAAACGCACAGATCAGCTTTGAAGCGAAAAACCTGACTGACGAATCTTACTACGTCTACACAGGCAGTGAACGCTACAACGCTCAATATGAAGAATACGGACCTACCTATAAGTTAAGTTTTACTTTAACTAACTTTTAATTCACTGAATAAGACGAATTTATTGTGAAAACACCGAATAAAACAACGCGCCATAACCTCACACTTATGGCGCTGCCTCTCCTGTCACTCATGGCATGCCAGTCAGAAGCCGATACAAGCTCGGGCCAGACTAAGTCAGCCCATACACCAGTCGAAAGCCTCAAGTTTCTGCCGACGCAGGACGTTCTGGGAGGGGCTAAACGACTGGTCTCGTACCCACAACATGGCATCGCACTCACATCTGAGACCGGCAAGAACTCTGCTTTACTGTCTGGTAATTATGGTCAAATTGATTACCGCACTGATGAGAGCCAGTTATTACTGGCCACAGTGGATCTCGACAGACAACAAGCGCTCATCACTACCTATTCAGAGGCTGGCTGGTCTACGCCCGTCTATCTGCCACAACCAGATTATAAAATTGAGTCTGTCTGTTTCTATCAAGATCAGGCAAACAATGCGTTCTTGTTCTTGGTTGGTGAACAAGGGCACGGTGAGCAGTGGCTAGTAGGTCACGCACTTACTCCCATTGCTCACCCCCAACGTGTCCGAGGGTTGAGCTTGCCGCCCAATAGTGAATATTGCGTGGTACGCGATAGCCATAATCAACTTTTTATTAATGAAGAAACCGTCGGCATCTGGGCGTATGACGCATCTCCCGAAGCCGACTTACAACGCGCGCCCATTGCCATGGTTACACCGTTCGGTGACGTAATACGCAGCGTTGCTGATATGAGCCTGGTTCCGGGCGGTATTGTCTTTATGGATCCGGAAAATAGCTCACTGGAGGTATACCGTGAAATCGGATCAACCTGGCAATTTGAAGAGCGTGTCTCGCTACCTGAGTTGAGTGATGCCGAACAAGTCTCTGCCAAAGTTCAGAATAATGAAATGACACTGGCGATTCTCCATGATGATGGGGTCTATCACACCACTTTGTCCTGGCCCCATGTCGCTCAGGCCACAGACAACAGCCTTCCTGTCTTGCCTGCCATGGCAGAGACAGCGCCAGTACCTAGTCTCGGTGATGCAGCGGACGACCCCGCCATTTGGTTACACACCGATACACCTGAAAATAGCCGGGTGATTGCCACAGACAAACAAGGTGGCCTCTTGGTTTACGATTTACAAGGTAACGAACTTCAGAATCTGCCTGTCGGCCGCTTAAACAATGTTGATGTGCGTAAAGGTTTCATTTGGGGTGGTGACACTATTGATATTGCCGTAGCGAGCAATCGCGACCACAACAGTTTGCATGTCTTTGCCATTCAACCTGACAACGGTGAGGTGAGTGAGATCGGTGAAATTGCCACTATTAGTGATGATATCTATGGCCTTTGTCTATACCAGAATGACCAAGATCAAATTTATGCCATTGCAAACGATAAGGATGGGCGTTTTTTTCAATACTTGCTCAGTGGAGCTCAAGGCACACTTCGTGGCGAGCTAAAACGTGAGTTCGCTGTGAACACACAACCAGAAGGCTGTGTTGCTGATGACCGCACGCAGCAACTGTTTATCGGTGAAGAGAATAAGGCCGTCTGGGCACTTGCGGCTGAAGCAGACGCAAGCAGTGAGATGCACCTAGTATTAGCAACGGGTGACCAATTGCACGCCGATGTTGAAGGCATGGCGCTCTATCAGGCTGAGAACGGTAGTTATCTGGTTGTCTCCAGCCAGGGCAATGACAGCTTTGTCGTACTCGACAGTACCCCGCCATACACCTATCACGGTGCGTTTCGTATTGGTTTTAACACCGAAAGGCTAATTGACGGCGTATCCGAAACCGATGGCCTTGATGTCATCTCAGCCAATCTTGGGGGCGAATGGGCGCAAGGCATACTGGTTGTTCAGGATGGTCGCAACCGTATGCCTGTTGAAAAACAAAACTACAAATATCTCCCATGGTCAGCAGTAACAGAAGCGCTGAATCTGAAACATTAAGATTAAGGAAACAAAATGAACGACAGTACACACGATATGTCAGTTTGGGGACTGATCAGTGAGGCCAGTCTCCTTGTCCAACTCGTGATGCTGACCTTGGTGATGGCCTCAGTCATCAGTTGGTATCTAATCTTATGGCGCACCCGAACGCTGAGTAAGTTAGAGAAACAAGCCAAACAGTTTCGTCACGAGTTCAGAAGCAGCGATGACCTAAGACTGTTGCATGCGAAAACACGGGCCGATAGATCCCCTGCTTCACTGGCATCGGTTTTTCTGAGTGGATTTGGTGCTTTCAGCCAACCCCACAACAGTGACGCGGTCAGTAATCAACAGGATCATATTGAGCGTGCAATGCTAGTCAACATTGGTGAGCAGGAGGCTGAAATGGAGAAAGGCCTGTCCACGCTGGCAACCATCGGCTCAGTCAGCCCCTATATCGGTCTGTTTGGAACCGTTTGGGGCATCATGAACTCGTTCATTGGCTTAGCTCAAGTTGAACAAGCCACGCTGAATACCGTTGCACCTGGCATTGCTGAGGCACTGATCGCTACGGCCATCGGCCTGTTTGCTGCGATTCCCGCGGTGATTGCCTATAACCGACTGAGCGCACGTAACGCTCGTATTACAGCACTGTATTACCAGTTCGGAAATGAGCTGGTTACGAGGCTGCAAAGAGTCGGACAACCGCTTCGGCATCAACAGGTGGCTTAAGGGCAGCACTATGTTAAAGCGTCCCACACAGCCCCATGCCCAAAAGGCAGAGATGAATGTTGTTCCCTATATTGATGTGATGCTGGTCTTACTGGTCATATTTATGGTCACAGCTCCGCTGCTTGTCCAGGGTATAAAACTGGAACTGCCGGATGTAGCAGCGAAAGCCTTACCGACTGACAGTGAAAAAACTATCCTTACCTTGTCGGTAGTCAGTGATGGCAGCTACTACTGGAATGTCAGTGAGGAGGTTGATATTAAAACTCGATCTGATCAGGCTGTCACTTTGACTGAAATGGTCGATAAATTGAGCCTCATCATGGCTGAAAATGCCGATATTCTGTTTTTTATCCGCGGCGATAAAAACACGCAGTACGAGACCGTTGTTACGGCAATTGCAGCCCTGCAAAATGCCGGGTTCCAGGATATTGGTCTTATCACGGAAACGCCTGATGAGTACTAGTCTGGCTTATCACCTCCCCTCAGCTTCCGACTCAGGTCAAGGCTTATCCCTCACCCTGACGGGGTTGATTCATATTGCTGTGCTGGTTGTTATTTTAGGGCCATGGGTGACCCCTACCCCTCTGTCTCCCGCCAGCGAAAATACTGTGAGAGTACAAACCTTCAGTCTGCCTGAACCAGTTATCAAGCAGCCGGTCTTACCCAGAACTAAACCTTCGACATCTGAACCGGTCGTTAGCGCGCCAGAGCCTGAGCCACATGAGGTCAAGCCTGAGCCGGTTAATAATGAGTTAGCATTCGAGCGAGTCCAGAAGCCTGAACCGACACCGCCAAAAAAACCTGAAATTAAGCAAAAATCAAAACCGATAGAAAAGCCGAAGCCAGAGTCGAAACTGTCAAAGCCATCATCGCGGTCTCAAGACCCGACTAAGACAGCCAACAACGATAAACCAACTAAGACTTTGCAAACTTCGCAACCTATCGATAGCTCTGATGAGACTGAAAATGTGGCGACAACCTCCTCCCAAGTTGATGCAGCGCCTTTTGATGTCTCCCAGTTCAAGCCCGTGGAGAAACTCGCACCTGATTACCCAAGATCAGCACTGCGTAAAGGACTGGAAGGCGATTGTACAGTCACCTATAGAGTCAGCCAGCTTGGTCGCGTTGAGTCACCTGAAGTGTCTGATGATTGTCATCCGGCATTCATCAGACCCTCGCTTGAGGCAGCGCAGTCGTTTCGTTACACCCCTCGCAAGGTGAATGGCAAAGCGGTGGCAGTGACTAATGTGAGTAATACTTTTCAATATCGGATCCAATAACCCGCCATGAGTAAAAGAACTTTCACTGATCCCTCTTTCCATCAAGTCATGGAAAGTCATGATGATATGATCATCAACCCCACTGAACGGGAATCAGGGCTATCATCCCGTCGACAATTCTTAAGGGGTGGTCTGGGCCTGCTTGCAGTAGGTATCGCCGGACTCACCACAGCCAAAACACCATGGGCTTTACAGACTGACCCCGCCCTCATTGATGGCCCTTTCATAGGCTTTAATCCAATTCCAGTTGTCACAGATCCCCTTTTTGATGATGTCATTGTGCCGCCTGGTTATATTGCAACACCGTTCTTTTCCTGGGGCGATCCTGTTGAGTCTGATGCGGTCGACTGGCTGCCAGATGCATCGAATAGCTGGCAGGAGCAGCTTAAACAAGCGGGTGATAATCATGATGGCATGCATTTTTTCGCCTTTCCTGGCGAGCCTGATCGTGGCTTGCTGGTCATTAACCATGAATACAGCAACCCAACACTTCACCCAGAAGGCATAAAGATCATCAACAACCGCCGTCATCCAGATGATGTCAAAAAAGAACAGGCAGCTCATGGTCTTAGTGTTATTGAGGTATGCCAAAGTGCTGATGGTATCTGGCACCGTGTTTACCCCTCGGCGTACAACCGTCGCATCACGGCCTTTACCCCGATGCAGCTGAGTGGCCCCGTCGCTGGACATGAATCAGTCAAAACAATGGCCGATATGGATGGTAAAACGGTATTGGGCACGCTGAATAACTGCGCCAATGGTTTTACTCCCTGGGGCACCTATCTTGCCTGTGAAGAAAACTGGCATAACTATTTCGTTAATCATGATGAGACTGATTACCAGCAACGTGTTTCACACCATCGTTATGGTATTTCTACCTCACCATTGGCAAAAAATTATGGCTGGAACACTGTTGATCCGCGTTTTGATGCTACACCTGTCCCAGAAGCAGCTCACCTAGGTTACGTCAATGAGCCCAACCGCTTTGGCTGGGTTGTAGAAATTGATCCTTTTGAGCCGGACAGTGTTCCCATAAAGCGTACTGCTTTTGGGCGTTTCAGTCGTGAATGTGTTGCCCCAGCACTTGCAGAAAATGGACAGATGGCTTTTTACTCTGGTGATGACACCCGAGGCGAATATATTTACAAATTTGTTCCCAGCCAAAGATACGATGAAACAGTACCACAGCGTAACCGTAACTTGTTGGATGACGGTGTACTTTACGTTGCCCGGTTTGACGATAACGGTCAGGGCGAGTGGTTGGCACTACATCATGGTAACAATGGTCTCACCGTAGCCAATGGATTTGAAGACCAACAGAGCGTTTTGATCAATGCCCGTGCAGCCGCAGACAGGCTCGGCGCCACACCAATGGATCGTCCGGAATGGGCAGCCGTTAATCCTAATAATCGCGATGTGTATGTGTCGCTAACGAATAATCATCTTCGCGGTTCAGAGTTTGAGATCAATGCAGCAAACCCCAGAGCTGATAACCATCACGGACAAATTATTACTCTGCGAGAGCACAATAATGATCCGGCTGCCACCGCTTTTGAATGGGAATTATTTGTTCTTGCCGGAGAAAAAGAAAACTCAGCTTCCGCCCCCAACCTCACTGGCAACATTCAAGGGGATATTTTCTCCTCACCCGATGGCCTGGGCTTTGATGCAGATGGTCGTCTCTGGATCCTTACTGATTACGATGATGACGAACCCGTGATGGCGTCTATGGGCTGCAATCAGATGCTCTGTGCCGATCCTGTAACTCGAGAGATTAAGCGTTTTCTGGTCGGCCCCAGAGGGTGTGAAATCACAGGTATTACCTGGAGTCCTGACTACACCACGCTTTGGGTAAATGTCCAACATCCGGGGATAAGTTATCCAGCCAGTGATGGACAGACACGGCCTCGGTCAACGACTGTGATCATTCGCAAGAATGATGGTGGTGTTATCGGTACCTGAGTCTGCCAGGTCGTAATAAACTCATTTAGAATGGCGTATTCCACGATACAGTCATCTGAGTAACATTTTTGTTTCGTACAATAACTCGGTTTTGACTCACCTCAACCTCAAACTAGCTGATCAATACTTTATATGCGGGCTTGCTTTCGTACCAAAATCAGTAAAAAAACCATAATGAGCCACTTCGGCAACTGACTATTAATCATGGTCGCTGGTTCGAGTCCAGCTCGGGGAGCCAAATGAATTTAAAAAAGCCCAGTTATTCGTAACAGGGCTTTTTTGTTTCAGCTGATACGTAAATCCTGAACAGACTGGGCAATCTGGCGTGACAACGAACGAATAACGCCAAACCGACTTAATGCCTCTTTCACACTTTGGTCATTCTGACTGACTTCTTGTAACGCTTTTTCCAATAAAGTCTGAGCCTGCCCTACCAACGCACTGTTTTCAGCCGTCACCTCTTCAATGTCATGCGTTGATTCATGGGTTCGATGCGACAGTTTTCTCACCTCATCCGCCACCACAGCAAACCCCCGCCCATGTTCGCCTGCACGCGCAGATTCAATTGCCGCGTTCAGCGCCAGCAAGTTGGTTTGCTCTGAAATGCCGCGTATCACTTTAATGATTTCCGTTATTTTGGTGGAATGGGCGCTCAGCGCCGTGATCATCTGATTAACTTCATCAACTTTCTGATTGACCAAGTGAGAATTCGTGGCTGTTTCATTCAACATACTGTCGCAGCTTTGCCACTCTTTTTCGGCAGCGTCAAATGCTTCAACGGCATTATCTGAAGCTAGCTTGATCGCCTGCTGCTGCATTTGGGTTGCCGTAATATCGCTGGCAAACTTAATCACTTTGTAAACGTCACCATCGGTATTTCGAACCGGATTATAGGTTGCTTCGAGCCAGACCGATTGACCATCTTTGCGAATTCGCTCAAATCGGCCAGCATGAAAATGACCCGCTTTCAGATTTTCCCAGAAATACGGTTGTTCCTGATAAAAGGCCTCATGACAAAACAATCGATGATGTTTACCGACAATGGCGTCAAGCGTATAGCCCATGGTTTTCAAGAAGTTCTGGTTGGCGGAGAGAATATGGCCATCCGGCGTAAATGTGATTACTGCCTGTGAATGATTTAATGCGCCAATGATGGCTTCGTGCTCCAACGCCGCATTGGTCTGCTCAGTCACATCTGACGCCAGTTTAACGACTTTTTTTACGACGCCATCAATGACCAGTGGCAAATATGTCGCTTCCAGCCAAACTCGATGCCCGGATTTCGTGACTCTGGCAAAACGTTGTGACTGTGCATGACCCGCAGCCAGTTGCTGCCAGAATGCCTGATACTCACTTGAGTTTGCATAATTTGGCTCACAGAATAAACGATGATGCTTACCCACAATTTCCTGTAATTGATACTCAACCACAGAAAGAAACAAATTATTGGCAAATAGAATCTCGCCTGTCGGCGTAAATTCGATGTAAGCAATATTCTCTTTAATTGCCGAAATGAGGGCCTCTGCCACCTGACATCGCGATTCTGCTGCTGTCAGAGTTGCTTGTAATTGGCGATGACGTTGAAACATAGGGCTCTCCTTAGACCAGAAAATCTATCTTCGCATCAACCACTGCTGCAACGTTGCGTGAAGTGGCTTAGACATTTCTCATTCGTGGATACTTTTTTTTAAAATGAATCCCTCATAAGACTGTCATTCAGCTGTTCTTTACCTTGATTTCTTTATATTCCGAATTTTCTGAATTGGCAAGCCTAAATCGTCTTATTTCCCCATCCGCATCGTTTTGTGGGAAAATAACGCTACAAGTCATGACAAACGGGACTTGTTCGGAAAGTA
The DNA here is from genome assembly GCF_000260965.1 of Methylophaga frappieri. Classification (NCBI taxonomy): domain Bacteria; kingdom Pseudomonadati; phylum Pseudomonadota; class Gammaproteobacteria; order Thiotrichales; family Piscirickettsiaceae; genus Methylophaga; species Methylophaga frappieri. The sequence goes on from NC_017856.1 coordinate 371,461, forward strand.
GTTGAATTGTCAGAGAGTCACCTACATCCGGCCTCTATATCTATTTTGTGAATATAAAAATTAGAAATATATATTTTATTTAAATAAATAGTTCTGCTATTTTGTTGCCCTTTTAAATCTCAAGCTTTATTCAGGAAGACGCGACCCATGAATTTTCAGGTGCCCAATGCGCCACTTACCGATCAACAGCTGCAACAGCTCAATGCTCTGTTAGGTGGACTCGAAGGCTGGCAAGTTGATTGGCTTGCTGGTTATCTGGCCGGTTGGCGCGCAGCGCAAAATGGTACAGCAGCGGCAATAACGCCTGCTTTACCATCACAAACTGCCGTTAAATTAACCATTATGTTCGGTTCTCAAACCGGAAACGCAGAAGGTCTCGCCGAACGCTTGCTTGAAAAGGCAAAAACGCAAGGTATTGATGCCACGCTAGTCGACATGGGCGCTTACAAGCTGCGTCAATTAAAAAGTGAAACACATCTGGCATTGATTACCTCCACTCACGGTGAAGGCGATCCGCCTGATAATGCCATGGATTTGTATGAGTTTTTGAATGGTAAGAAAGCGCCCAAGCTGAATGACCTGAAATACAGCGTATTGTCATTGGGTGACTCAAGTTACGAATACTTTTGTCAAACGGGTATCGACTTCGATAAAAGACTCAGTGAACTGGGTGCGAAAGCGATCATCGATCGGGTAGATTGTGATGTTGATTATGACGATCTGGCCGATAAATGGATCGAAGACTTCCTAAATTCAATCGAGACTACCGCACCCGCTGCGGCAGCTAGTGCGCCAGCGACGCTAGCCAGTGCTGGTACCACTTCAGCCTATGATCGTAAAAATCCATTTATGGCGCCTATGCTGACCAATCAATTACTCAATGGTAAAGGCTCCAACAAAGAAACGCGCCATATTGAAATTTCTTTAGAAGAATCTGGCCTGCAATATAAGCCAGGGGATGCCTTGGGTGTCTATGCGCAAAATGATCCCGCCTTGGTTGCAGCGTTAATTACGGCATTGAAATTGGATGCTGAACAGGTCATTCGGGTTGACGATGATAATGTCAGTGTTGATGAAGCCCTGACCCGCCACCGAGAAATTACGGTATTAACCAAACCATTATTAGAGAAATGGGCTGAGTTGTCCGGTAATGCAACCTTACAAAAATTACTGGAAGATAAAACGGAAACCAATAACTGGATTGCAGGACGAGATGTTCTCGATTTGGTGCAAGCCTATCCAATTGCTGAACTTGATGCTGAAACCTTTATTTCTGTTTTACGCAAAATGCCGCCTCGCTTGTATTCAATCGCATCCAGTCAGGCAGCTGTTGAAGACGAAGTTCACCTGACCATCGCGGTTGTCCGCTACAACGCTCATGGGCGAGATCGGGGTGGCGTTGCTTCAACCTGGTTTGCGGACCGTTTGGATGAAGATGCCACGGTACCGGTTTACATTGATGGCAACAAGAATTTCAAATTGCCAGATAACGACGATGTGCCAGTAATTATGATCGGCCCCGGAACCGGGGTGGCACCATTCCGAAGCTTTATGCAAGAACGTGAAGCACGTGAAGCGACCGGTCGGAATTGGTTATTTTTTGGTGATCAGCACTTTTTGACTGACTTTTTGTATCAAACGGAATGGCAAGACTGGCATCAATCTGGGTTACTGACCAAAATTGATGTTGCCTTTTCTCGTGACGGTGACCAAAAAGTGTACGTGCAACACAAACTGCGCGATAAGTCAGAAGAAGTCTGGCGCTGGCTTGAGGAAGGCGCCCATATTTATGTTTGCGGCGATGCCACCTATATGGCACCGGATGTAAACGAGGCCTTGCTGGATATCATTTGTCAGCATGGCGATCAGAACAGAGAGCAAGCCACGGAGTATTTACGTCAAATGACCCGTGACAAACGTTACCAACGTGATGTGTATTAATAATGAATAAAAAATTACCTGAAGCAGAACAACTAAAAGTCGATAGCCGCTTTCTGCGCGGCACTATTCTGGAAGGCCTCGCCGACGAGTTAACTGGTGCGATTTCGGAAGATGATACTAAACTGACCAAGTTTCACGGCACCTACATGCAGGACTACCGTGATCTGCGTGATGAACGTCGTCGCCAAAAACTGGAACCGCTCTATTCATTCATGGTTCGGTTACGGTTACCTGGTGGTGTTTTAAATAGCGCGCAATGGTTAGGCCTGGATGATATTGCCGATGAATGTTCCAACGGCACACTGCGTCTAACCACGCGGCAAACATTTCAATACCACGAAGTTTACAAGAACAATCTGGCGCTATTAATGCAGCGTACCGTTGCGCTGGGTCTGGATACCAAGGGCGCCTGTGGCGACGTAAATAGAAACGTTGTCACCAATGTTAATCCGCATGAATCCAAAGCCCATAAAGCGGTACACAAAGCCGCGCAAGAGATCAGCGATCATCTATGCTGGCAGTCAAATGCCTATGCGGAAATCTGGCTTGGTGAAAAGTGCGTCTATCAGGCTGGCCAAAACGAAGAGCCGTTTTATGGTGATCGCTACCTGCCTCGTAAATTCAAAATTGCTATTGCCATTCCACCCCATAATGATGCGGATATTTTCGCAAATGATATTGGCTTGATTGCCATTATCGAAAATGGCGAATTACTGGGGTTTAATGTCTCCGTAGGCGGTGGCATGGGTATGACTTATGGCGAAACCAAAACCTTCCCTCGCCTCGGTAACGTGGTGGGATTTGTTACGCCGGATCAAGTAGTGAAAACTTGCGAAAGTATCGTGGCCATCCAGCGTGATTTTGGTGATCGTGAAACCCGTCCACACGCCCGTTTTAAATATACCATCGACGATAATGGCTTGGATTGGTTCCGGGATCAGTTTGCCAAATACCATGGTGAACCACTACAGGACGCCAAACCATTTGAATTAACCAGTAACGGTGATCGGTTTGGCTGGGTGCAAGGCGATGATGGCATGCATCATTTGACCTTGTATGTTCACAGTGGCCGAATTGCGGATACCGATGAATTACAACTGCGTACCGCGATGCGGGAAATCGCTAAAGTGCATACCGGTGAATTTCGCATCACCTGTAATCAAAATCTTATCATCGCGAACATTTCCGACGCGGCTAAACCCAGCATTGAAAAACTTGTCACCCAATACCAGTTAGATGATGGCAGCCGGCGGCCGGCACTGAGACTCAACGCCATGGCTTGTGTTGCCCTGCCAACCTGCGCCTTGGCAATGGCTGAATCAGAACGTTATTTACCAGAGTTCTTGGGCAAACTTGAAGTTATCATGGCTGATGCCGGATTACCGGAGAAATTAATCAATATCCGTATGACAGGTTGTCCGAATGGTTGTGCCCGACCTTATCTGGGTGAAATTGCCCTGACAGGCAAGGCAGTTGGCCGATACAATTTGTTTTTGGGGGCTGATTTTTCTGGACAACGTTTAAATCGTCTGTATCTTGAGAATGTCGATGAAACCACCATTCTTAATACGTTGCGGCCATTAATTGAGCAGTTTGCCAAAGAACGGACCAATGAAGAACACTTTGGTGACTTTTTAGTTCGTAAAAATATTGTGGAAGCGGAACGTACACCAGTGATGATGCATGAGGCCAAAATAGCCATCTAACCTGCTTTTCAAGGAGAATAAGGTATGACAGCACCAAAATCACATCAGATCGTCATTATTGGCGGCGGCACAGCCGGCACCACTGTGGCAGCGTCACTATTGCGCAAGCGACCACAGCTGGATGTTGCTGTCATTGAACCAAGTGAAGTGCATTATTACCAACCGGCTTTTACCCTGGTCGGTGGTGGTACCTATTCGCTGTCTAATACGGTCAAACCCCAACAAGCGACACTGCCCAAACAAGTTACCTGGATTCGTCAGTCAGCCACTCAAATTGATCCTGAACAAAAACAAGTTCACTTGCTAAATGACGAGATTATTAGCTATCAGTATCTGGTTGTTGCAACAGGCATACAGTTAGACTGGAATAAGATAGATGGTCTATTGGAAACCTTGGGCGAAAATGGTGTCTGCAGTAACTATAGCCCGCAATCTGTCGAATACACATGGCAGTGCATTGATAAATTTAGCGGTGGCAAAGCCCTGTTTACGCAACCCCCTGTGCCGTTTAAATGTGCCGGTGCACCACAAAAAATTGCTTACCTCGCCGCGGATCAGTTTCACAAACGCGGGTTGAGTAAACGGACAGAAATCAATTTCTATAATGCGGGTGGTGCGCTGTTTAGTGTGCCTGACTTTATTCCTTATCTCGAACAAACCGCAGCCCGCCATGACGTTAATCTAAACTTTAATCATAATTTGATTGCCGTTGATGGCCCGAATAAAAAAGCGCGGTTTGCCGTAACAGATGCGGATGGTAACAGCAGTGAAATCGAGCAGGATTTCGACATGTTGCATGTCACGCCGCCACAAAGTGCACCGGAATTTATCAAACAATCGCGTTTAGTCAATGAAGCCGGCTGGGTAACGGTTGATCAATTCACCTTACAACATACGCAATTTGACGATATTTTCTCGCTGGGCGATGTCAGCTCATTGCCGACATCAAAAACTGCAGCAGCGATTCGTAAACAGGCGCCTGTCCTGGTACAAAATCTGTTATCCCGACTCGACGGCAAACCGCTGGATGCAAGGTATGATGGTTATACCTCCTGCCCGGTTGTAACCGGTTATGGCAAAGTGATGCTGGCCGAATTTGCTTATGATGCCGTTGTCACCCCAACGCTGCCATTAAACCCTTTCAAAGAGTCGCGGTTTTACTGGTTCGTCAAAAAATATTTCTTACCGCCCATGTATTGGCATTTTATGCTCAAGGGCTTTGAGGCAGACATTACTCATAAACCATTGAAAAAATAATCTGCCACCAGCCCGCCCCCAGCTAAAGATAAGGCGGGCTGGTAATCTAATTCAATGGTTTTCACGCGATTGCAGCAGCCAAAAACAATGGCGTCAGCATGACCGGATTTATCACACCCAATCCGCTGGAAAAACAGCTGAAAATCTTACCTGTAAACGCTGTTGCCGTTAATTTTGACACCGCACTTTATCACCGGGCGCTTTACACTGAAATGGGTATCCATTTTCCTGCCTCATTACATGGTGCCGTTCAAAAACGACAGGCTGAATTTCTGGCCGGTCGATACGCTGCCCAATCAGCGCTAGCAATGATGGACATTACGAACCAATCCATCGCGATTGGTCAAAATCGCGCTCCAATCTGGCCACCGCATGTGATTGGCAGCATCACCCATGCCAATAATACGGCTATCTGTGTACTTGCTTATCAGATGGATCTACTTTATCTCGGTATCGATCTGGAAAATATTGTTAGCGAAAAACTAGCGGGCGAATTAAAAAATAACATCATGGATACAAGTGAAAGACAGCTGTTAAAAAGCCTGAAAATACCTTTTGAGGAGGCTTTTAGCCTGGTTTTTTCTGCGAAAGAAAGCCTGTTTAAAGCACTGCACCCTTTTGTACAGCATTATTTTGAGTTCACGGCGGCACGTGTTGTGGCGCTTGATGCTAATACTGGTAGAATCGTATTGCAATTAACAGACACCCTGTCGGCCGATTTTCCAATTGACACTGAAATACATGGCCACTTTTTCCGTGTGAATCAACAAGTATTAACGGTGGTTTATCAGCTTCGTTAACCCCGCTTATTTTGGCTTAAACGGGCCTGAACTGGCTCGTCGCAACACTAAAATGCATAGCGGATAGCAAGTTCGACGAAATCATTATCTCGAAATGCCCCAATCCCCGTATCGGTATCACCACCAAAGGTCAGGCTTTTGATATCCAGTGATAGATTGTCATTGACCTGATAATTAGCAAACACTTCCAGCACATATTGTGCATCCCGCGCCGTTTGGCCGCGGATACCCAGTTCAAGCGCATCCCGATAAAAACCATTGGTAATCGCAAAGGTCAGCCCATAGTCATCTTCAGTTTCGTCGTAGCCATCCCAATAAATCTGAATATTCACATAAAGATCGGTGAGAAAGGTTCTATCCCAGCCTGTGACAACTTGCGTTAACGATTCGGTTTGCCCATTGATTGTTGGAAAATCCGGCGTATGACTGAATTCGGCTCTCAAGGTATTCTTGCCGATGCCAGAGGCCAGATTGATATTCCAGGTCTGAATTCGCTCGGGACGGAGCCAAATCCGGTTATCTTTATTCTCCAAAACAATCGGTGCATCTGTATAACCATTGAAATAAGCCAATCCCCAGTCCAGTCCTTGGCCATAATGGGTAAAACGAATTCCTCCTTCATGAGGATGAGGATCGTCGATTTCTAACGCAATCTGTCCGTCTCGTTCCTGGCGACGTAATTGATTGATGAAAGGCATTTCCCATGGGCTGCCAAATTCAGCAAATTTTCGATCTCGTCCACGAGGTAACCAGACAGCTTCCCATATTCCCCAGTCTTGGTTATATTCAGTAAAAACCGCCCATGAAGGTCGTCGGGCAGAAGTCCGTCCATTACCGATTGGCTCTCGCATATCGACAGCATTGACCCTGTCAATGGTACTTCGGCCATCGGCAACGCCCCAGGCAATACGTTGTTTACCGATCATCAAGTCAAACTGATCACCATCAAAAGAAAAATACGCTTCATTCAGATTAAACCGTTCAGCACTACGATAGTCGGTTGTAGCTGGGTCATACTCCATCTGGGCACTGGAAAAAAACAACCATTCGTCAGATTCATAACGTGTTTCCAGTTGCGTCAGCATCCGGTTCGATAACCAGTCACGCTGCGGCAATGCATAGCGGGAGCGCCATTCCAGATAGCCATTTACCTGCCAGTTTGTTTCAGTCGGCTCTGCTGACTCAGTCAAATCGAAATCAAACGGATCGGCTGCCTCCCCGGGACCTGCAGCAAATGACGTCTTTGCTATCAACAGCAAGGCTGTCAACAATCCGGCAAAAGTCAGTTTAAGGCCGCTTCGAATATGATTGATATTTTGTTTGCCGGTATTAGCTGGCCATTGGCAATGCATCATCTGACGGATCATCATTTTCGCCGACTCAGCTAGCGTTTTAGTGCACTTTGCTGAAACAGACTGTCGTCCAGCCCCTGATTGTATTCAATATCCTGATATTGCATCAGGGTACGAGACGCTTTGCCATGGGTTTGCATAATCAGTTTGGTCGCTGTCCAAACACCATCAATCTCTTGAATATCGCCTTGTATCATCGTTTTAAGCAGCCGACCACGTTTGTCGTAATACTCGACCTTATGTGCCAACCAGTGCTGTTTATCAATCCATATTTTTCGTTTGGCATAGTTGGAAAAGCGTGCTTTGGCAGGAATGGGAACCGATTCTAAAAGATAACAGGCTCGCCCATCATGACAGTGCTCTGAGCCCAGCAAGGTATGGACGTCATCATCCACGGCCCGTTTTTCAATATCTTCATTGGCAAAGTCACTGCGCATAAACGCCCCTTTTTTACCACCGCCACTGATCCGTCGAACCAAATTCTCAGTCGGCAAATACAGCCAGAGATCATCTTCTTGGTCAACCGCGTTGTAGTTCCATGAGAGATATTGGGTATCCCGCACATCAGACGGCTCGTCAAAGCGGAATAAAGTACGATCATCGTCACCATATTTCTTTTCCCACATACGCATTTTCCGAACCAGTTTTTGGTTTCCGCGCTCAATGACCATAATGGCGTGACGAAAGCTGTCAGCAGCACTATCAGCCTGATCTGATCTCTGGGCAATATCACGGCCAGTCAACTCGGCGGCGATCGCGGCTGGCGTCATGTAAATAAAACAACATAAACTGAAAAAGAGACTTTTCATCATTGATTCCTGTCTGGTTTCCAAAAAATAAAACGTGATCCCCGTTATCATGCTGTCGGATCGAGTTGCTTTGAGGGCAAGGGTTTAAGCCAGCGCAACAGGATCGGTGCCAACATAAAGTCAGCGATTAACGCACTGATAAACGCCAGCCCGGTAGCCCAGGCAAATGTCTGTGGCCCCTGAAAATCGGATAGCAGAAAGCCGGAAAAACCGGCTGTTAACACCAAGGTTGTAAATAAAATGGCTCGACCAGTACTGCGCAGCGTTTTTTGATAGGCAAAGGCATGATCGGCTTCTTGATCAAAATGCTTTCGATAACGGAAAAAAAGTGAATGGTGTCATCGACCGCCACACCCAAAATCATCGGTGCCAAAATTAACATCATGATGTTCACTTCAGCGCCGGCCCAACCTAGAACTCCCAGCGCCATGATCACCGGCAGCACATTTGGCACCATCGCGATCAAACCCAGCTTGATTGATCGTAGCACCAGAATCATCAACACCGTAATGGCCATAAATGCCAGCAAAAAACTGTGTAATTGTCCGGCAGCGATATGATCACCAAGTGCTCGAAACATCGCCAGTGTGCCGGTAAAGTGAATATTCAGATTGCTTAAATTGGCTTGCTGATAGGCCAAAATATCTGTTTCCAATTGCCGGATTTGTTGCAATCCCAGTGTTTTGGTTCTGACTTGAATACGTGCTTTATCGTAAGTAAAGCTGACGAACTGCTCCAATTGTTTGCCACCGCCAATTTCATAGAGCAATAAATACTCAGCAATCTGAGAATCGGTCTCGGGCAAACGATAAAATACCGGCTTATTTTCATGAACAGCACGATGCATCTGCTTGAGCTGATCCACAATACTCGCGGTTTGCGCGACCAGCGGATGTTGTTCTAAATACTGTTGCAACTGATCCATATCATGGATTATCGATAAATCCTTGATACCTTCGGACTGACCAGTATCGACAACGATTTCCAGGCTCATCACGCCACCCATCCGTTGCTCAACCTGTTCGAAAGATTGCCGCAGTGGATCGGAAACCGGTAAATCCCGCACCGTATTGGTCTCAATTTGTATCATCGTGATACCGTAAACCGCCATCGCAATCGCCACCGTAAAAATGCTGATAATCAGCCGGGGATAAAGGCCGACCCAGGTTGCAATTTTCAGTAGCAAGGTATCGTAAACATCCGATTTTGAAGGTGTATCCTCGTCAGCAATAGGCAATTTCCCAAATGACATGGCCGGCACAGCAAACAGAAACGTCAGCAAAAAAGCGATCCAGACACCAATCGCTGCTTGTGTACCCAACTCTTGAAGCTGTTTCAGATCTGTCGCCAGAAAGGCCAAAAAACCCGCCGCTGTTGTGACCGTCGTCAACAGGATCGGCATACTGACTCTGGACAATACCTGTTTTAATACCGCGCTTCGTGAGGGTTGACCTGCGACATGATTTTTCATTTCTGCCACAACGTGAACGGTATCACCGATGCCCACGCAAACCAGCAACGTTGGCACCATCACCGCCATCATATTTAACGAATAGCCAATGGTCGCTACCATAGCCAAGGTCCATATCACACTCAGCACAACCGTTGCCGCCGGAACCAGCACACCGCGCACTGAACGTGTAGTCAACCCTAACAGCAGGCAAACGCCAAGTAATGATGCGCCGACCCAGATCGGGCCTTCCTTTTCTGTTTTGCCATCAATGTAAGCATTCATGACCGGAATACCAACCACATGGGCATCCAGCTCAGGAAAGTCGGCCAGTATCGCATTCACCACTGGCGGACTCTCTTTACGTGGATTGGTACCGGAATCCGGATAGTTTTCAAATTCCAGCAAGATGCCCAGTGTCTGCCCATCTGCCGAAATCAGCCGATTACGGTATGCCGGGTCATTTACCGCATGCTGGATCTGCTGTTGAATCTCTGCCGAGCTCATCCCCATGGATAACAGCTCGGCAATTTCAATGCCGCCAGGAACGCCAGTAATGGATTCAACATTACCAATCCAGGTAAGGTCGCTCAAATGCGGTACTTCCAGTTCCAGACGATCAACCAGTTCGCCTGCACTTGCCAGTTTTTCGCTATCAACAGGTTGATCATCAGCTATCAGAATAAAAATGAAGTCATCATTACCAAATGTTTGTTTAAAAGCATCCAGTTGAACACGGGTTTGATCGCTGCTCAAAAAAAAGCTTTCATTGGAATTATCTACTTTCAGGTTCGCCAATTGGTTAAAGGCCGCCAAGGTAACCAGCCCTACCAAAATCAAACACCAGACCCGATAACGCAAGATGGTCTCAATGATGCGTGCTTGCATGAATTAATTTTCCTTCGACAGTGCCTATTTATCGGCCGACTGAGATTGCCAAAGCTGATAATACAAGCCCTGACGCTGCAATAATGACTGGTGATTGCCTTGTTCAACGATGCGTCCTTTATCCATCACCAAAATCTGATCGGCATTTCTGACGGTACTTAACCGATGCGCTACCATGATGACTACGCGACCGACGACTAAACGATTTAACGCATTTTGAATGGCATGTTGGGCACTGGCGTCCACCGCCGCAGTAGCCTCATCCAATAACAAAACAGGTGCATCTTTAAGTAAAGCACGTGCGATGGAAAGACGCTGACGCTCTCCCCCCGATAAACGCATCCCACCCTCGCCAACGCGCGTTTCATATTGCTCGGGCAGCCCCATGATGAAATCATGACAACTGGCTGATTGGCAGGCCGCCATGATCTGCGCATCGGAAGCGTCGGGCCGACCAATACGAATATTTTCTCGAATACTGCCATCGAAAAGCTGTACATGCTGAAACACGGTGCTGATATGTTGATATACCCCATCGGTACCGATTGCCCTGAGATCCTCGTCACCTATCGTGACGCTACCCGACTGCGGGTCATAAAACCGTGCCAGCAAATTCAGTACCGTGCTTTTACCCGCACCAGAAGGGCCCACTATTGCCGTAATGCTGTTTTGGGGAACGGAAAAACAGATGTCCTGCAAACTGCTTTGCTGGTCATAACTGAAACAGACATGGTCAAAACGAATCGCGAAATGCGAAGGCGTAACCGGCACAGCTGGCTCTGATAACTGCGTCGTGCTGAACAATGTTTCGATTTTGACTTCACTTTGTAATGCATGACGCAGAATGGTCAGATAACCCGACATTTCCAATAACGGCTCAAGCAGTTTATGGGCCAATAACAAAAACAAAAGCCAGCTCGCCATCACTGTGGCTGTAGACTGACTTGGCAACATTTGACTGGCACACACTAACAACAACGCAACCAGCCCCAGCTCCAGCATTAAACGATAAACAACGACCGGGCCTGCTCCCCACGTTTCCACGCGAACACTGCTTTGGCGTAATAAATCAAACTGCTGATTCAGGCGGCTTAACCAGATACCGGTTCGATTAAACAAACGCAATGTCCGAATGCCGGAAACGAACTCGACAACCACGCCTGCCGTTTCCTGAAATCGTGTTTGCCTTTGCTGTCCAACGCGTTCAAAAAAACGCTTGGCTGCATTTAATATCCAACACGCAAACGGCAAACCGACAATTAATGCCGTTGCCAGTTGCCAATCCAAATACAGTAACACCACAAACCACAATACCGGCGTAACACCAGCAGCAAAGACATCGGCAGCAACATGGGTAAAGATACCCTCCACCCGTTTGATATCATCCGTCAAAATATCGGCCAACTGTCCGGTGCGATAATGATAAAGCTGACCCAGTGGCAATTGCCGAACACGATCAATCAATCGGGCGCGATAGCTTTGCATGATGTGATAGCTACCCATAAAGCTGTGGTGTTGCCCCCGCCAGGAACATAATAACTGCCCCATGAAAATGGCCAGCAGCAGGCCGGCAATCCCCCAAACCGTCTGCCCGTCCGCAACGGCATTGCCATTGAGTACATTGATTAGCCAAAAATAACACACCAGTAACGGCAAAATTTCAAAGCAGCGTTCCAATACTCTCAGACACAGCCCCCAATAAAACTCGCCCGCAGAACAATCACTACGACGAATGACACGCCGAATACTTTGCAAAATGCCGGTCTGATTCTCCTTAGCCATATTGCGCTCCCGACGACCCGTTGACAGGCACGCCAATTGACCAGCTTTCCGTGTTTTGTTGCCACTGCCACTGTTGTTGGTAATAAGCATTGCTCTGCAACAAGGTACTGTGCGTGCCACAGGCCTGAATTTCGCCCTGTTCGATGATAACGATCTGATCCGCATCCTCACGTCCCTGGCTACGATGCGCAATAATTAGGAAAGTTTTGTCCGGATAATGCGTTTTAAGTCCCTGATAAAAGGCCCGTTGCGTTTGGTTATCCAGGGAGGCAGTCGCTTCATCAAGCACCACAATTGGCGTATCAGCCAACAGCGCCCGGGCAATGGCAATACGTTGCCTTTCACCTCCTGAAAGCCGGATCCCTTGCTCCGCAACCAAGGTGTCATATCCATCAGGCAGGCTGGCAATCAGCGTTTCAGCCTGAGCAGCGCCAATAGCCGTCGCAATTTCTGTCTTGCTGGCATGGGGACTACCCAGTCGCAGGTTGTCAATTATCGAGCCTTTAAATAAAAAGACCTCCTGACTGGCGACCGCGATGAGCGCAGCACGCTGCTGCTGAGAAAGCGTAGACAGTGACGTCCCGTTAATGAGAATCCTGCCCGAATTGGGCAGCAGTAATCCACCCAATAACTGTGCCAAGGTAGATTTACCAGCACCGGATGGTCCCAAAATGACGGTATGACTACCTGCTACGAAGGTCAGATCAATCTCTTTGAGTATTGAACGCAGACCATAGCGGAAACTGACCCGTTCAAAAATAAGGGTGACGGGCTGTTGAATATCAACCGGTTGACCAGCCTGCTCCGGCGTCAAATCCAGTATCGGCTGCAAATGTTGTATACCGGCCAATACTTCATTGATCTCCATAAAGAAACGACTGACTTTAAGCAGTGGCTTCAACATGCCTGATCCCAGGATAACTACCATAATTATCTGAGATAAGGTCACCTCAGACGCGTTATAAAGTCCAATCCCGACCGGCAAAATAAACAAGACATTAGCCCCCAGCAGACTGGTGAATAAGGCCCAACCCGGTACGGTTTTCTGAGTCAGATCGGTGATTAAATCGTAATAACATGCCAGCCGGTAACGCATGACCTGAAAGGTGGAGGAATCCTGACGAAACATTTTCATGACCGGCATATTGCGCAGATATTCCACCGTCGCACTGCTTAGCCCGGCAGCAGTTTTGTTATGTTGCTCGTATTGGGCGCTGGTATCCCGCATAAACAAGGTGGAGGCCAATATGGCGAGTGGCACGACAGCCAGAGCGGCCAAGGCCAGACGCCAATCTATCCAAAATAAGAAAACCGTGACCAGCAGCGGACTTAGTAAAGCAGCAAAAACTTCAACGCTATGATGCGAAATGACCATCTCGACATTTTCAACGTCTTGTAAGACGGATTGTTTGAGCCGACCTGACGGATTTTTTTGCAACCAGGCCAGCGGGGCATTGGCCAGCTGAGAGACGAGTTGCTTGCGGGTTCCGGCTAAAATTTTAAAAGCGGCCTGATGACTGAAAAAATAGGCCAATCCATACAAAACGGTTTTTAAAACCAATGCCACGGCCAGCCAGCCGGCCAACGACAAAAACTGTTGTGGTAAGTCAGCAGCTTGGTTGAGGATGGCGTCAATTGCCTGAAACAGGATCCAGTAAGGCAACAATTCACAAATAACGGCCAACGCAGTCAATAAAAGGGCAAAAAATAACTGTCCCTTTTGCGCGCCAGCCAATTTTAGCAGCGTTGGCCACCCCGTGCCCTCTGCTGATTTTTCCATGCCTCACCTTCTTGCTGCTATCAACATTCCTAAACGGCGATTCTCACCCCGATTCAGATACCACTTTTATAACCGCAGGAATAGTAGCTGAAAGCCCATGACGATACTGCCCGAATCCGATGAATCCTCCCCCAATCTGATGATTATTCACGCATCATAAAAAACGGATAACTACTGCACATTTCCACCGGAAAATCCGGATTCGGGTAATGCGATCCCGTTTCGGGTAGAGTTGAAAATAATTCTCATTCAATATTCGCACACTTGCAAATTTCATCTCGAAAAAATGCTTTCTATGTCTCTCTACAATTCGGGAAACCGCAGCTAATTAAAAGTAGGCCTTTGATTTAAAAAGACTTACATCCCATCTTAACTAAACTTCAGGGCGTTAAATTATGGCATATACAGACTTTACAAACTGGCCCATGGATGACCGTCAAAAATATCTGCAAGCAGGCTACTGGTGCCCCGTCACATTAGGACAACAGCTAGCCAACTGGGCACAAAGATATGGCGATAAGACTGCATTGGTTGACGAAAAAGGCACACTTAGCTATCACGAGTTGACTATCCAGGCAGATCAGACTGCAGCCGGTTTTTATAATCTGGGAATCCGCCGGGACGATCGGGTTTTAGTACAACTTCCCAATTGCAACGAGTTTGTTGTGACTTGTTTTGCTTTATTTCGCCTTGGCGCACTACCGATCCTGACAATGCCTGCCCAGCGTGAGAATGATATTTCCGCACTCACCGAACTGGCTGAACCCGTTGCCTATATTGTGGCTGATAATTTCCTCGGGTTTGACTACCTTACGCTTGCCGAGAAGATGCAGCAGAAGCATGCCTGTTTAAAGCAGGTGATTGTCGTTGGTCGTAATTCCGGTTCATTTATCCGATTCGATACCCTGCAACATGAACCGGTCACGCTTGCCGAACCTGAATTTAGTGACCCTGCACTACTATTACTTTCCGGTGGCACAACGGGTACCCCCAAACTCATTCCACGCACCCATGCTGACTACATCTACAATGCCACAGCTTCTGCCGAATTATGCGAATTATCGGAAGCAACTGTTTATCTGGCTGCCTTACCGGTAGCACATAATTTTCCGTTGGCCTGTCCCGGTATTCTCGGTACCTTAAACGCCGGTGGCAAAGTGGTCATGGCCAAAACACCAGGCAATGACGAAACGTTTGATTTAATCGAACGCGAGAAAGTCACCATCACTGCCCTCGTACCACCTTTAGTACAACTCTGGATTTCTGCTCGTGAATGGGACAACACGGATATTTCCAGCCTGCGTCTATTACAAGTTGGTGGCTCTCGTTGTGATGCCGATCTGGCAAAACAGGTTAGTCCCGTGCTCGGCTGTCAACTGCAACAAGTCTTTGGCATGGCTGAGGGATTACTTTGCTATACCCGTCTTGATGATCCTGACGACGTCATTATCAATTCGCAAGGCCGACCACTTTGTCCTGATGATGAACTGCGCATTGTTGATCAGAATGGCTTATCAGTCGCACCGGGCGATGTTGGTGAACTCCATACAAAAGGCCCATACACCTTGCGTGGTTATTATCGGGCAGTCGAACACAATGCCTCGACATTTACCAACGATGGCTTTTATCAATCCGGAGACCTCGTTCGCATGACAGAACAAGGGAATCTTATTGTTGAGGGCCGAATCAAGGAACAAATTAATCGTGCGGGAGAAAAAATCGCTGTTGCTGAAGTTGAACATTTACTGAATCAGCATCCTGAAATTGAAAAATCTGTGTTGATTCCAGTGCCGGATAGGCATCTGGGCGAACGAAGCTGTGCGTTTATTATTACCGGTTCATCTCCATTAACCTTACAAGCCGTGCATCAATTTCTGGCTGACAAAGGCTTACCGCGATACAAATTGCCCGATCAATTAGTGCCTGTAACGAGCTGGCCACTCACCGCCGTCGGCAAAATTGATAAAAAGCGACTTCTTGTCCAAGCTGAAGAAGCCGCCGCAACACAACCTGTAACGCTGTCCACAAAAAACTATGCTGAGAACCGAATTAAGGTGAAAAGCGATCCGCTGGATCTGGCCATGAAACTGGCTCGCTGTGGACTATCAGAAGATTATGTCATCTACGAAAAAGACACTGAATGGTCAATTGGTATCGGTAAATATGCCTCTATTACAGGCGATAAAAACCAGGCAACAATGCGCTGTGGTGAGCAAAAAGAAATTTTTCAAAAACCACAACTAACTGCTGCTATCCATCAGGCAATGCAGGTGATTCCGGTTCATGACTGGCGTGCCTATGGTTCAGCCAAGTTTGAGCTCTCTCATTTGTTTTACGGTATTCCCATGCAGCAGGACTCGGGAAACACACCTTTACTGGATGTCTTTATTCCTCGTTACGAAATTCGTTTCAATCAAGGTGAAGCATTATTACGCACTATCGAAACCGCACAGTTGGACAAACTGGTGCTACTGGTTCAGCAACTCGATGAACAACCCACCGCCGACAAGACTCAAGGCAAGCCTGTTTTTGCTGACATCGAAAATCATCAATCGGCAGTCTATCAGGACAATGTCCAAAAAGCCGTTGAGGAAATCAAAGCCAATCAATACCAAAAAGTGATTCTTTCAAGACGAATTCCTCTGCCAAGTGATGTTGATATTATCGAAAGTTTTCGCATTGGCCGGCGAATGAATACACCGGCAAGAGCCTTCTTGGCTAATTACAGCGGTGTGCAACTTGCTGGATTCAGTCCCGAAACTGTGGTTGAAGTCTCTTCTGATGGCTGGGTGAGTACTCAACCGCTTGCCGGAACACGATCACTAGGAGACACTCCTGAGCAAGAACAGCAACTTCGTCAGGAATTGCTCAGCGATACCAAGGAAATCGCGGAGCATGCGGCCTCAGTCAAACTTGCCCAGGAAGAGTTGGAAACAATCTGTACGCCAGAAAGCATCAATGTAAGTGAGTTCATGGGTATTTCGCGACGCGGTAGCGTGCAACACCTGACATCGCGACTGAAAGGCAAGCTGAGTGAAGGCAAACATGCATGGGATGCTTTCGAAGCACTATTCCCTGCGGTAACTGCATCTGGTATTCCCAAAAAAGGGGCGCTCGATGCGATCCAGCGTCTGGAACCCATCCAACGCGATTGGTATAGCGGCTGTGTAATGATTGTTGATGAAAATGGCGCCATGGATGCTGCATTGGTGCTGCGCAGTATTTATCAACAAGGTGATGCCTGCTGGCTACAAGCCGGTGCGGGCATTGTCGACCAATCCAAACCCGAGCGTGAACTTCAGGAAACGGTTGAAAAACTGAGTTGCATATCTCAACACCTGGTGAGCCGGCAACCCTCAATTGAATCTGAGTCCACAACGAAGTCGACGGAGGTTTTGTAATGTCGATGAGCAACACTGCTCAAATGCTGGAGCCGTTGAGCCGGGAAGGTATCATTGCGCAACTTGAAACGCTGCTCAATCAAAAGCTCAATGAACACCACACCACCAACCTGATTGAACTGGGTCTCGATTCGCTGCAAATCATGCGCTTGGTCAATCATTGGCGGCGTGCCGGTGCCAAGGTTACCTTCGCCAAGCTTATTGAAAAACCAACCTTGGAAAACTGGTTACCATTACTAACGGCAGAACCCGCTAATAGTCCAACTTTAGAGTTTGATGACCTGGTAAAGCAGACGGCGGCCAATTACGACAGTGAGCAACCATTCGACTTAACGGATGTGCAATATGCATATTGGATAGGTCGTGGTGATGATCAAGCACTTGGTGGTATCGGCTGTCATGCCTATCTTGAAATTGACTCACTTTACGCCCCTGTTGATCCAGTCCGTTTGCAACATGCTTGGCATCAGTTAATCAGTCAACACAGCATGCTCCGGGCTCGCTTTACTGAAGATGGCAAGCAATTTGTCTCTGATGAAATGCCTCAACCTGCGTTAACAGTTCATGATTATCGTCACTTGTCTTCCAACGAAGCAGAGCAGCATGCTCAAGCTATTCGCTCGCGACTTTCACACCGCCGACTGGAAATTGACTTAGGTCAAGTGATGGGCTTGGAATTGACTCTGTTTCCCGATGCCAAATCACGTATCCACTTTGATATCGATTTGCTGGTTGCTGATGTGCAAAGTCTGCATATTTTACTGCGTGATTTAGCCACCGCTTATGCCTCGGATAACGCCCTTCCAGCCGATTCAGGTTGGCGCTTTGCTCACTATCTGGCCATAGAGAATAGTCGTAATTTAGATAAAATTCAGCAGGACAAACAATACTGGCAAAATCGCTTATCGGATTTACCAACAGGCCCACAACTACCTTTGGCAGTCGATCCTGCCACTATCCAACGTCCAGAATTTTCACGTCGAACCTACTTCCTGAAGCCTGAGCAATGGCAAGCTTTGCGTCAGTTCGCCGCTTCACAACAGGTAACGCCATCGATGGTTTTGGCCACCGCTTATGCCGAAGTCTTATCGCGCTGGAGCGCCGAGCCACAATTCTTATTAAATATGCCGTTATTTGATCGACAGACCGATCATGCCGGTATCGATAATGTCGTTTCCGACTTCACTAATCTACTGCTATTACAATGTGATCACCGACAGCCAGCTACTTTCATCAATCGGGTTAAACAAATCCAGCAGCAATTTCACGCTGATGTAGCGCATGCCAGTTATTCCGCTGTCAGCATTCAACGTGATTTAGTCAAACAAGGACTGACTGAAGGCGTTGCTGCACCGGTGGTATTTGCGTGTAACCTCGGCACACCGCTACTCACCGAGCAATGTCACACCAGTTTGGGTGATCTGCATTACATGATTTCACAAACGCCCCAAGTGTGGCTCGACCATCAACTTTATGAAATGCATGATGGTTTGTTGCTTGCCTGGGATGCAGTCGATGCCTTGTTTCCTGCACAATTAATTGACGACATGTTCAGTGCCTATACGAACCTTCTCGAATGGTTAGCCGCTGATCGTCAGCATTGGCAACAAATACCGCCAGAATTAATGCCTGCTTATCAATTAACCACCCGCGAAGCAGTCAACCAAACCCAAGCCCCCATAATCGACCGGGTGTTGCATCAAGGTGTGTTTGAACACGCCAAACGCTCAGCAGACAAGGTAGCCCTTATCTCAGACAATGCGTCTGTCACTTACGCTGCATTGGCCGATAAAGCCCTGCGTATCGCCCGTCTGTTACACGATAACGGTCTGCAATCCGGTGATCCCGTGGCAGTCACATTGCCAAGAGGCATTGACCAGATTGCCGCTGTATTGGGTATTTTGGCCGCAGGCGGTTGTTATGTGCCTGTCGGTATTCATCAACCCGCTGCTCGGCAGGCCAAAATCCATCACACCGCTGGCATAAAACTAGTGTTAACGGCTTCCGATTATCTTGAGGTGGAGACCCTGGCCTCGGTCACGCGATTGGATGTGGCGCTAGCCCGTTCACTGTCGCCTTTGGCTGAACCGGTTTCGGTCTCGCCGCAGCAGGCGGCGTATATCATCTTTACTTCCGGTTCGACCGGTGAGCCTAAAGGTGTGGAGATGGCCCATGCGGCTACCGCCAATACCATTGACCATTTAAATCAGCGTTATCAGGTGGGACAGCATAGTACAGGCCTTGCCATCTCGGCGCTCGATTTCGATTTGTCGGTCTACGATATCTTTGGCTTGTTACAGGTCGGTGGCGCGCTGGTGTTGGTAGATGAGTCTCAACGGCGGGATGCAAATGCCTGGTTGAGTTTGATTCATCAACATCAGGTCACGCTCTGGAATAGTGTGCCGGTGTTGTTGGATATGTTGTTGGTGGTCGCACAGAACGATAGCCGTCAATTGCCGTTTGAGCAGGTGATGTTGTCGGGCGATTGGATTGGTTTGGATTTACCGCCTCGCCTATTGGCCACGACCCAAACGATGCCGGCATTTATTGCGATGGGCGGTGCCACGGAAGCGGCGATTTGGTCGAATGTGTTTGAGGTGAATACGGCGATGGAAGATGGCCACTTGCCTTCGCAGTGGACGTCAATTCCCTATGGGAAGCCGTTAGCCAATCAGGCTTATCGCGTGGTCGATAGTTTGGGACGTGATTGTCCGGACTGGGTGCCGGGTGAGTTATGGATTGGTGGCCTCGGTTTGGCTAACGGCTATCGCGGTGATGCGACGCTGACGGCAGAGCGGTTTGTTGAGGTGGCGGGCAAGCGTTGGTATCGCACGGGTGACCGGGGCCGTTATTGGCCTGATGGCAATCTGGAGTTTTTAGGTCGGATTGACCATCAGGTGAAAGTACGTGGTCACCGGATTGAGTTAGGTGAAATCGATGCGGCGATGGCGACACTCCCCGAGATTGCCAGAGCGGTGGCGGTAACAGTAGGACAGCCGCCGGCATTAGCGGCCGCGTTTGTGGCAAAAGCCTCTAACTCGCTCGATACGGATGCCATTCGACAGGCGTTACAGCAAATCTTACCGGATTATATGGTACCGCCTACTTTGGTGCAGATGGCGGATTTACCGCTCAGTGCCAATGGCAAGCTCGATAGAAAACAGCTCGCCGCTCTGCTTGTGGAGCAGGTCGCAACCACCGAACACATCATCACGCCACCACAGACCACAGCAGAAAAAGTGGTCGCTGAACTGTGGCAGTCATTACTCGGGATTGCGTCGGTTGGAAGAGAAAGTAATTTCTTTACTTTAGGTGGTGATAGTTTATTGGCCACACAGGTGGTGGCACAGTTAAGACAGCAAGGCTTGAGTGCTTCTCAGCCGTTACGTTTGTTGTTTGCCAAACCGGTGTTGATGGATTTCGCTGCTGAGTTAGCGGAAACCACGCAGGCGAAAACGGTAAAGGTGGTGGCCGAACCGCAGCAGCGTCATGAGCCGTTCCCGTTAACGGAAATCCAGCGCGCTTACTGGATGGGACAATCACCGGGGCTGCCGCTCAGTTGTGGTACGCATTATCTGGTCGAACTCGATGGTGAGCAGGTCGATTTAGAACGCATTGAGCGTGCATGGCAGAAACTCGTTGAGCGTCATGAGATGATGCGTGCTGTCGTCGATGAAAATGGTATGCAACGCATTTTGCAGCAGGTTTCTCCCGTCCGCATCAGCCGTCATCAATTGGATGAGCAAGACAGTGCAGAAACCGCGCAAGCCGTGTTACATGAATTGTGGCATCAACAATCACAGCAACAGCGTCAACAACCTCAGCAGGATGCTGCTGTTCCCTATCAGCTCCATGCGGTTTTTTATGGTAAACATCGCTGCCGACTGGGCATTAATTTCAATTATTTGACGCTGGATGGTTTCAGTATCAAGTTACTGCTAGAACAATTGGCCGATCTGTATCAAAATCCAAGCCGCGATCTGCCTGAACTGGCATTATCATTCCGCGATTACGTTAATCAAGTTCATTATGATGCTGTTGCAATCGACAAAGCGGAGAAATACTGGCGCAATCGACTTCAGGATTTGCCATTAGCCCCGGAATTACCGCTTGCCGTTGATCCGGAAACTCTGTCACATGTCGAATTTAAACGCCGTGAAGCGAAACTTGATGCAACCCGCTGGCAGGCGTTGAAAGAAAAAGCAAGAGCCCACCAAATCACGCCGTCTGTATTACTTTTGGTTGCTTACAGCCAGATCCTTCGCCGCTGGAGTGGCGGTGGCAATCATACGCTCAACCTGACCCTATTTGATCGTCAACCTGTGCATGCAGATATTAATCAGATATTGGGTGATTTTACCTCGTTGGCACCGGTGGCTTTTTGCCATGAAAATGGTAATACCTTGATCGATCAGGCTCGTGCGACACAACAAGAAATCGCCAGTGCACTGGAGCATCGTGAAATCTCTTCTATCTGGATTCAGCGCGAACGCTCACATCAGATGAGTTTGACCTCAGCGGCATTGCCCGTTGTGTTCACCAGTACGTTAGGGCTCGGCAATGGTTTATTCGAAAATCCACCGGCCGGTTTCCCGGAAATGGTCGCCGGCGGTTTGTCGGAAACACCGCAAGTCTGGCTTGATCATCAATTATACGAATATCGTGGTGAGCTCGTTTTATCGTGGGATGCTGTAGAGGACTTATTCCCTGCGGGTTTACTCGATGACATGTTCCAGTCTTACCAACAACTGCTAAATGAGCTTATTACGCAAGACTGGACACAACCCTTTAATTTTTGCTTACCCACAAACCAAGCCGCCACCCGCGAAGCAGTCAACCAAACCCAAGCCCCCATAATCGACCGGGTGTTGCATCAAGGTGTGTTTGAACACGCCAAACGCTCAGCAGACAAGGTAGCCCTTATCTCAGACAATGCGTCTGTCACTTACGCTGCATTGGCCGATAAAGCCCTGCGTATCGCCCGTCTGTTACACGATAACGGTCTGCAATCCGGTGATCCCGTGGCAGTCACATTGCCAAGAGGCATTGACCAGATTGCCGCTGTATTGGGTATTTTGGCCGCAGGCGGTTGTTATGTGCCTGTCGGTATTCATCAACCCGCTGCTCGGCAGGCCAAAATCCATCACACCGCTGGCATAAAACTAGTGTTAACGGCTTCCGATTATCTTGAGGTGGAGACCCTGGCCTCGGTCACGCGATTGGATGTGGCGCTAGCCCGTTCACTGTCGCCTTTGGCTGAACCGGTTTCGGTCTCGCCGCAGCAGGCGGCGTATATCATCTTTACTTCCGGTTCGACCGGTGAGCCTAAAGGTGTGGAGATGGCCCATGCGGCTACCGCCAATACCATTGACCATTTAAATCAGCGTTATCAGGTGGGACAGCATAGTACAGGCCTTGCCATCTCGGCGCTCGATTTCGATTTGTCGGTCTACGATATCTTTGGCTTGTTACAGGTCGGTGGCGCGCTGGTGTTGGTAGATGAGTCTCAACGGCGGGATGCAAATGCCTGGTTGAGTTTGATTCATCAACATCAGGTCACGCTCTGGAATAGTGTGCCGGTGTTGTTGGATATGTTGTTGGTGGTCGCACAGAACGATAGCCGTCAATTGCCGTTTGAGCAGGTGATGTTGTCGGGCGATTGGATTGGTTTGGATTTACCGCCTCGCCTATTGGCCACGACCCAAACGATGCCGGCATTTATTGCGATGGGCGGTGCCACGGAAGCGGCGATTTGGTCGAATGTGTTTGAGGTGAATACGGCGATGGAAGATGGCCACTTGCCTTCGCAGTGGACGTCAATTCCCTATGGGAAGCCGTTAGCCAATCAGGCTTATCGCGTGGTCGATAGTTTGGGACGTGATTGTCCGGACTGGGTGCCGGGTGAGTTATGGATTGGTGGCCTCGGTTTGGCTAACGGCTATCGCGGTGATGCGACGCTGACGGCAGAGCGGTTTGTTGAGGTGGCGGGCAAGCGTTGGTATCGCACGGGTGACCGGGGCCGTTATTGGCCTGATGGCAATCTGGAGTTTTTAGGTCGGATTGACCATCAGGTGAAAGTACGTGGTCACCGGATTGAGTTAGGTGAAATCGATGCGGCGATGGCGACACTCCCCGAGATTGCCAGAGCGGTGGCGGTAACAGTAGGACAGCCGCCGGCATTAGCGGCCGCGTTTGTGGCAAAAGCCTCTAACTCGCTCGATACGGATGCCATTCGACAGGCGTTACAGCAAATCTTACCGGATTATATGGTACCGCCTACTTTGGTGCAGATGGCGGATTTACCGCTCAGTGCCAATGGCAAGCTCGATAGAAAACAGCTCGCCGCTCTGCTTGTGGAGCAGGTCGCAACCACCGAACACATCATCACGCCACCACAGACCACAGCAGAAAAAGTGGTCGCTGAACTGTGGCAGTCATTACTCGGGATTGCGTCGGTTGGAAGAGAAAGTAATTTCTTTACTTTAGGTGGTGATAGTTTATTGGCCACACAGGTGGTGGCACAGTTAAGACAGCAAGGCTTGAGTGCTTCTCAGCCGTTACGTTTGTTGTTTGCCAAACCGGTGTTGATGGATTTCGCTGCTGAGTTAGCGGAAACCACGCAGGCGAAAACGGTAAAGGTGGTGGCCGAACCGCAGCAGCGTCATGAGCCGTTCCCGTTAACGGAAATCCAGCGCGCTTACTGGATGGGACAATCACCGGGGCTGCCGCTCAGTTGTGGTACGCATTATCTGGTCGAACTCGATGGTGAGCAGGTCGATTTAGAACGCATTGAGCGTGCATGGCAGAAACTCGTTCAGCGCCATGAGATGCTGAGGGTCAGGATTAACAACCAAGGTCAGCAGCAAATTCTGTCTGTCGAGCAAACACCAGCTCTGCAGCTTGTTCAAGGTAAGGCTGCTGATCTCAATTCAGCGAGAGCACGTATTCACTCCTGGTGGCAACATTATTCAGAGCATGACCGTGAGACGTTATTTGCCTTAAATGCTGTGAGCTACCTGGATCAGGCTGGACAACAACGTTATCGACTCGGTTTATTGTTCAGCTACATGACCTTGGACGGCTTTAGTATCAAGCTGTTGTTAAACGAACTTGCGACGCTATACAGTCAGCCAGAATCGTCATGGCCGACATTGACATTGTCTTTCCGTGATTATGTCAATCAAGTACAACCCGATCCTCAAGCATTAGAGCGTGCCGAGCAATACTGGCATCAACGGTTGCCAGAACTGCCTTCGGCTGCTGCCCTGCCCTTGGCGAAAGATCCGCTTAATGTGGGGTCGGTACAGTTTTCTCGTCGGGAAGCTCGATTGGAGAAATCACGTTGGGCAGCCTTGCGCCAGTCAGCACAAACTCATGGTATTACACCATCAGTTGCTATTCTGGTTGCTTATGCGGAAATTTTGAGTCAGTGGAGTGGTGGCCATGCCCATACTTTGAATTTGACCTTATTTGATCGGCAGCCAGTTCATCAGGATATCGATAAAATCGTCGGTGATTTCACTTCACTGGCACCGGTTTCCTACTATCCAGATCAACAACAAACCTTATTAATGCAAGCCCAGCAAGTACAAAAAACGCTGGCTGAAGTATTGGAGCATCGCGAAGTCTCTTCTGTTTGGGTGCAACGTGAACGCGCCAGAACAATGGGGTTGACGGCAGCAGCGCTGCCTATTGTCTTTACCAGCACGCTAGGCATGTCTGATAGTTTATTTGATGAACTACCGGCAGACGGTTTTCCTGATTTGGCCGGTGGCGGTTTATCCGAAACACCGCAAGTCTGGCTTGATCATCAGATGTATGAGCATCGTGGCGAACTGCTGATTTCCTGGGATGCAGTTGATGAACTGTTTCCGTCAGGATTGGTGGATGACATGTTCACTGCCTTTATTGATCTGCTACAGCGCTTGGCAGATAACTGGCACGAGCCTTTGCCGGTGGCGTTACCTGCAAACCAAGCTGCCACCCGCGAAGCAGTCAACCAAACCCAAGCCCCCATAATCGACCGGGTGTTGCATCAAGGTGTGTTTGAACACGCCAAACGCTCAGCAGACAAGGTAGCCCTTATCTCAGACAATGCGTCTGTCACTTACGCTGCATTGGCCGATAAAGCCCTGCGTATCGCCCGTCTGTTACACGATAACGGTCTGCAATCCGGTGATCCCGTGGCAGTCACATTGCCAAGAGGCATTGACCAGATTGCCGCTGTATTGGGTATTTTGGCCGCAGGCGGTTGTTATGTGCCTGTCGGTATTCATCAACCCGCTGCTCGGCAGGCCAAAATCCATCACACCGCTGGCATAAAACTAGTGTTAACGGCTTCCGATTATCTTGAGGTGGAGACCCTGGCCTCGGTCACGCGATTGGATGTGGCGCTAGCCCGTTCACTGTCGCCTTTGGCTGAACCGGTTTCGGTCTCGCCGCAGCAGGCGGCGTATATCATCTTTACTTCCGGTTCGACCGGTGAGCCTAAAGGTGTGGAGATGGCCCATGCGGCTACCGCCAATACCATTGACCATTTAAATCAGCGTTATCAGGTGGGACAGCATAGTACAGGCCTTGCCATCTCGGCGCTCGATTTCGATTTGTCGGTCTACGATATCTTTGGCTTGTTACAGGTCGGTGGCGCGCTGGTGTTGGTAGATGAGTCTCAACGGCGGGATGCAAATGCCTGGTTGAGTTTGATTCATCAACATCAGGTCACGCTCTGGAATAGTGTGCCGGTGTTGTTGGATATGTTGTTGGTGGTCGCACAGAACGATAGCCGTCAATTGCCGTTTGAGCAGGTGATGTTGTCGGGCGATTGGATTGGTTTGGATTTACCGCCTCGCCTATTGGCCACGACCCAAACGATGCCGGCATTTATTGCGATGGGCGGTGCCACGGAAGCGGCGATTTGGTCGAATGTGTTTGAGGTGAATACGGCGATGGAAGATGGCCACTTGCCTTCGCAGTGGACGTCAATTCCCTATGGGAAGCCGTTAGCCAATCAGGCTTATCGCGTGGTCGATAGTTTGGGACGTGATTGTCCGGACTGGGTGCCGGGTGAGTTATGGATTGGTGGCCTCGGTTTGGCTAACGGCTATCGCGGTGATGCGACGCTGACGGCAGAGCGGTTTGTTGAGGTGGCGGGCAAGCGTTGGTATCGCACGGGTGACCGGGGCCGTTATTGGCCTGATGGCAATCTGGAGTTTTTAGGTCGGATTGACCATCAGGTGAAAGTACGTGGTCACCGGATTGAGTTAGGTGAAATCGATGCGGCGATGGCGACACTCCCCGAGATTGCCAGAGCGGTGGCGGTAACAGTAGGACAGCCGCCGGCATTAGCGGCCGCGTTTGTGGCAAAAGCCTCTAACTCGCTCGATACGGATGCCATTCGACAGGCGTTACAGCAAATCTTACCGGATTATATGGTACCGCCTACTTTGGTGCAGATGGCGGATTTACCGCTCAGTGCCAATGGCAAGCTCGATAGAAAACAGCTCGCCGCTCTGCTTGTGGAGCAGGTGATTGAGCAACAAACATACGAAGCACCTAAAGACCAGCTCGAACAACAAATCGCCGATGTCTGGTGTGAGGTCTTGCAATGTTGGCAGATTTCTCGTCATGACGATTTTTTCCAAATCGGTGGCGACAGTCTCACAGCAACTCAACTTGTACAGCAATTACAAACACGTCGAGTCAGCCCAGAAGCAATTTCATTACTTACCCTGTTCGGTTCGCCAACCATAGCCGGACTCGCAGATGAAATACGCCACCAATGGCAAGCCATTGGCATTCAAACGAATAATGATGAATTAATTTTTGAAGAAGGAACGTTATGAGTATCGCTACTATCGTCTCGGATTTTGAAGCGCTTGGCGTTTATCTCTGGGCTGAACACGATCAGCTGAAGTTTAAGGCCCCGGCTGGTGTGTTAAGTGATGCGCATAAAGAAAAGCTAAAACACCATAAAGATGAACTTATCGCCTTTCTAGCCGATCCTGTCATCGACGGTATTCAGCCAGATTTAGAAAATCGTTACAGCCCTTTTCCTTTGACAGATTTACAACTGGCGTATCTGGTTGGCCGGACCAATGCCATCGAATATGGTGGTGTTGGCTGTCATAGTTATATTGAACTGGATATGGTTGCTGTCGATTTAGAAAAGCTGCAAACAGCATGGCACAAACTCATTTCTCGCCACGAGATGTTGCGGGCACGTATAACTCAAAATGGTTACCAACAGATTTTACGTGATGTTTCCTCTCCCCCAGTAATACACCATGATTTTCGGCAACAACCTGCTGAAACGATCGAAAACAAGATGTTGGCATTAAGGGAACGCCTGGCCCACCGATGCTATCAACCTGATCAATGGCCGCAGTATGAAATGCATTTAAGTAGCTATGATGAGGGCGCTGTTCTGCATTTTTCTATTGATTTGCTCATTGCAGATTTTGCCAGTATTCAAATTCTGCTCGCAGAACTTGGTGAACTCTACAACCATCCCCAGCGCGACTTGCCGAAATTAAGTATTTCTTATCGCGATGTTGTCTTGGCCAGAAAAGCCATTCAGGACAATCCGAAAGCGCTCACGCGTTATGAAAAACATAAAGCCTATTGGCTAAAGCGCCTTGAAACCATGCCAATGCCACCAGAACTGCCTATGGCTCGGCAATCACGCCGAACAAGTGAAATTCAGCAAGCAACTGTTACATTTAATCGATTACATTTCGAACTACCAGCCGATCAATGGCAATCACTAAGTCAGCAAGCTACGACAAAAAAAATTACCCCGTCCAGTGTTGTCTTGACAGCGTTTACAGAAACCCTGTCCCGCTGGTCTCGACACCAGGAGTTTTGCCTTAATCTGACCATGCTGAATCGCTCCACGGCACACCCTGATATTCGTGGCCTGGTAGGTGACTTTATTGAAGTAAATGTCCTCGGCGTAACCCCCAACCCTGAGCATAGCTTTGCAGAACGCGCTGTGTCCATCCAGCAACGCCTGTGGCAGGATTTGGAGCACACTGACTTTTCAGGTATCGAAGTGCTACGCGAAATGAGCCGGCAACAAGGCAGTAATGTCATTGTGCCAATTGTTTACACCAGTACAGTGGGTCTAAGCGGCGATCAATTAGATGCCAACGAATTTATGCATAATGCCAAACTCCGTTATGGCATTACCCAGACCCCTCAGGTATGGCTAGACTGCCAAGTTACCGAACGTAACGAGCAGTTATTAGTCGACTGGGATATCCGTAGTGATATTTTCAAAAGCGGAGTCATTGAGCAGGCTCATGGTGTTTTTTGCAAACTTCTGCAAGACCTGGCTAGTGATGCTGCTATCTGGCAATCAACACAGCCAATTTCATTGCCAGAAGCCATGCAACACATTCGTGAAGAGACCAATAATACTGACGGCCGATTACCTGCAGAATTTCTCCATACGGGTTTTTGTCGCCAGGCTTTAACCCGTCCTGATGCCGTTGCTGTTATCAGTGGTGATCGTCAAATTACCTATCATGATCTGGCCCGACAGGCTCTGACACTGCGGAGTTTCATGACCGACCATGTCAATACCGGCGATCGGGTAGCCATTGTCATGGATAAAGGCGAAGACCAAATTGCTGCTGTATTGGCAGTACTGCTTGCGAATGCCACTTATGTACCGATTGAGGGTGCGCAGCCTGTTGCGCGACGCAACACGATTCTTTCAGATGCCAATATTCAGGTTGTGCTCACCGATAACAGTCGCCTTGATTCTAATTGGCCAGCAAATACCACGGTTATTATTGTAGATAAGATTGACGCCTTGCCTGATAGCGAAACAACACGACAGATTTTGAATAATACCCTTGTAGATCATCAAGATACATTTCGTAAAAACACAAACCGTATTGGTTACATTATTTACACCTCAGGTACAACGGGACGCCCCAAAGGGGTGATGATGTCACACCGAGCGGCTCTGAATACCGTCGCAGACATCAATGATCGGTTTAATATCAGCGAGATAGACAATGTATTAGGCTTGGTCAGTTTTGCTTTTGACCTGTCAATCTGGGATATATTTGGCACCCTTGGTGCTGGCGCAACGCTCGTTCTGCCTGACGCGGATAAGCGTGCTGATCCTGCGCACTGGGCTCAGGTCATGTCATCTCATGCCGTGACGGTATGGAACTCTGTCCCGGCACAATTGCAAATGCTAACAACGCAATTGGAATGGCAATCTGACGCTAATCTGAATCCATTACGACTGGCTATGTTGTCAGGAGACTGGATTCCTATATCTTTGCCGGATGCAGCGCGCAAGCACTTACCGCAACTGCAGGTTGTCAGTCTGGGCGGCCCAACTGAAACCGCGATTTGGTGTGTTAGCCATCTGATTGGTGAAGTACCCGACAATGCCTACAGTATCCCCTATGGTAAACCCCTGACAAATCACCAGATTCATATTCTTAACACACGACTGGAGCCTTGCCCTGATTGGGTTACCGGTGAAATGTATATTGGTGGTGCAGGTTTGGCGGCAGGTTACGCTGGTGACTCAGAGCAAACCAAGGCGCGCTTTATCTATCATCCAGACACGGGCCAATGTTTATACCGATCAGGTGACCTCGGGCGTTATCGCCCAGATGGCATCATAGAAATTCAAGGACGTGACGATGGCCAAGTCAAAATTCATGGTCAACGTATTGAGCTTGGCGAAGTAGAAGCGGTCATTTGCAGCCATGAGGGTGTTCGTAGTGCTGCGGTCGTCTGTATCGGCTCCCCGGCACTGTTAGCGGCAGCAGTTGTACCCGATGAAACATCACCACTGCAGAATTCAAGTCTGGTAAACGAATTAAATCACTTTTTAACCGAGCGCCTGCCCGGTTATATGATTCCAGCTAATTTAATGATAATGCCGTCATTACCGTTGAGTAGCAATGGCAAGCTGGATCGAAAAACATTGCAAAAAACCTTATCAGAAAATAAGAACCATCAGGCAGATTTTGAAGCGCCTCTTGAGACACCGTTAGAGCAAAATGTCGCTCGAATTTGGCGTGAGTTACTAAACATCGAAACGCTGTCACGTCATGATGATTTTTTCAGTATCGGTGGTTCCAGCCTGACGGCTATCAATCTGCTGAGCGCTTTCCTCGCCGAAGGTTATCCAGCAGATATTGATCTGATCTTTAATAATCCAACGTTCAGTGCCATGGTGTTTGCGCTGGAACAATCCAATGCCGCAAAAACTGAATGGTTAGATAGTATTGACCTGTCCAAAATGGCGAGTCATGCAATGGCTGGTCTGAAAGATGCTCAGCCTTACGAGGCAACATCATCCATTAAAACTATCTTATTAACCGGTGCGAGTGGCTATCTTGGCAGTTATTTACTGAACCGCTTATTACGCGATACCGATTATCACCTTTATTGTTTACTACGTTGTGATGACCCGGAACATGGCATTGAACGTCTAATTCATTCTGCAGCAGAAAAAGGCTTGAATATTGAACTCAATACCTCACGCCTTACTATTCTGCCTGGCGAGCTATCAGAACCAAAATTCGGCCTGAGTGATACAGCGTATCAGCATCTTGCTGAAAACGTTGATGTAGTAATCCATAATGCCTCGATTATTAACTTGATGGATCCCCTTTCCGGACTATATCCAACCAATGTTGAGGGGGTCAGCCATATTTTATCGCTGGCAAGTACAACGAAAATCAAGCCGATTCACTACATTTCCACCATTGGTGTTCATCATGCCTTACCAGAAGATACTGCACAGCCGGTATTAGAGCACACA
Organism: Methylophaga frappieri; assembly: GCF_000260965.1. NCBI lineage: Bacteria > Pseudomonadati > Pseudomonadota > Gammaproteobacteria > Thiotrichales > Piscirickettsiaceae > Methylophaga > Methylophaga frappieri. The sequence goes on from NC_017856.1 coordinate 402,425, forward strand.
CCGGTCATGCACTGGCGACCCGTTACGCTGACTTATGAGCAGTCAAAAATCATGGCGGAAACCTTGTTTGGCTATGCACGTGAACACGGCATGCCCGTTAACATCCTGCGTCCGGGTACGATTACCTGGGATACCGGCGAAAAACCGTTTATTAATGATGATGCCTTCTTGAAGTTTTATCGGGCGTGTCTTGCCATCAAGTCCTATCCCGCTTCATCACTTGCCGTCAACATTGTTCCTGTAGATTATGTGGCGGATTGTATTGTTGCCATTACACTGAGTAAAACCGGCAAAAGCGAGAATTTTCACCTGGTTTCTGAACAAAGCACACCTGTTGAAACGGTATATCAATGGTGTAATGAGCTTGGCTGTTCGATCATGGCTAACAGTTTCAAGGACTGGAAAAACGCGTTGGATGATAACTTTATTCTGGGTTTCGTCAATCTGTATTTCGGCGATGACATGGATAATGGCGGGCATCATCAATACAGCACAGAAAACTTGCAGCAAGTTACTGCCAGCCATGGTATTGAGAGCTTTAGCGTTACCAAGGGTTACCTGAAATCATTAACAGATCAATTTCACAATGCTGATGCGTGATGTTGGTGCTGCCTGAACCACGTTAAATATAATATTGAATATGAGGATAGTCAGTTATGTTTACTGAATCTGTCGCGTTGCGACCTGCGATCCAGTCTGTTGCCGAGAAGTGGTTTCGCATTTATCAGGCTCGACCCGGTGCTAGCCAGCGTATTATTTTGCTGCCACATGCTGGTGGCTCTGCCAGTTTCTTCAGGCATTGGAGCACCGCCTTTCCAGATTCCATAGAAGTGGTTTCAGTTCAGTATCCTGGCCGGGAAGCGCGTATTAATGATGCTTTGATTGATTCCATGCCCGAGCTGGTAGCCCAGTTAAGTGAAGGCTTGGAAGAAGTACTGGACAAACCTTATGTGCTTTTCGGTCACAGTATGGGTGGGGCCGTCGCTTACGAATTGTATCTGGCACTGCTGCGTCAAAAATTACCCTTACCAACGCATTTAGTGATTTCTGCTATTGAAGCCCCAACGCGCCGTCATGTTGGCGATTTACACAAGCAAAGTGATAAAGCCTTGATGACTGAGTTAAAAAAACTTGATGGTTCCCAAGTCAATCTGGCGGACTACCCGGAACTGGCAGAAATTGTATTGCCATTAATGCGTAACGATTATCAATTGATAGAGACCTATCAACCTGTGCTGCCAACAACGCCGCTTAACTGCCCGATTACTGTCATGACTGGTGATTCCGATACAGAGTTAAATCCAGGCGATGCAGATGCCTGGCAGGCAGAGACAACAGCCAACTTCAGACTACTCAGTTTTAAAGGCGGTCATTTTTATCTAAGGCCAGAGCAACAAGCGGTTGTTCGCGCCTTGACCAAAATTTGTCATCAGACACAAGGCGCTGGTTCACGTCAGCTTTATCTGCCCTGATGATCCATTTGAGAGCATTATTTTACCGATCTGGGTAGCGCCGTATTCAGATTTAACGGATGTTAGTAGGTTTTGATTGGTTGATTCTTTAGGAGACAAGCATGCGTTTATCCAAGGCCATATTGCTATCCGTGATGCCCTTGTGGTTTAGTCTCTCCGCGCATAGTGCCGACTACCCGTTGACCATTACCGATGATCGGGGCAAACAGGTGACCTTTAACGCCCAGCCAGAGTCGATTGCCTCTATCTCCGCATTTGGGGCTGATCTGTTGGCAGCACTGGGAAAACAGGCAACCGGTATGTCAACGCTGAATCATCAGCAGTCAGCTTTTCTGGGGGATACGATTAACGATATGGTTGATCTGGGGGAAATCCATGAAACCAATATGGAGTTACTCACCGAACTTAATCCGGATCTGACCATTGGTATTCGTACCTATACCGAGCCATTTGAAAAAAAATTTGAAGAAATAGGCAAGTTTCTAGCTTTTGATCTGGTGACCTATGCTGATTCGGTTGAAAGCGTCGAGGCTGTCAGCGCTGCACTCGGCGAAGCGGATAAAGGCAAACAACTGAATGCCGAGTTTGCTGACAGTTTGAAAGCCCATCAAGCGAAAGCGCCTGGTCGTCCCAGTGTGGTTTTTTTATGGCATTGGGCCGATGTACCTTATGGCTTTTATAATCATCATTTAACCATGGAAATCGTCTCTGCTTTACAGGCACATAACGCTATCGGCGACAGTCCACAACCCGATGTTCAGCCACTGGATTCCGCACCAGTTTCTATGGAAACCCTATTGCAGCTTGATCCGGACATTATCGTCTCCTTCAAAGGTGATGCCGGTCCAATCCAGAATCACCCTGTCTGGCATCGGTTAAGTGCGGTTAAAAATGGTCGTGCTTATCGTGTCGGTGATCAATATGTCATGCCACACGGCCCCATTGCCCGGGATATGATTTTGCGTGAGCTGGCTTATCTGTTCTATCCGGATCACTTTCCAGAACCGGCTGATATCCCTGCTGCTGCCCGTGCAACCGCAATGACTTTTACCGAGAATTAATCAAAGTCGATCCTAACGCTCATCATGGCCGTGCCATCTGCTCCTGCTGATACCCCTTTTCTGACCTTGCTGCCAGTTGTTCTGGTGGCCGTTTTGGTCATTTTCTTATCCGGGCTGGGTGCATTGCTGCTCGGCGATTTTGATCTGGACTTCGTAACCCTGATGCAAATTTTGTCAGTCCGCAGTCATTCAACTCTGGATTTTGTTGTCTGGGAGTTGCGCTTTCCGCGTTACATTGTTGCCATTCTTGCCGGTTCGGCATTGGCCATGGCGGGCACAATTGTCCAATCCATCACACGTAATCCGCTAGGTTCACCCAGTTTGATGGGGGTGACCTCTGGTGCCGCATTCGCGATTGTCATCAGTTTTGTCATTTTTACCTTTGATACCTCAAGTCGACTGGTATTCGGCACACTCGGCGGCATGCTGGCGGCCTCTTTAACTTTTGCACTGGCCTGGAAAACACAGTTAAACCCGATTAATTTAACGTTAGCCGGCATGAGCATTTCCCTATTCTTTATGGCTGCTATCACGGTGATGCTGGTTTCCGCTGATGCCGATGCGAGAGGTATTTATTATTGGCTTACTGGCAGTCTGGCAAACCTGACATGGCAACATGTTCAGCTGTTATACCCGTACGTGATTGCCGGTTTAATTATTGGAGTTGGTTTTGCCCGTCCGCTCAATCTGTTAATGCTTGATGAACAAGTTGCGCATTCGCTGGGCCTGGCAATACAGTGGTGGCGGCTGGCATTGGGTATCGTTGCTGTCGTCCTGACCGCGGCAACTGTCGCTGTTGCTGGGCCAATCAGTTTTGTTGGTTTAATCGCCCCGCATCTGTCTCGTTTTGCCTTGGGTATGCCTGCCGCGAATAATCATCGTTTTGTCTTACCGCTGTCGGCGTTGATTGGCGCTGCGCTGGTCAGTAGTGCCGATTTACTGGCCAAATTTCAGGAAGTGCCTGTTGGCATACTTTGTATTCTGATTGGCGGCCCGTTATTTGTTGTGCTGATTCGGCGGCAACCTCAGTGAGTCGTTCAAGCTATTGGCCAAAAGTGTGCTCTGCGGTTTGCCGATATCTCAGAGGACAGCTTGGACAGCACCGCTTTACAGCCGTATTGAGTCTCCTGATAAGCCTGCTTGTGGTACTGGTAATCAGTTCTCTTTTAATGGGATCAGCTTCATTAACGCCGCAGCAGGTTTATAGTGGGTTGTTTGATGGGCAAATTGGCAACACGGCCTACGACGTGTTGTGGAATTTGCGTCTGCCGCGCACCCTGCTGGCTGTTTTGGTTGGTGTCCATTTTGCGCTCGCCGGTTTGATCTTACAGGCGGTGATTCGAAATCCACTGGCTGATCCCAGTGTCATCGGCGTGTCTGGTGGCGCCAGCCTGATGATCGTCATCTTTTTGTTAGTTGCAGATATCATCAACGGCACCTTATTTTCAGGTAAAACGGTGGTGTCGTTAACGTGGCTGCCTTTTGCCGCACTTTTGGGCGGCTTGCTGACAGCGGCGCTGGTACTCAGCCTGTCCAAACGTTCTGGTATGAATCCCACCAAATTAGCGCTTAATGGGGTGGCCGTGGGTGCCATACTGAACGCGGCCGTGATGTGGACTATTCTGGCATGGGGTGGCGGTCGCACTGAAACCAGTATTCTTTGGCTGGCTGGCAGTTTTTATGGTCGTGACTTTAGCCATGTCTATACCATACTGCCCTGGACGGTACTGGGATTATTGGCATTGTGCCTTGTTCAACGGCCCTTGGCGCTGCTGCGATTTAATGATGATCTGGCACATTCTCTCGGCTTATCTGTTTTTCAGTGGCGGATTATTACCATCAGCATTGCCGTCGCATTAGCCGCCAGTGCCACTGCGGTCGCTGGCCCGGTTGGTTTTGTCGGTTTAATCGTTCCCCATCTGGCACGCCTACTGGTTGGCAATCAACTTTCACATTTAACGATCAGCACCTTGCTGCTGGGCGGTTGTTTGACGCTGGGCGCCGATATTCTGAGTCGTATCTTGGTGCATCCGCTGGAATTGCCTGCCGGGGCACTGACAACGCTGATTGGCATCCCGGTGCTGCTCTTTTTATTACAACGCCAAAGCAGGGAAAGCTAATGCTTGAAACCCGCCATCTCTCGTTATCCTACCAGGATAAGGTCGTGATTCCGTCGACCTCACTGCAATTTGAATCCAGCAAAATCCATTGTCTGATTGGTCCCAACGGTTGTGGCAAATCGACGTTATTACGTGGCTTGGCGGGTTTACTCATGCCACTGGCTGGCAACGTTCTGCTGGATAACCGCGATATTGGTCGGTGGCGACGCAAAGCGCTGGCACAACGTCTGGCACTATTACCGCAAAACCCGATTGCCCCTGAAGGTATTTCGGTTAAGCAACTGGTCAGTCATGGCCGCTTTCCCTATCAAGGTTTGTTTCGACAAAATAGTCAAGAGGATATTGATGCTGTGGACTGGGCACTGGATGCCACCGCCATGGCACCGTTACAACACCGCCTCTTTCAAACACTGTCTGGAGGGGAACGCCAACGTGCCTGGATTGCACTGGCATTGGCACAACAATCCGATATTTTACTGTTGGATGAACCCACTACCTACCTCGATATTGGTCATCAACTAGAAGTACTGAATCTGCTCGAAAAGCTGAATCAGCATCATCAGATAACCATCATTATGGTGTTGCACGATATCAATCAGGCAAGCCAATACGCCGACCGAATCCTTGCGATGCGTGCGGGTCAGATCGTTGCTGATAACCCGCCGTTGGACCTCATGCATTCGGCGTTAATACAGACTGTTTTTGGCGTGAATGTCGAATTTATTACTCGTCAACATGGCGATAAAACTTATCGGCACAGTTTACCACTGCCTTCAGCCAGCAAAAATCACACACCGGAATAACCCGGTCATCACAGGTAAGACAAGTCATGCAACTCACCATCAAAAATATTTCAAAGACTTACTCAAATGGCGTTCATGCCCTGAAACAGGTCAATCTGACTATTGGTCAGGGTATGTTTGGTCTGCTTGGTCCCAATGGCGCTGGAAAAAGCAGCATTATACGTACCTTGGCAACCTTGCAAGAACCCGATGAGGGCGAGATTTTATTTGATGGTTGGAACATTTTAAAAAATCCACAGAAATTTCGGCGACTGCTGGGCTATTTACCTCAGGATTTTGGTGTCTACCCCAATGCTAGTGCCGTCGAACTACTGAATTATTTTGCCCGCTTAAAAGGCTTTACTGATGCCAGAAAACGACAGCAACAAGTCCATTATTTACTGGATCTGGTGAACCTCACCAGCGCCAGAAACAAAAATGTGGATACGTTCTCAGGCGGGATGCGTCAACGCTTTGGGATTGCCCAGACACTGATTTCAGATCCCAAAGTCATTATTGTCGATGAACCCACGGCGGGCCTTGATCCGGCTGAACGAAACCGTTTTTACGGTATTTTGCACCGTTTGGGCGATCAAGCGATTGTCATCCTCTCAACTCACATCGTTGGCGATGTGACCAATCTGTGCAGGGACATGGCTATTCTCAGCCAAGGGCAAATTCTGGCCAGAGGGGTTCCGGCTACATTGATTGCAGACATTGAAGGCCAACTCTGGCGCAAGACGGTCACCCCTGAACAGTTGGAACACTATCGCGGCAAATACAAGGTTATTGCCACCCGCCTCCAGCAAGGTGAGGTTCAGGTGATTATTCAATCCCAGGATAACCCCGGCGAAGGCTTTATCCCTAAAGCAGCTGACCTGGAAGATTTTTATTTCAGCTATATCCCCGAGCTCGCTATTTAAGGACAGAAGACGCGCATGTTTAAGAGCAGTTTTTTATTTGAGCTCAGATATCGCCTGACTTCCATCGGCACTTGGGTGTGTTTTCTGGCGTTATTTCTGATGGCTTATCGAGAAATGCTGGCTGGGGAATGGGATGTGTTAATCCAAAGTGGCCGAGTTGCCAGAAACGCGCCTTACACCGTTTACTACCTGTTTATGTATTACACCTTTTGGGCAGCGACCGTTGGCAGTGCCCTTATGTTGCCAACGTTATTGCGAGATTTGAAATCTGGCTCGGCTGAGCTGCTTTACAGCTATCCTATCAACAGTAAATCGTATTTTTTGGGTAAATATCTGGCCAGTATGTTGATATTTATTTTGGTCATGAGTTCGGTTGCGGCTGCGTTTATTACCATGCCATGGGTAACCACTACGCTTGGCACCCATGATCCTGCCGATTACATTGCAACACCCTGGGCGCATATTGGCCACGCTTTTTTGATCTGGGTGTTGCCTGCCTGTTTCGTCTATGGCTCACTCACTATCGCCTTGACGGCGATAACTGGTCGCAATGGACCGGTTTACGCCATGATGATGCTTGCCGTCGGTCTGTTTGTCATGATCACCGCCATTTATGGTGATGGTGCACCACAATCCACACTGGTCCAGGTTCTGGATCCGCTGGGTAAAGTGACGGTTGAAGGCCAAATCTATTACTGGACGGCTGAAGAACGCATGCAACGGTTCCTGTCTCTTGAAGGTGCACTGTTGCAAAACCGCCTGCTTTACATCGGCTTAGCAGCCGTATTTTTAATCCTGGCGCTATGGCGATTTGATCTCAGAAAACTATTAGAAAGAGCAAAACACCGAGGGGCTAAACAGACAAAAGAGCCCATACAAGATGCAGACACGCCGGCGGTTTTTCTCGCACCGCGTAGTATCCATTTTGACACGCTGACAGCGGCGAACTGGCATTATTGGCTTCAGCACGCGCTGATCTCTGGCTATCAGGCCTTTGCCATCATCTTTAAAAACAAAGCTTTTTATCTGTCGATGTTAACGTTAATCGCCATGTTGGTCTTGGCTGGTTTTTCTTATGAATCGACTGATTTTGAGGGCACTGGCAAGTTATTGCCCAAAGTCTTCATTCTGATGCCTGCATTGATTTATCCCAGCCTGATATTTACCTTGGTTGCCGCTGCATTTTTCTCGATTGAGTTGTTTGACCGGGAGCGGAATTATCGTCTTAATCAACTGGTTGAGTCCTGTCCGGTGCCTACGTGGTCTTTGTTTTTGACCAAATTGATTGGTGCCGTGCTCATGGCCGCCACGCTCGCTTTGATACCTGGCTTATCTGTTCTAATCATTCAATTCGGTCAGGGCTTTTTTGACACTAACTGGCTAATGATGGGCCACATCACCTTTTTGGTGTTACTGCCATTAATGCTGGCCTATGTGTTAATTGCATTATTTAGCTACGCGCTATTTCAAAATAAAGCATTGGCACAAGCAGTCGCCATCATCATCTGCATCACACCCGCGATTTTCAATGAATTAAAAACCGTTGAAAACTTCATGCTGTTATGGGCTTGGCCCTTTTTTGTTCAATTATCTGACTTTGATGCCAGTGGCCAATTTTTGCAGCGTAATCTTCGGTTTTCCGTGTATTGGTTGTCGCTGTATGCGGCTTTGATAATGATCGCTTATTGGCTGTGGCCAAGGGGTACAGCTGCCCCCTTTGCCATTCGTCTCAAGCAAAGTGCAAACCGATTGGGTACTGTCAGTGTGTCACTGGCGCTTCTGTTTACGGGTATTTTTGGCTGGAGTGCCTTTTCAATACACCGTGACATGGTGGTAAACAATAATTACCAAAGCAGTCAGCAAGCACAGGCAGATCAGGCTGATTACGAAAAAAAATATGGCCCTACGCGACGGGTGCTACAACCCAAAATCGTCTTTGCCGATCTCAAGGTTGATCTGTATCCTGCTGACCGGCAGGCCAAATATGCTGCCGATCTCACCTTGATGAACCTTTACACCACGCCCATAGAAGCGTTAACGCTCAATTATGCTGAGTTCACGCAAATCCTCTTGGCAACTTATGATGAACAACCGCTTCAGGCAACGCAGCATGATTTAACCCATCGACGGCTGGTGTATCCACTGCCGTCACCGCTGCGTCCCGGCGAGCAGGCGACCTTAAACCTGCAACTTGATGCGACCTATCACAATTTCAGTAATGCAGAGTTTGATTATCACGGTACTATCGTGCTGGATGGCAGTTATTTTGCTCACACCATGTGGCCAACTTTTGGCTATATCCGGGATCGAGAGCTGACAACAGCGGGTCTCAGAAAAATCTACCAACTTGGCGAACGTCAGCCTTTACCCAGCCATGATAAGGCTGCTCTGGTTTCTGCTCTCATTGATTCTGATGATGCCAACCTCATAAATAGTCGGATCCAAATCAGCACCGCAGTCAATCAACGCGCGCTTACCCCCGGCACTGCAGCGTTTGATAACGGAACAGCCTGTCAGGTTAAAGCGCAACGTCAAGTTTGTATGTATGAAAACAGGCAAGTCACGCCGTGGCATCTGCCAATGGTATCCGGCCGTTACCAACTCACCAGCGCAAGCTGGCAGCCAGACAATGGCGATCCGCCGGTTCAAATTGAAATCTATGCACATCCGGCGCATCACTACAACGTACAGCGCATGATCGATGCGGCCAAACTGGCCTTGTCAGCAGGCACTGAACAATGGGGAACCTTCCCCTACCAACAACTTCGCATCGCCGAAATTCCCAACGGCATGGCTGAAACGCAGGTGAGTGGCAATCTCGTTATTATCCCGGAAAAACAGGCCTGGCTGAATGACAAGCGACCGTCAGCAACGTCAGACTGGATAACTTATCAAATAACACGGGATATCAGTCGTATCTGGTGGCAGCAAATCGCTGTCGCCGCACTGCAAGGCCATCAACTTATCACGCAGGCTATTCCCGCAGTTGAGGGACTTCGGGCACTTGAACACAAATTTGGCCAACCAGCCAGTACCGACTTTATTGATCAAATCAGTGATGCGTATTTACGGCAACGGACCACTGAAGATCAACAGGAAGCGGCCGTCAGGTACCTTGATGATGAAGCGTATGCCAACCACAAGGCAACACTCTCTCTGTTTTCTGCCTACAAACTGCTGGGGCAAGATGCCTATCATCAGCTGTTAAAACGATTTTACTCGTCACACCGGCAACTGAGCTCAGCCCCATTTACCAATAGCGGCGCCCTGGTAAAACAACTTCTCAGTCAAGCCAAAGCGGCGCAGAGAAAGCAACTCGATCCCTTGTTTCATGACAGCCGTTTTTATGACTTTCAGATAGAGCAAACCGACATTTCACCCCGAAATCAAGGCCGCTACCGGGTTCAGGCAACCTTCTCGGCCACCCAATATCGCTATCTGAATGGAAAAGATGTTGCGGCTGAATACAACGGCTTTGTTCGCGTACAGATAACATCCCAAAAACCTAATTCGCCGCTTCTTTTTGACCAGCTTGTCCAATTCGAACATGGCCGCGCATTCATAAATATCGAACTGGAGTATGAACCCGCGGCCATCTTGATAAACCCGGACAGACAACTGCTGGAGAGAAGTCCGAGCAATAACGCACGACCGTTATAGCGTGATAAAGACCAATTAACTTAACCCCAAAATCAGGAATAGTAATGTGAGTGAGACAGCGCCCCTTAATAAACTGGAACTCGTTGACTATATTCGAACACTAGCCCCTTTTATTGAGCACATTGATGCACAGGATAATCTACTGGAAAGCGGGCTGGATTCAATGCATATCCTGCAGTTGGTAAATTACTGCCGCGCCAAAGGCAGTAAAGTCACCTTTACTCAATTGATTGTCTCGCCCACGCTGGCCGACTGGCAAACCCTCATCTGCCAGTAACAACGCCTTTCTTTTTCAGACTGACATCATTCACTTCAATTGACAGGCACAGCTATGCTTAGCAACTTTAAAAATCAACAAATTTCCAAACTGGATGCCTCCATGGTGCGTTGTGGCATCACGTTTATTTTTGCCTATCGTTTCTCCGGTAGCATCGATCCGGATTTGCTGGAAGAGAGTGTCAATACCCTCTTGAGTCAAGTGCCTCGGTTGCAGAAAAAAATGGTTTTATTGGAAAAATATCGAGGCCAGTGGCAAACACCAAACTTCATCAAACCGTTATTTTCAATTGATGACAACGCCGTACTGGATGAGGTACTGAGTATGGCCTATCAAAATGTGGGCATGACAAGTGAGGATCCGAAAGTCCCCCCAATGCATTTCACCCTGTGTCTTGAACCGACTCAGCCGACGCAGTTCATTATTTTACAAACCGGAAAACACAGTTATTGCGACGGCAAATCCGCAACGATGATGTTTAATCACGTTATTACTTTCTACAACGCATTATTGACCGATGATAAACAAGCACAACAAACCACCATAGATGCGGTCAGCGCACTGACCTCGCCGACGCCAGATGACGTGTTTGCATTACGCAAACAAACACAGCCTATAATCGAAATTAGTCGCTGGCAACATATCAAGAATATCGCCCGATTAATGACTTACAAAGTGTCTGATAAAGCGCAGCATAGTACCTCACACAAACAGTTACCGAATCAATTTAAACAATTTCAACAAACCTCAGCCACGCCATTAGTGCAGCGTTTCGATATGTCGAGCCTCATTGATTATGCAAATCAACACTGTCCGGATGTATCACCAAACAACTTGATTTGTGCCTTGATTGCCAAAGCAACCTATGCCGTTAATCGCAAATTCAAGAATCAACCAACCGCGTATCAAATCAGTTTCCGCATGATGATCGATATTTTTAATGCACCAATGCGCAAACGTTTTATCGGTAATTACATTGCTTACCTGCCAGTGACCGTAGATGCACGTATGCCATTGATGAGCATCGCAGATCGTATTAATGATCGACTTTTTAACGCGCGGTTAAAGCGAGAAGATATCAGCATGTACAAACTGCTGGAATTTGCGCTTGGCAGTGGTATGGCCAATAAAACCAACGATCCGGTTTCGTATATTATTGCCAATATCGATAATATTACGTTAAATCACAACCCCACATTAATGCAGGGTGCGACGTATTTAAAAACGGACGTCACCGCTAATTCTGTCCCACAAGACCTGGGGGGAGCTCAGCTCAACAATCGCCCGACACTTTGCTTTAATCTCAGCAAAGAAAATCTATTAATGATCAGTTTTTTCAATACCGTGACCAACCCGCTAGCCGGTCAACAACTGCTTGAAAGTGTTGCTGCCGAGCTCGACAGCCTGGACCTGACGGATGCGGAAAGTGTCACGGTGGCTCATATTTAAACGTTTTTTGCTTAATTTTTGTGAACTCTATCCAGAATGGGGCGGAAAAAACCCTTTATGGGTAGTGCCCACTAGCAGTGCACCGGAAAATGGGGATTACGTTATATCTCAAACAAAATGGAAATCAATTGATATGAAATCGCCCACAAAACGAGGATTTAGCCCCAAACCGCGACTACTTAGCTCGCTAATGCTGCTGAGTCTGACAACAGGCAGTGCATTCGCTAACACTGAAGCTGACGACGAAAATACCAGCGCATTGGAAACCTTTGTTGTGACCGCAGAAAAGCGGGAAGACAAAGTGTTGGAAATCCCCTCCAGTATTTCTGTGATGACTAGCGATACCATTGAAGATGCCGGTATTGAATCTTTAACTGAAATCAGTCAATACGTGCCCAACCTGCATAACTTTACCTGGGGTGGCCGTCGCGATAGTAATATCTTTATTCGTGGCATTGGTCCAGGCCTGTTTACCGATCCTACTGTTGGCTTTTACGTTGATGGTGTCAATTATACCAGTAACGGTATGTTCGATATGGATCTGCTTAATATCGAGCGTATTGAGGTGTTGCGTGGCCCACAAGGCACACTTTATGGCGGCAACTCATTAGCGGGTGTCATTAATATCGTCACCAAACAACCGACAAACCGCACTGAAGGACGGGCGTCAATTTCAACTGACAGCCTCCATCAACACCGTTTTCTCGGTAACTTCAGCACTCCTTTGGTGGAAGACAGCCTGTTTTTTGGTGGCGCCATCTCAGCCTTAAAATCTGATGGTTATATCGATAACACCTTCAATGGCGATGATTACGGTGCACGCGAAGATTACAGTGGCCGTGGCACATTACGCTGGTTTGCAACCGATCGCCTGGAAGCCACCTTGGCAATGAATTTTGAAAAATTCCGTGGTGATTCCTATGCCTTTGGCCCGGCAGCCGCTATTGAGGATGATCCTGATGAAATTAGCAATGACTTTGATGGCGTTGATGAACGCGATTCATTTGGCACAGCATTAACCCTGGACTGGGCGGGAGATAATGTTGACATCACCTCTATTACCAGTTGGCAGCAATGGGATGGTTTAAATAGTGCCGACCAAGATGCCGGCAGTATGCCAGGATTCTCCTTTACCAGTACCACTGAAGAAGAGCATCAACAAATTAGCCAAGAGCTTCGCTTTGCATCGAATCATGATCATTGGATTGACTGGCTGTTTGGGCTTTACGCTTACAAGAGTGAGTTTGATGTCGACAGCGTGAACGTTTCTGATTTCACTGCTTTTGGACAAGGTGGTCCGTACATTGATGCGACTGCTTCTAAACGTGAAAACACAGGATATGCTGCTTTTGGTCAGTTAGACTTTGCTCTTACCGATAGACTAACCCTAACCACAGGGCTTCGTGTAGATCACGAAGAACGTGAAGCAACCGTCAAAATCAACGGCGAATCCAGTGGTACCTTCGCGACCTTTAGCGGTGACGATGATTTTAATGAGTTGCTGCCAAAAGTTGCTTTATCGTACCTGACTGAGAATAACAGCTTGATTTACGGTTCTATCAGTAAGGGGTATCGCGCAGGTGGCTTCGATACACTCTATCCTAACCTGGAAAATCCAACCTATGACTCTGAAAGCAGCATCAATTATGAAGTGGGTTTCAAGAGTCGCTTTCTGGATGACCGGCTTGAGTTAAGCAGTGCTCTCTTCCTGATTGATATTGATGATCAGCAAGTTCAGCAATTACTGTCTTCAGGCACCATCATCACTGACAATGCTGCATCAAGTCGAAGCCAGGGTGTTGAATTGGAGCTGCGCTTTAAACCTGCCGATGGCTGGTTGATTTCCTTAGCGGGTAATTATACGGATGCGACTTTTGATGATTATCAAGGTATTAATCTCGCCACGTTTGCACCTGAGGATTACTCGGATAACAAGTTACCGAATGCACCGAAATTTACCGCAAACTTGTCGATACAAAACCGCCGCCCTCTGGGCAATGGGCTGACCTTGTTTACCCGTATCGATAACCAGTACATCGACTCTTACTATTTCGATGCGCCAAATGCCCTTAAACAAGATGCCTACAACCTGGTTAATGCCAGAATTGGTGTTGAATCACATAACTGGAGTGCTTACTTGTGGGTGAAAAATGCCTTGGATGAGTACTACTCTAAAGCCGAGTTTGAATTTGGCTTTGGTCCAACCGCTGAAGCAGGTGACCCACGCTCATTTGGTATCACAGTGGCAACCACTTTTTAAGTAACTTGTTATCCGTGCTGCTCCGCTACTTCGGGAGCAGCACGGATAGCCTCACATCATTTGCACCACGTTTTTCCATACCGACATCTTTAAATTAAACCTATTCCAAACTAAACCATGGCCAACCAAAATTTACTTATCCTAGGCGGTTTCGGCAGAGTGGGCATGGAAGCAGCGACACACCTGTTAAAGAATACAACTGCAAATCTGACGCTTGCCTCACGGACAATACGCGCTATCCCATCAGCATTACAGTCTCGATTCGGCGATAGAATCGCGACCTTGCAACTTGATGTGAATGACGAGAAAACCTTGATTGCTGCCTGTCATCAGGCTGACGTCATGATTTCTTGTATCGGCCCCTCAGGAATTGTCGGTGACACGGTCGCCCAGGTTTGTAAAAAGACTCAAACGCCGTTGGTGGATGCAGGCGGCTATGATCCAGTCTGGCATCGTCTTGAGCAAGCTGAAGCTATCACTGCCAGTACAATTCCCTTGATTATTAATGTGGGTTTATTGCCGGGCTTGTCTGGCATGTTTCCCAAGTATGTTATTGATGCAACGGCACAGGGCAGGAAAGTAAAACAGCTGGATGTGCAGTATGTTGGCAGAGATGCCTGGAGCTACAACTCCGCCTGGGACATCATCAATGGCTTAGGGGATTTCGGTAACGAAAAAGGCTTTTGCTTTATCCATCGTCATCAAATGGTCAAGGTCCCGATGCGAAAAGCAACCAATAAAGCCCATTTTCCAGATCCAATTGGCCGTGTCTCAACCATGCTGCTTTACGCAGAAGAAATCACCCGCCTGGCTAAACAATACGATATTGAAACAGCCCGCGTCTTTGGTGCCAACATTGGCCCAAGAGCCACTTTTGTTGCGCTTATTGCCAAAGTTTTTCGCCTGTATCAATCCCGCAAAGGCATTGATCGGGCGGCAAAATGGATGGCTAAAGCCTCTAAAAAGGATATGCGCAAATTGGCACCCGCCTATGGGATTCAGGTTGATATCACTTATGAGTCAGGCCACCCCGTTACTGCCCAGTTGATGTTGGCAGATACCTATCAGGCAACAGGCGCGATTATGGCCATTGCTACCAGAGCAGTGCTTGATGGCAAAACAGCCGGCCCGGGGGTCTATTCCTTGCATGAAGCCATGACAAGCCAGCGTTTCATGCAAGACCTTGAAGCGAGTGGTCTGTTGACATTTAACACCGCCAAGTCTATCGAAAATAAATAAGGATCTGCCAATGAAATCGTTCAATAAAAAAGTGATCGTGATTGGCGGTAGTGGTGAAACCGGTAAACGCATCGTCAGCCAACTCAGCAAAACCTATCCCGATTTAATCATTGCAAGTGCGGCACGCCGCCAACAACAAAAAGCCGAACTGCCAGAAAATATACAAGCCATCGTGCTTGATATTAATGACAAAAAATCCGCTGTAACAACCATAGCCAATTATGATCTGGCCATTATTGCGCTTGGCCCGATGGACCAGTTTGGTAATACGCCACACCAGTTATGTATTGAAGCGGGTGTCGATGCAATTGATATCAATGACAGTCTTGATGCTGCCGATAAAATTTTATCGCTACATGAACAAGCAGAAAACCATGGTCGTGGCCTGTTTACCGGCATGGGCTTTACCCCTGGTTTATCGACCTTATTGCTGATGCAATTAGCCAGCGAGCAGGCTTCCGAAAAAGGGATTTATCGCGTGCGCTTGCATATGGGCGCGGCCTATGGTGGCGGGGAAACCAGCCCCTATGCGATGCTTGCCAGTTTCCGAAACAAAATTGATTGCTATCGGGGCAGGCAACGGTTTACGAACAAAACCCCGTGGAAAGACAAACACAGCCAATTCCTGTTTCCAGGGCAAAGCAAAAAAGCTGCCTTGATTCCTTTCGCCACACCTGAAATTGCCGGTTTATCAGATAGTCGAACTGCCGAGAAAGTATTAATAACCGAACTGGACAGCCGTTATCAGATTCAATATTTGAATCAAGGCTTTGCTCGCATGCTGGCGCGATGCAACCTCAAACCCGGTGCAGTCGACTATCTTGCCAAAAAGTTTTATACCAGTGGTCAGTCAATGAAGCACAAAAAAGATGCTGATCCGGATACAACCCTATGGGTCTACCCTGACCAACAACCGGAAAAAGGCTTGATTGTGCATGGCGTTGTTTCTTCTTATGATTTAACGGCATTAATGGCCTGCGCGGTTGCAGATTGTTGGCTTCAGGGTGAGCTGAGTAGCTATCAGGGTGTGTTCGGCACTGAACACCTGCCCGCCGATATTCGCGATAAATTCAGCAATGCATTAACAAAGCGCGGCATAACCCGTCGCAAGGCAACAGCAGAAAATATTGACATTGCCGATAAACACTTCGGCTGGGTTGATTCGGCCAGCCCTGATATTGCTTCACTTCGCAACTTTGGCAAGAACTGGTATAGCTTTGACAAACCGCACCCCAAGATGGCCCAACTGCAAAAGCAGTTTTTACTGACGTCTGATATCTGGCAAAGCCTTAAACAAAAGCAAAATTCGCTTGGATTTACCAAATTCGTCATTAAAACGTTGTTACGTTGGAAGAAACATAATCAGCTGCTTGCCCCCTATCGCGAGAATCGAGAATCAACCAACAACTCCCGCTGGCAGGCAATCACCAAAGACGTCAGCATGTTTACTTCCGGCTATTCTTGTGCCCGCGAGGTATTAGGAGATAAAACGGCGTTCTCACAATATCGAAAAATGTTTCTAGAAACCGGAAAAATGGAAATGCGCTGGCTTTGGCCAAAGCCAGAGAGCTTTGCGGCGTTTTCAGACCCGGAACAGGCTATCATCACCTACTGGTTGGCTTTTATGAGCAATTATCAACAACTCGGTGTGTTTCATCTTGATGTAAACCAAAAGCATGAATACGAATGGCAATTACGTATCTCAAATTGTGCCTACGCAACTATGTTCCACGATCTGGACTGTGCAGAATTATCGGGTCTGGTCAGAGAAATGGAGCGTGAAGCACTTCACTTCATCACCCATCAGAGTAATATCAAAGTCACTTGGTTAACTGGTGCTCGGGGGGCAGCAGAAATCACGCTCAGCTATCCTGGCCATCAAGAACAACAACCAAGCCAGACGGCGGCCCTGTCAGGTTAATTTAGAATAAAACTCGGCAACCTTGTTTGATTAAAAAACCGGGTTGCGCCGAGCCTAATTCATTGCAATCGCAATGTCCGGCATTAAATCCCGCCGTGCCACGCTGGGTACCACGCCAAATTGTTTACGAAATGCACTACTGAAATGACTGACATTGCTATACCCCAGAATCATGGCAGTTTCTGTCACATTGTTATTTTTCAGTAGATTCATGGCTCTTAACATGCGCTCCTCTTGGAAATAAGCGTAGATACTCTTTCCATAGCGAATTTTAAACCCCTTTTTCAACTTACATTGGTTTAAACCGACCGTTTTCGCCAAACTGGCAATCGTTGGCGGCGCACTCAAATCAGTGAGTAAATAGCTTTTGGCAACATTGAGTTGCTGCTCTTCTCGAGGAGATAGTCTGTCCGTATCCTGATGACGCTTATCTCCACGCAGCGCAAGTAATTGCCAGTAGAGGCAGTCTAATACTGCAGATTGCAAGAGCAACGAGTGCTCAACACCATCCTGAATTAACGATGCTACCCTAGATGCCGCCGCTGAGCCACGTTGACATTGAGAGGCACTTTTAATGAAAAAAGCTAAATCCGCATCAAAGTTTAAACCCGACAGTTCTTCACCAGCCAACTCATATAAAAGCTGGGGACTAATCATCAATTCAAGATTGAGCAAATTTTCACAGTGTTCGGTGTGAAAAATTTCGCCATCAGAAAAGCCCATATTGACATGGCCTTGCTCACAGAGCAGTGAAACATCTTTAACTTTTGCCGCATATTTGCCAGATAACAGACAATTAAGGTGAATGTATTCGTTATCGCCTTGAGCCGGCTCGTCATCAGCATGTTCAGGTGTCTCGAAGGCGGACGTGACACAGGCGATTAAACCCGGCTGAACTTCCAACATTCGGGTTTGAAAACCACCATCCTGAATCGGTGATATTTCCTTATCTGCAAACGATTGCGATGCATTAGAACGCATACTCTTACCTCAATTTGTCAATACTCTGCCAGCAGAAACATACCGACAGCGTTAACCTGGGCAAGCAACCATAAATATGATACAATATATCATAAAAGGCGCGTGATAAAGCTATCTTATCCGCTTTCTTTCGTTGATGCAAATAAGATTCATTATCAATAAAGACGGGTTTCAATAATTAAAAATGGGGTTCGCAATCAACGCCCAGCATCGGTAAAATCTGCCCATCATTACCGTAACGGAGCCAGCCATGGCACAGTATGTCTATAGCATGAATCGGGTGGGCAAAATTGTTCCGCCTAAACGCGAAATCCTCAAAGATATTTCTCTTTCTTTTTTTCCTGGCGCCAAAATTGGCGTATTAGGCTTGAATGGTGCCGGTAAATCTTCCCTACTTCGGATCATGGCAGGTGTCGATACCGATTACATTGGCGAAGCACGGCCAATGCCGGATATCAAGGTTGGTTATCTGCCGCAAGAACCCGAGCTTGATGAATCCAAAACGGTCCGCGAAATCGTCGAAGAGTCTGTTTCAGATGTGAAAGAGGCATTGGCTGAACTGGATGCGGTTTATGCCGCTTACGCTGAGCCGGATGCAGACTTTGACGCCCTGGCCAAAAAACAGGCCGAACTGGAAAACCTGATTACTGCCAAGGACGGACATAATCTGGAAAATGCATTGGAACGGGCAGCCGATGCGCTGCGCCTGCCTGCCTGGGATAGCAAAGTCAGTGTCTTGTCTGGTGGTGAACGCCGCCGCGTCGCCCTCTGTCGATTATTACTTGATAACCCGGACATGCTCTTATTAGATGAACCGACCAACCATCTGGATGCCGAGTCAATTGCCTGGATAGAGCGATTTTTGCAGGAGTATCCTGGTACCGTGGTGGCGATTACCCACGATCGTTATTTTCTTGATAACGCGGCAGGCTGGATTCTCGAACTGGATCGCGGTCGGGGTATTCCTTATGAAGGGAATTACTCTTCTTGGCTGGAGCAAAAAGAAAAACGACTCGAGCAAGAAGCCAAAGAAGAAGCGTCGCATCGAAAAGCAATTCAAGCAGAGTTGGAATGGGTACGCCAAGGTGCCAAAGGCCGCCAGACCAAGTCGAAAGCGCGCATGAAACAATTTGAAGAAATGAATTCTCGTGAGTTTCAAAAACGTAATGAAACGCAGGAAATTTATATCCCGCCAGGTCCTCGCTTAGGTGACAAAGTCATTGAGTTGAATAATGTGACCAAGTCGTACGGCGACAAATTGTTGTTTGAAAACCTGAATTTATCCATTCCAGCCGGGGCAATTGTTGGCATTATTGGTCCAAATGGTGCGGGTAAATCCACTCTGTTCCGTATGATCTCTGGCGAGGAAAAACCAGATGCGGGTGATATCGACATCGGCAGCACAGTCCAATTAGCCTACGTCAACCAGTCTCGCGACCTGGATGGCAGTAAAACGGTATTCGAAGAAATTTCAGATGGCAGCGATATGATTCAGGTTGGTAACTATCAAACGCCTTCGCGCGCTTACTGTGGCCGTTTTAATTTCAAAGGATCGGATCAGCAAAAGCACGTTAAGGATTTGTCTGGCGGTGAACGTAACCGATTGCACATGGCCAAATTGTTGAAGGAAGGTGGCAACGTTTTGTTACTCGACGAACCAACCAACGATTTGGATATTGAAACGCTTCGCGCACTTGAAGAAGCTTTACTGGCGTTCCCGGGTTCGGCCGTAGTCATATCACATGATCGCTGGTTCCTAGATCGAATCTGCACTCATATTCTGGCTTATGAAGGCGATTCCAATGTTGTTTTCTTTGAAGGCAACTATGCCGAATATGCCGACGACTATCGGAAACGCTATGGTAAAGATCATCAGCCAGAGCGGATTAAATATCGACGCCTGAACTGAACCCGTTTGCGCCTGCACCTGCCGTATCCTTCTAAATACAGGATACGGCAGGTGCCAAAAGCGGCTTATACCAAGCAGCTAACCTACCTGATTCCCCCTTCACAGCTTTGCGCCAAATCATATCAAGCATTGTTCTGGACGATTGTTCAGGAATGCCATACTACCAACGAATCAACAGCCAAACCGGTTTTGCCTGTCTTTTATCAATATCAGCATGGCATTTCACCGAGCAATGTCAGTGCACCTAAATGTACCTTGATTCATTTAGGTGCACGTTCTCAAAATACATATTTTATAACACACTGTTTTTATTGAATTATTTTTTTGGCACTGATTATGCATTATTTAAATTGTAGTTTTCAGTAGCATGTTGTTCTCTCTCTCTCGCTGCGTGCTGAGCTTGGGGTAAATCTTCGGATTTACCCCTTTTTTTTGAGATACACATACTGATTTTGTGATTACAGCAAGGCGGTACGATTATTGCGTTAAGGTAATACAGCCCATTCGGAATACCGTGAATACTATGGATGTTACTGCACAGCAAATACAATCATTTCTCACTATGCATCAATTGCCTAGCGAGTATTCGGAACGCATTAAACGGTGGTTTTCTCACCTTGCAGAAGATTTATTTTCGCACCAAATTAGTGCAAAAAGACCTTTCCTTGTTGGACTGCATGGTGCACAAGGATCGGGCAAAAGCACCTTAGCGGCCTGCCTCGTCCATCTATTGAAAGAAGTCTGTCAATGCCAAGCTATTACCATCTCACTGGATGACTTTTATCTCACTAAACAACAAAGAGCACAGCTAGGCAACCAAGTTCATCCCCTTCTCTCGACCCGAGGTGTTCCTGGCACACATGATTTAGCTCTAGCAAAAAAAACATTATTTGCTCTTAAATCTGGACAATTACCCGTTGCATTACCTGCCTTTAATAAAGCGATTGATGATCGATATTCAGAAACAGCATGGCAAGTCGTGAACCAACAACCCGACATTATTATTTTTGAGGGATGGTGTCTTGGGGCAACGCCACAAGCGTTGTCTGAGCTTGAGCAACCAATTAATACCTTGGAATCCACAGAGGATGTCGATGCCACTTGGCGTCGATATGTCAATGAGCAGCTAGTTGAATATCAAGATCTGTTTCAATTGGTTGATTATTGGCTAATGTTAAAAGCACCCGATTTTGATTGCATCTATGCCTGGCGACGTCAGCAAGAACAAGCCTTAGCAGCCAGACAAGACGATGACCATGTTGATAACTCGATTATGAATGATGTGGAATTAGCACGCTTTATCCAGTTTTACCAACGCTTAACAGAGCATTGCTTAAAAACGTTACCCAATAAAATGCACGCGATTATCGAGCTAGATTCGCAAAGAGAAATTATTCAGATGATTAAACAAACTCCAAACCGCCCTAATCCACTTTTAATTTTTACTGATTTAGACGGTAGCCTGCTCGACCATCATACTTATCGACATGACGATGCGACCCCCATGCTAGTGAGCCTGGAACAACGTGGAATACCCGTTATTCCAGTGAGTAGTAAAACGCGTTCAGAAATCGAACATTTACGATTCGGTTTAAAAAATACACACCCGTTTATCAGCGAAAACGGCGCTGCTGTGTTTATCCCAATTGGTTACTTTCCAGAACAACCTGAACAAACGACGATTGAGGGGCACTTCTGGCAAAAGCGGTTCGTCGCGAACCGATCGCATTGGCAAGCCATAATTGGTTCAGTTAAATCCGCCTTTTCGGGCGACTACATCAGCTTTAGTGATGCTGGCATTGACGGCATTATGAAATTGACCGGGCTGGATGTGTATGCGGCCGCCCGCGCTGCTCACCGTGATTTCAGCGAAGTGATTGCCTGGCAAGGCAGCCCCGCCAGACAAAAAGAATTTAGAGATGCCCTTATTCAAGCCGGTGCGAATGTCTTACAAGGTGGACGTTTTATGCATGTCAGCGGCACTTGCGATAAGGGTCAGGCACTTCGTTGGCTAAGTCAGCAATATCAATATTATCTACCTGAAAAAACATGGCAAACACTCGCCATTGGCGACAGTCAAAATGATATTGCCATGCTACAGACAGCTGACATTGGCCTTGTTATTCCTTCACCCGTACATGCTCTACCAGAAATACCGAATCAATCCCGGTTATTCGTTGCACCGCAAAGTGGCCCTGCTGGTTGGGCGGCTGGAGTAGCGAAGATCCTTTCAAACCTTTCCCATTCCACAGCAATGGATGCACAGGAGCTTTCATATGGCTGATTTTCACCAAAATGGCATTATCACTACATTACATAATCTGACGCACCGGCATCAGGCTGATTTAGAGCAGGATTTATTACGCTTTAGCCAACAACGTCCATTAGGGCTACTACTCCCCTCTTTGTATTCCGAATTGGAGGGTGCCGCTTTACCAGACATTATTCGGCAATTAAAAACGGTGCCTTATCTGTCGGAAATCGTCATTGGCTTAGACCGAGCAGATAAGTCCCAATATCAATCGGCATTGCAATTTTTTGGTGAACTGCCGCAACACCACCGGGTTCTCTGGAATGATGGCCCAAGATTACGCGCAATTGATGCTGAACTTCAGGCACTAGATCTGGCACCTCGGGAAGCCGGCAAGGGTCGTAACGTCTGGTATTGCATGGGCTATATTCTTGCGTCAGGTAAGGCTGAGTCAGTCGCATTACATGATTGCGATATTGTGACCTACAGCACCGAGATGTTGGCAAGACTGATTTATCCCGTTGCAAACCCAACATTTAATTACGAATTTTGCAAAGGCTATTATGCCCGGGTAGCAGGAGGACGGCTCAATGGTCGGGTAAATCGCCTACTCATCACGCCTTTGCTACGTGCTTTAAAGGCGGTGATGGGATCCAATGACTATTTGGATTACATGGATAGCTTCCGATATGCCCTCTCTGGCGAGTTTTCTTTTCGTCGGGATGTGTTGACCGATTTACGTATTCCGAGTGACTGGGGATTAGAAATTGGTGTGTTATCAGAAATGCACCGGAATTATGCTAATAATCGACTTTGTCAGGTCGATATTGCCGACATTTATGACCATAAACATCAAGACTTATCCGCTGAGGATCCCAAAGCTGGGCTCTCAAAAATGTCCATTGATATTGCCAAGGCTTTATTTCGCAAACTGGCAACAAAAGGGGTCGTTTTTACCCCTGAGCATTTTCGCAGTATCAAAGCCAGCTATTATCGTATCGCCCTCGATTTTGTTGAAACGTATCGCAATGATGCGCTGATGAACGGCCTTCGCTTTGATATTCATGAAGAAGAAGCCTCAGTTGAGACATTTGCCGCCAATATCATGTCTGCGGGTCAGGTATTTTTGGAGAATCCGATGGAAACCCCTTTTATTCCAAGCTGGAGTCGTGTGCAAAGCGCACTACCCGATATTTTTGAACGTCTTTATGCAGCGGTTGAAGCAGACCACGAGGAATTTTCTGGATGAATGTTGCCGAAATTCCGCCACTCCTCCAGATTTGTCGACAACACCTCAATACGGTTTACAGTGGTATTTTAGAAGAGTCCGAACGTCATCAATTAGCCGATGACTTACTGGAGATCATGCGGCTGACGGCAGATTGCCCGCTCACACCAGCCGATCAAAACAAGTGGCAAGCTGATGACATCGCCGTCATCACCTACGGCAACAGTATTTTGGCCGAAGGTGAACCGCCGCTGCAAACCCTAAAACGGTTTGCCGACGACTACTTAAAATCCAGCACAAATACGCTGCATATCCTGCCTTTCTTTCCATTTTGTAGCGATGACGGTTTCGCCGTTCAGGATTTTACCGCTGTAAACCCAGCCTTGGGAGACTGGAACGATATTCAAGAACTTGCCAAGGCATGGCGATTAATGGCCGATCTGGTCATTAATCACGCCTCAACTGAAAGCCAATGGTTTCAAAACTTTATTGCTGGCAGCGGTGAAGGTCATGACTATTTTTATACTGTTTCGGCAGATCAACCGGGCCTGGATGCGGTGGTGCGACCTCGTGTCAGTCCGTTGTTAAGGCCGACCGAAACAGCTAACGGTCTGCAACAGGTCTGGTGTACGTTCAGTCATACGCAAGCTGATTTGGATTTTCGGCGGCCATCAGTACTGAAAACCTTTGTCCGCATCATACGATTTTATCTCGATCAAGGTATTCGTCTGTTCCGACTGGATGCGGTCGCATTTTTGTGGAAACAGGCCGGTACTAATTGTCTCAATTTGCCAGAAACCCACGAAATCGTTCGATTATTGCGTCTGCTGACAGAGCAAGCACAACCCGATACCGTGATCATCACGGAAACCAATATCCCTAATCGTGAAAATCTCAGCTATTTTGGTAATGGCAATGAAGCTCATTGGATATACAACTTTTCTCTGCCGCCACTCTTGTTGAATACGCTAATGACGGGCGAGTGTAATTACCTTCGTCAGTGGTTGATGAGTATGCCGCCTGCCCGTCATGGGACAACCTATTTTAATTTTATTGCTTCTCATGATGGTATTGGTTTACGACCGGCTGAGGGGTTACTCACTGATGCGGAGCTTGCAGCCTTAATCAGCACCATGCAAAGTTTTGGTGGCGAAGTTTCTTGGCGCGCAACGGCCAATGGCATCAAAAAACCTTATGAAATTAATATCGCTTTATTTGATGCGATGCAAGGGACGCTGAAAGGGCCTGACACATGGCAAATCCCCCGCTTTATATGCGCTCACGGCATCATGCTCGCTTTAGAAGGTATTCCCGCTTTCTATTTACACAGTTTATTAGCCACAAGTAACGATTATCAGCGCGTTGAAGATAAAGGCCATGCACGTGCAATTAATCGACATCAATGGCAGGACACTCAATTAAGAGACTATCTTGATAGCCCTGAAAATGTGCATGCACAGGTATATCGGCAATTAACCAGACTGATTCAACTGCGCCGAAAACAACCCGCCTTTCATCCGAATGCAACGCAGTATACGTTGCAACTTGGCAGTCACTTATTCGGTTTCTGGCGTCAAAGCCTCTGCCGCCAGCAGAGTATTTTTTGTGTGTTTAATATCACCGATACCACTCAGTCCTTAGCGGTACATGATCTCAATCTGGTGATTACTGACAGCTGGCGTGATCTGGTCAGCGGTCAAGTCCTTGCCAATCAGCAAGAATCAATTCCACTCGCCCCCTATCAAATGCTCTGGCTAAGCAATCACTAGCTGACGCCAGACGGTAACCATGATAGGTTAACTTTGAACTAATTAAGCTAAATCAACGAGGATAGTTTCCATGACTAAAACGGTAAAAATCCGCAAATGTCTCTTCCCGGTTGCCGGTTACGGTACCCGGTTTCTACCTGCGACCAAGGCCATGCCGAAAGAAATGTTGCCTATCGTGAATAAACCCTTGATTCAATATGGTGTTGAAGAAGCCATGGAAGCTGATTTATCGCAGATGGGTTTTATTACAGGACGCGGTAAGCGGGCTATCGCAGACCATTTTGATACCAGCTATGAATTAGAGCATCAGATTCGCGGCACCAGCAAAGAAAAGCACCTTGAAGATATACGTCATGTCATGGATACCTGTGACTTTATGTTTATTCGCCAGCGGGAAATGCTTGGACTTGGCCATGCCATTTTAAGTGGTGAGCCCATGATCGGCCCTGAAGATTTTGCCGTTATTTTGGCTGATGATCTCTGTGCACCGCCGACGGATGGCAGCGAACGTGCACTCAGCCAATTAGTCGACCTCTATGCAAAACAGGGCTGTACCGTTATCGCCATTGAGGAAGTGCCGCCGGAAAATACGGGGAGTTATGGTGTTATTTCCGGTGAAGAAATTGAACCGGGGGTGTTTCGTGTCACCGATATGGTGGAAAAACCCAAACCCGAAGATGCGCCGAGCAATTTGGCCATCATCGGACGCTATGTGTTTACAAATGATATCTTTGATTACATTCGGAAGACCCCGCCGGGCGCTAACGGCGAAGTCCAGATTACCGATGCCTTGAAAGTCATGGCTCAAGAAAAACCTGTGTTGGCGTTGAAGTTTAAGGGACAGCGATTTGACTGTGGCAGTATTGGCGGTTTTGTTCAAGCCACCAATTATTATTATCAAACCGATTATCTGGATAAGTAATCTGAGTCCGCCTGATTGATTTTATCTGTGATGACACAGCCGGAAAATTTCACCCAAGACGCACTTACCTCTCAAGCCAATGTCCTAGAAGCATTGCTTAAACAATGGCATGAGGCCATCGAGCATGAGAGCAGTGTGTCTGTTTTTTTAATTAAAATAGATGCTTATGAGGAGATTGAAAAAAAAGCCGCGTGTACCCGAAAGATTTTGCACAAAATCAATCAGCTATTGAACCGGCAAGACGATCATCTCTGCCATTTCAACCGCAACATGATAATGTTTATCACGTCAGAACTCTCCTATAGGCAGGCCTGCCAATTCGCTGAGCGAATTCAAGCATCAATTGTGTCGCTGGGCTTGCAACAACAGATAAATCAAACCGCATCTGCTGGCATCACTCTCAGTATCGGCCATGTCACCTATTCTCCTCAACGCGAAGATACGGTTGGCATATTGGATATTCTCAGTGCGGCAGTTCGGTATTGTCAGGAGGCCAGCAAAGCTGGTGGTAACCGATGTCAAACTCGATTGCACACGACGGTGCTGCGTTAACGTTGACAGTAGAATTGGCTCGACTGGAATGCTATATTATGCGCTGACTACACAATGCAGAGGCATCTGTCATGTTAAAAAAACTTGATAAATTTTTGATTGAAAAGTTTCCTCATATTATTTTGACCTTTACCGTGTTCTGGTTATCGCTGGTCGCTTGGGGACTGTTTAATTCCTAAGTGTCATTCGACATACCAAGCATCAAAAAAACCGGTTTTTACCGGTTTTTTTCGTTTCACTGAGCAGCAATACCCACCAGGACACCCCGTTTGTGCTGCAAATGTTCCAGTACAAATAGGCTCAAATAGTCTTAAAATCAATAATACCTATGAAATAAAGGTTGGCTTGAGTTGCGTTGTCATGATGGATGTCGTTGATAGGTCATGGGTCGCTATTTCGATACAATCATATTGTTTGTCTACACCCACCGCCATGAATGAATAACTGACTATGAATCCATTGGAACAGCATCAACTTGCTTTGTCACTAAATTTACCTGAGACCATCATGGCCAGCCGGTTAGCACAATGGTTATCCACTGGGGGCTTTCAATACCCAGCTGATGAGGATCTTTTTCAGATCAATCGTGAGAACGTCTCGCAGCAGCACCAGTTATTGCTGAAAGCATGGCTTTTATTTCATCAAAATTTATTAATCGATGCGGGTATCCCCGCGTTTAAAAGTGCAGAAATTGATCAAATCGAATATCAAGAAAATGGTCGATTAAGAATAACGATTAGCCTGTTTTCCTTCATCGAATTCCGAAACCTTTTCGTCAATGCCTTATCGCAATGCTTCACTTTTATTTTAAAAATGAATGCGACACCTTATTCGCTTGAGGCATTTGACGATCTTGGCAAACGCGTTGAACAACAACTCTATCAGCCACTAAAAAAGGTCAGTAATGCGGGCTTATCGAATATTCCCATTCTTCAATACGCCTATGAACACCATATCCCTATGCAATATTTTGGTGCCGGTTTGTATCAATTAGGTTGGGGAGCGAACGCACATTGGTTGAAAGCCAGTAGCACGGAAGAAGATAGTGCAATTGGGGCTAAATTAAGCGGCTATAAACATTTTAGTGCTCAACGGCTAAAAAGTTTAGGCCTCCCCGCCGCACAGAATGCGTTGGTAAAAACCATTGAACAAGCAGCCGAGTTCGCTGATGAAATTGGCTACCCTGTCGTCGTTAAGCCAGAACAAGGCAATCGCGGAGAAGGCGTGGTCAAAGATATCACTACGGTGACTCAGCTCAAGCGAGCATTTGAATATAGCAAAAGCTTTAATGAACTAGTCTTAATCGAAAAACAGGTCACAGGATCTTGTTACCGGTTTTTTGTCTATAAAAACGACGTTATTTACATTAACGGTAATCTGCCAAGAAAGCTTGTCGGCAATGGTGAAGCCAATATCGCTGAACTGATTGAAGCCGACACCCGTTATCAAATGACTCGAAAACACTGGCAACGCGACCCCACTATCCCACTTGATACAGAAACGCACGATTGTCTCCGTGACCAGAATTTAACCTTGCAAAGTGTGCCTGAGAAGCATCAATCCATCGCGATTCGAAAAATCGGCTCAATGCAATGGGGTACTGAGGATGCACCTGCCGTTTGTGATGCTCACCGCGATAATATCGCACTTGCCATTGCGGCGGCAAAAGCCATGAATTTAGCAACGGCGGGGGTAGATATGATTATTGAGGATGTGACGCGCTCTTGGCTTGAACAGACGGTTATCGTCAATGAAATCAACTCTTCACCAATGATCGGCGTGAGTAAAGCCTCACTTGATGCGCTACCCAAACTGATGCGGTTAATGTTGCCTAATCAGGGGCGTATTCCTGTCACCGTATTTTTAGGAAAAGAGGCCGCATTTGACGCAGCCAGAAAGGCACAGCAAGCAGCGATAGAAAACAATATTGCCTGCTATCTAACCTCACATCAAACGACGCTCTCCCCAGATCAAAACAGCACCCCAATGACCTTTGAAACCGTGTCTCAGCGTGTTAACGCGCTTATGCAGATGCCTAGCGTAGCCGCTTTGATTATCGTGGTTGAGTCCGATTCAGTACTAGAAGAGAAATGGCCAGTTGACCAGATCGATGAGTTAGTCGTAGTGGATAACGTAAATCAGGCTGTTGAGGATTTTTTTCGGTCACTGTGTAGATGACTATGTCGCTCAATTTTTCGCTCGAAGACAGTCAACGTTTCGTCACCGAGGTCTTGGATCATTACGCAATAACCCAGCCCGATACCATTGCGATTGAAAATGACAACCTTGCTATCAGCTATCAGAAACTTAAACAATTAGTGAATGATTGGCAACAAGCACTTGAACAAGCCAATTTACCCAAAGGTCTCTGTATCGGCTTGCGTTTCCACAGTCAAATTGGCCATCTAATTTGTCACCTTGCTTTACTTAAGCAAAATATCACGCAGGTGATAATCGACCCCCACGATCCCGTCCAACTTCAACAAAATACCGTGATGACGTTGGCTATTGACCTGATCCTGCAAGAAACCGCTGAAAACCAACAACAACTTGGTTGTGCCATTCATTCAATTGAAAGCTTGCCCGATAGTCCGCAGTTTCAAGTTAGCGCAAAGCCCTATTCTCAGGATAGCGTGCTGGTGTTCAGTGGTTCTGGTACCACCTCAAGCCCCAAACATTTTGCTTTTACCTCGACGCAATATGCTGCCATGCTAAAACGCGGTTTAGATGCATGGGTGATAAAGAATCAAGAACGTTACTTTTGCTACTCTCGACTCAACTTTGTTTTTCCACAAAGACAGGCCTTGTTGTGCTTATCCGTCGGGGCATGCCTTGTTTTATCGGCTAAGCCGATACCAGACCTCATTCAATTTGTCAGAAAACGTCAGGTCGAACATTTGCTATTGACCGCGAATCAGGCACAGCAGTTTATACTTAACAGCCCCAGCTTAAAAACACCAACTGAAGATCTCGTCCTACCGCATTTAAAAAGTCTGCAGCTATCCAGCTCGTTAATCAAACAACGTTTACGTAGCACCATAATGGCAAAAGTGACACAACAGCTTTACATTCTTTACGGTGCAAATGAGTTCGGCATTATTTCTATGGCCTACCCCGAACAAGTTGCTAACCAGCCAGGAACTGTTGGCGAGGTGCTGCCCAACGTGACCGTGCAAATCATGCATGATGGGGAAAAAACATCTCAGCCGGGTGCAATCAGAGTAACAGGTGCGAATATGATCCAGGGCTATGTGGCCGATCCCACAGCAAGCCAAAAAAGCTTTCCAGATGGCGAGTGCTATCTGCCAAACGACACAGGATTTTTTACAGCGGATGGCCAATTAATCATTGAAGGTCGAAGCGATGATGCCATCCTTTACACTGGTGTAAATCTCTATCCAAGGGCACTGGAAGAAGTTCTGGAAGCTCACCCCGCGGTGACAGAAGCCGCGGTCTTTCCCATTTCATTGCCAGATCAGGATGACATCCCCGTTGCTGCGGTTGAGGTGAACCAGCCCATTGAAGTCAAACTACTGTTAAGTTTTTGTCAAAATCAATTAGGCTGGAAGCGGCCCCAACATATTTTCATCATTGATCAACTGCCACGAAATCGCGCTGGCAAGGTGTTGAAAAGACAATTAAAAGAGATGGTTGAGTCAAAGATTCGAGTTCGATCTTAAAAAGCGCACTTCATATTGTCATCTACCCACTCGTTTTTTGCCGTTTATCTTTGCCAGAAAACGATCATCTCAAGCCGATACTTTATGAAATACCGCAATGGATTCCACATGACCGGTGTGGGGAAACATATCCATGACCCCCGCCGCTGATAATTGATAGCCATATTGCTGGACCAACTCGCCGGCATCTCTTGCAAGGGTTGCCGGGTTGCAAGAGACATACACCAGCAACTCGGCCCCCAAATCCGCTAATTGACCTAATACTTCAAATGCACCGCTACGTGGCGGATCAAGCAGAATTTTATTAAACCCGGCTTTGGCCCACGGGTAATCTGCGAGGCGTGTCTGCGTCAGATCTGCTTGCTCAAATAACGCATTACTCAAATGATTTAATTGTGCATTTCGGCGTGCATGAGCAACCAATGAAGCATCGCCCTCGACCCCGATTACCTCCGCAGCACGTTTTGCTAATGGCAAGGTGAAATTGCCGAGACCGCAAAATAAATCCAAGATCCGGTCAGACTGATTAACGTCCAGTAAAGACATCGCCAGCGGAATCATTTTTTCATTAATACCGGCATTGACCTGCGTGAAATCACCTGGCGCAAAATCTAATCTTAAACCGGGCTCAGGGGCATAATGCAATTGAGGAGACAATGGCCACAAAGGACTTACCGTATCCGGGCCACCAGATTGTTGATATATCCAAAGATTTTGTTGCTCGCCAAAGGCAATGAGTTTTTGTTGATCACCTTTTGATAACGGATCCAGATTTCTAAATACCAGTGCTGTATGGGTGTGATCCATCGCCACTTCTATCTGCGCAATACGCTGATAAGCATCCAGCGAGGCAATCAAATCAGCCAGATCATGCAATCGCAGGCCAACTCTGGGATCCAGCACTTCACATTGCTGCAGCTCTGCGACAAAGGGCGACGCCTTTTCCCGAAAACCGACCAGCACTTTTTGTTTTTTATGGACATACTTGACTCCAAGTCGTGCTTTTCGGCGGTATCCCCATAATGGCCCGGTCAACGGTGATAGCCAATGTTCAGGCGCCAGCTGACCGAAATGATGTAATTGTTCTGCCAATGTTTGTTGTTTTAGCGCCAGTTGCGCCGCCGGTTCCATATGCATCAAACTGCAACCACCACAGACACCAAAATGTTGGCAGCGAGGTTTGACGCGTTTTGATGAAGCTAAATGTACGGCATCGATTTTGGCTTCATCATATTTACTATGATGACGGGTGTAATAAAAGCTGACCTCTTCGCCCGCCAAAGCCCCATCGACAAAGACCGTTTTCCCTTCAACTCTGGCGATACCTCGACCATCATGCGCCAAACCCTCAATGTGCGCGGTGATACGCTCCTGTGAAACCTTTTGTCGTCGCTGTCTGCGCGCCATATTTTTTCCTGCAAATAAAAAAGTCCGGCCACGAGGAACGCAACCGGACTCGAATTAACTCAATGTTACTTTTGTTGCCAGCTGCCACCTTGCTGATACCACCAGCCCTGTGCCGCATTACTCACCCAGCGTCTGGCAAAAGTTTCTTGAATATCACTTTGCCACTCCGGGTGTCCATTAGCTCGGGCTATTTCCGCATAAAGGGCGTTTCTATCCTGATTTTCAGCGGCAATTAAGCCATTGATGGTATTACGATCTTTCAAGGCCACGGCTTTTGCATCACGCAACGTAATGAGGCCATCTTGTGTTAACCCTATCGCGCCACTGTGATAAAACGGTTCTAATTGCGCGTGTCTTGCCTTCATTTTGTCTTGAAGCGCGGTAATCGCAGGAGAGTTAATATTAATGTCAGCTTGCGCCATTGCCGGTGAAACCAGCCAATTCAGCATTTTCATGGCCACTGGCATAGTCGAAGCTGATGAGGATGACGGACTTAGGGGCGGCTCAACAGCCTGACCGGGCTGTTTTCCCCAGACATCTTCGATAATCCGATCGGCGGCTTCTTCAGCGGCGGCGGCCGGGAAATAAATATTAATGGTGACACAGGATGCCAGCAATAAAGCCAGCATACTACTCGAATAAGCGCGTAATCTTTGCATCGTTACATCCTTACTGAATCACAGGTCCTTCACTATTACGAACCGCCTGTAGACGATTCAACAAATCCGGCCAATCCACCTGCCGGGTAAAACCACGAACATTAATCCACGGCGGTAAGCCCCCCGCTTTGACAATATAATACCCTTGTTCGTCTGTTTCGACGCCGTTCATTTTACAAACCTGATTTTGTAAACGACAGCTTAAACCCAGTTTTTCATAGGAAAAGTCTTCAAATACGCTTAGAAAACTCCGTGATAATGCGCCACTGGCCC
The DNA here is from genome assembly GCF_000260965.1 of Methylophaga frappieri. NCBI lineage: Bacteria > Pseudomonadati > Pseudomonadota > Gammaproteobacteria > Thiotrichales > Piscirickettsiaceae > Methylophaga > Methylophaga frappieri. Next base: position 435,220 of record NC_017856.1, read on the forward strand.
CGCCACCAATCTGAGTCAGATTATCGACCGCACGCTGAGATATTCGACGCTTTCCAGGGTTGGACTCTGGTGTCATCAAAGCGGCATCAAAAGCGACGGGTTGCCAGTCTGACAAACGCAAATCATGAACATAACCAGCCAGTCTCCCAGTAATACGCCCAAATTCGAATACTTGCGTGATCATTTCCAGATCAAGCTGCTGAAAATCAATATTCGCCGTTAATTGTGGCAAACTGCCAAAAGGGGACTGAAGCCGTAAATCCCGAATAATCGTCCGGCCATCAAACACATTCACCTGCAGCGCGCCATCAACCTCTATTTGCTGGTTCGCATAGCGCACCTCAGGAATCACGCCAGCCAATTTACCTTGCATTTCAGGCCAGCCTAGCGCGGTTGTCAAGGGTGCCATTGATATCGGAGTCAATTCACCTGAAAATTGCCAATGATTTTGCTGCGTAGATTGATCGTAAACAAAGTGGTCAATTTGCAGCGCGCCATCAAATAGCGGTAAGACCAAGGGCGATGTTAACTGAATTTCTTGGTTGCTCACGATGGCTGATAGTTGACTTTCCCCTATCGGGATCGGCCCGATAGCCGCACTTTGCCAACGCAACTCTACTGGCGATAATTGACCTGTATTTTGCCAGCCAACCTGCCCAGACAGACTTTGCATAGCAAATCTGTCCTGCTTATCCTGTATATCAAGGTCATCTAATTGAGCCGCAATCTCAATCTGTTCGGGTTGCCATTGCACTTTTCCTGAAATAGCACCATCCAGTTCTAACTGTCCAGCAGCACTTCCCGTTAGAAAAGGTTGTATCCACCATTGATAAAGCGCCGCTAAATTCAAGCTTTGCCAATCCATCTCGGCATCAATCAAGGCATTATCTTGAAAACCCAGCTGCCCCGCCACGGTTAAAACGTCCTGCTGCAGGACATTCACTTCTGCAGAATTAATCTCTTTGGCAGCAAAATCAAACATGGTATTGCTACTTAAGGATAACGGCGCTTCAGAAAAATCCAAAAACACGGGCGCAAAATAGGTCTGTCCTTCAGATAACATCAGGTCAGTTTGAATCTGTAACTTGGTGTCCGTGGTTTCCGTTGCATCCATTTCAAGTTGAAATACCAATGCCTCACCGACTTGATTACCGCTTTCATCACTAAAATGAACGGATTCCCCGTTGAGCTGCATGTCCAATGCAAGCAGTCTCGTCTCTTGGCCTTGTATGGCCGCTTGTAACTTAACTGTTCCAGAAGGCTGCCAGCGCTTCACCGTTTCGACAATATCAGGAACAAGCCCTTGCGCCATGTCTAAGACTGCCGCAATTCCAATTTCGTCCCCAACAAGATTCAGTTGCCATTGACCTGCTTGTGATTGAACATCAACATCAACCCTGCCATTACCGATACGAATCGCTTTCAGGTTAATGTCGTAGTGCTGTGCAGCGAGATTAAAGCTAAAATCACTGCTAAGTTTTTGCACGCCTAAGACAGTATGCTCAAATGCCAAATCGCCATTATCACAGTGCCAATACTCTGCGGCGTAACGCCAATTTGCACAGTTTAAGGCGAGATTTTTAAGCGATTGTCCGGCGAGTTGTAATTGGTCCAGTTCAACCTGTAATAATAAACGCTGATCAACGATTTCAAAGCCGACTGAGAGACCTTGCAGACTGCCTTCAGGCAAAGCCAGAGATTCAAGTTGTATTTGAATAGTATCAATCGCTTTAGCTGGCAAAGCGCTTAAGCCCAGCAATAAAATGACGCTCAGAAGTCGGCACAGACCTGACGTCATCAGACCGCCGGAAACACACCCGTTGATAAGTAACGGTCACCCCGATCACAAATGATACAGACAATAACCGCATTGTTAACGGTCTCGGAAAGCTGCAATGCTGCCGCCACACTACCTCCAGAGGAAACACCAGCAAAGATACCCTCTTCACTGGCCAGACGTCGCATTACCGTTTCCGCTGTCTGCTGATCCACGTCCCATATTTTATCAACTCGCTCTGATTCATAAATCTCAGGCAAATAGGCGGGCGACCAGCGACGAATGCCTGGAATACTAGCCCCTTCGGTCGGTTGCACACCAATAATCTGCACGTTTTGGTCCTGTGTTTTCAGATACCGTGATACGCCCATGATGGTACCAGTCGTGCCCATTGCACTCACAAAATGCGTCACCTGACCTTGCGTGTCACGCCAGATTTCCGGTCCGGTCGTTTCAAAATGGGCCAGAGGATTATCAAAATTCGCAAACTGATTAAGCACTTTACCTTTGCCTTCAGCCTGCATGTTCAGCGCCAAATCACGAGCGGTTTCCATACCATCAACCAGCCTGAGTTCAGCACCGTAAGCACGCATGGATGCCCGACGTTCTTCAGACATGTTCTCAGGCATAATCAATACCATTTTGTAGCCAAGTATGGCGGCAACCATGGCCAGTGCAATGCCTGTATTGCCACTGGTTGCTTCAATCAAGGTATCCCCAGGCGTAATATCACCACGGGCTTGGGCCCGCCGAATCATGCTTAAAACGGGCCTATCTTTGACCGAGCCCGCTGGATTGTTACCTTCCAGTTTGGCCAGAATAAGATTGGTTGTCTCGCCCGGCAATCGTTGTAACCTGACCAGAGGCGTATTACCAATACAGGCTTCAATGGTTTGAAAATCCATCATCCATCACCTGACAAAATCACATAAGCGCCAGCGTAATCCCCATCATCTGTCAGGCTGATAAAGCTTTGTGATACCTGGTATTGCTCACACAAAACCAGAGCCTGCTCAGTAAACTGCAATAAAGGCTTTCCCGCTGCGTCGTTGGCAACCTGAATATGGCGCAGGCTTAAACCGTGACGAAATCCACTGCCAAAAGCCTTGGCTACCGCCTCTTTGGCTGCAAAGCGTTTCGCCAAAAAAGCAATGGGGTTCGCTGCGTTTTTATAACCCAGATATTCTTGGTCACCAAGAATTTTAGCGGCGGCTCGATCACCATGCCTTTGCAGCAAACGCTGAATTCTTGGCACCCAAACCAAATCGGTACCAATCCCGATAATCTTCATCGTTGAACTTCACGAATGAGGCGTTTCATTTCACCAACGGCACCCTGCAAACCGGTAAACAAGGCACGACTGATAATCGCATGTCCAATATTTAACTCGACCAATCCAGGTATGGCAGCAATGGGTTGGACATTAAAGTAATTCAAGCCATGTCCGGCATTGACTTGCAAACCCAGCTTTTGCGCATAATCTGCCGCATCGGCCAGTTTCTTTAATTCGACACGCTGCTGTGCTGGCGTTGTTGCTTCCGCATATCGCCCTGTATGCAGCTCAATGACGGGGGCATTGCAATCTGTAGCGGCATCAATTTGTCTTTTATCTGGATCGATAAATAATGAAACGGTTATGCCCACTTCCGCCAATTGCGCGCAAGCAGCATGAATTTTGCTGCTTTGGCTGACCACATCAAGGCCACCTTCTGTCGTCAGCTCTTCTCGACTTTCTGGCACTAAACAACAATCTGCCGGCCGCAGCTCTGTTGCAATTGCCAGCATTTCTGTTGTGACGGCCATTTCCAGATTCATTTTTGTCTGTAAAACATCAGCCAGAATCCTGACATCCCGATCTTGAATATGACGCCGATCTTCGCGCAAATGCAGGGTGATACTGTCTGCGCCAGCCTGTTCGGCGTCGATTGCGGCTTGAACCGGATCCGGGTATCTACCCCCTCTCGCTTGGCGCAGTGTGGCAACATGGTCAATATTCACACCCAGATAAATACTCATGTATCTCCTTCCTGGTTACGGTTATTTCGTTGATATTGTTGCATTTGCACAAATAGCTGACGGCTTTTAAGTGGCTTACCATCCAGCACATAATTTAGCACGGTCCGCATCAGCCACTTACAATCTGATAACCCTCTTACGTCTAATTGCTGTTGTTCACGCAGCTGTATCAGGCTTTGGCCCTGTAACGTTCGCATACCAGCTTGAGGTTCAGGCAGTCTCTGTAACGTTTGCTGCGCATTGAGGTAGTACAAATTGGTCGCTTCAACAGGCTGACCATCGGTATCGTAATGCAAGTCCACACCATAGCCTAAAATCGTCAATAATTGACTTTCAAACTGGCGCAAGCTGTTCTCCAGCTGTTCGCCTAGGGCAAGAGCTTGCAATGTGTGTTCGTATAGCTGAAAAATTTCCGGTTCTGGATGCCCAGGCCGTAAGAGATAAATCAGCAGCTCATTCACATACAAACCATAAAAACTGGCATCACCTGTCAAACGAAATGCCGGTTGCATTGATTCAGATTTTGCTAATGTCTGTAATTCACCGCGGCCAAACCAGCTCAGCCAAATCGGCTGAAACAGTTGTAACGATGTTTGAGTTCGGCGTTTTTGCTGACGAACGCCTTTGGCAACCAGACTCAACCTGCCAGCTTGTAACGAAAACACATCCAAGAGCAGGCTGGTTTCCCGGTAAGCACGTTGATGCAAAATATAAGCAGGTGACAGATCCACGCTTTACATCAAAGATCGTCGTTATAGCCAAGGTTTCGGAGCATACGTTCGTTATCTGACCAACCTTCCCTGACTTTGACCCAAAGCTGTAAAAAGACTTTATTGCCAAACAACGTTTCCATCTCTTCGCGCGCGTCCTTGCCGACCTGCTTCAATAACTCACCCTTTTTGCCAATGACGATGGATTTTTGACCACTTCGTTCTACATAAATGACTGCACTGATATCAAGTAAGCCATCCACATCCTTAAACTGTTCCACCTCAACTGTCAGCGAATAGGGTAACTCCTGACCAAGGTGTCGAAATAACTTCTCCCGAATCAATTCAGCCGCGAGAAAACGGCTGCTACGGTCAGTTAAATGCTCCGGATCATAAATCAGTTCGCCTTGCGGCAAATAATGTTCCAAGGTTGACTCAAGCGACTCAATATTCATGCCTTTACGTGCTGACACGGGCACCACATCGGCAAAATCAAAACGCTGGCTAAGTTGCTCAATCTGTGGCAAAAGCGCCGCCTTGTCGTTGATTTTGTCGACTTTATTCAAAACCAGTACCACCGGCGCAACCGCACTGCGTTGTAACCGGTTTAATACCGCCTCATCTTCATCAGTCCAACTCAGACTATCCACCATAAAAATAACCACATCAACATCGTCGATAGAGGCGGCGGCGGCTCGATTCATATAGCGATTCATCGCTCGCTTACCATCACTGTGTAATCCCGGGGTATCAACATAAATCAGCTGTGCTGTTTCGGTAGTCTTAATACCCAGCACCCGGTGGCGCGTTGTTTGCGGCCGACGCGAGGTAATACATAACTTTTGCCCCAGGATACGGTTAATGAGTGTTGACTTGCCGACATTGGGTCGACCAATAACGGCAACATAACCGCTGCGAAATGTTGTGTCGTTCACACTTTCCCTTCTATTAAGATGAGTACCCGCTCGGCTGCTCGTTTTTCCGCTTTTCGATGACTACTGCCTTGCGCGACAACGACTTTATCAAGCAAACCAACCTGACAAGAAGCTTCAAACACGGGCTGTGTCTGATCTGATTTGATTTCTTTGACGCTATATATGGGAAGCGGCAACTTGCGGCTTTGCAAAAGCTCTTGCAAGCGTGTCTTGGGATCTTTGACCGTCTCATTGACGTCAATGCTATCTAATCGCTCTTGATATAAGCGCAGTATTAGTGATTTTGCGACTGCAAAACCTTTATCCAGATAGACCGCACCAAAAATAGCCTCGACGGCATCGGCCAAAATGGACTCACGCCGAAACCCGCCACTTTTCAGTTCACCAGGCCCTAACACCAATACTTCACCCAAAGCGAGTTCGCGACCGAGTTCAGCCAGAGTTTCACCACGAACCAGGGCCGCCCGCAATCGACTTAGTTTGCCTTCTTTAATGCCGGTAAACCTGGCATAGAGTGCTTCGGCAATAACCAGGCTCAAAATGGCATCACCTAAAAACTCAAGACGTTCATTATTTTTTACATCGGCACTTCGATGTGTCAGTGCTTGTTGTAGTAGCGTGGCGTCAGAAAAAGAGATGTTGAGTTGCTCACACAGCTGCCGTTGTTTTAATGCGGTCATCTCACTGTCCGAACGCTGGGTTCGACATCAACTTCTTCAACAAAATGTCCAACCAGACTGATATGGGCAATAAAACTTTTTCGCACCTCATAATCAATTTTGATTCGAGTCACATAAGCGCCATTACGGCCTCGTCCCAACTCAATATTCTCTTCTTTAACGCTGCTGATGTAGCCGGTATTAAAACGCCGTTGCAGCAACGTCATTACTTGCTGCTTGGTTAGATCGTTATTTTTTAATTCCGTTTCCATGGATTTCATGATTTGCAGTACACCGTAGTATTCCTGATACATCGGCACCAGACGCATGGCCAGCGTGGCAAAAAAACCAATGAGTCCCAGCACCAGAACCCAACCAATTAACGTCATGCCCTGCTGTTTTTTCATGTGTCTGTCCTCAATTGATACTGCGCCCCAACCGTGACCAGATGATGCCACCTTTTTCCCAGTCCCAACTCATCCAGATAACAAATGCCTTACCCACCAGGTTTGCTTCAGGAACCGTACCCCAGCGGCGGCTGTCATTACTGCGATCCCGATTATCCCCCAGCACAAAATAATGGCCTTCCGGCACAATCATTTCGCCTTCCGCCGAGCCTGACGCCGGATCAATGGCAATCAAGTGCGTGGTATCCGTCAGCTTTTCCTCGTAAACCTGCATTTGCGGTTCCAACTGTTCGTCAATGACAGAAACCGCACTCGCAACTTCCAAGTCAACCGGCTTACGATTGATATACAGTTTTTTGTTGAAGTAGCCTATCCGATCGCCGGGCAACCCCACCACCCGCTTAATGTAATCAATTGAAGGTTCTTCTGGAAAACGAAACACAATGACATCACCCCGTTCGGGCGAACCTGAATCAAAAAATTTGGTATTCAGTACTGGCAGCCGCAGTCCATAAGAAAATTTGTTAACCAGAATAAAGTCACCGACATGTAAAGTCGGCAACATGGATCCAGATGGAATACGGAATGGCTCAGCTACGAAAGAACGAATCACCAGCACCGCTAATATGATTGGAAAAAAAGAACGGGCATATTCAACCACGGCAGGCTCTTTGCCATCAGCACTACGTATTCTGGCAAACACCAGTTTATCAACTAACCAAATCAGGCCCGTGATAACAACCAGTAACACCATTATTGCTGGAAAACTCACTCCGATACTCCTTTGCTAGGATTTCTTGGACAATTGTAATACCGCCAAGAAAGCTTCCTGAGGCACATCAACTTTGCCAACGGACTTCATACGTTTTTTACCGGCTTTTTGTTTTTCGAGCAATTTTCGTTTTCGAGAAACATCGCCACCATAACACTTTGCCAATACATTCTTGCGCATGGCTTTCACTGTCGATCTGGCAATAATATGCCCACCAATCGCCGCCTGAATCGCTACATCAAACATTTGTCGCGGTATCAGCTCCTGCATTTTCTCAACCAGCAGCCGTCCCCTCGAAACGCTGTCACTACGATGTACGATCATCGCCAGCGCATCGACTTTTTCACCATTAATTAACACATCCAGCTTAACCAGATCGGCTGGCTGAAAGCGGATAAAGTGATAATCCAATGAGGCATAACCACGACTAACCGATTTGATGCGATCAAAAAAGTCGATAACGACCTCATTCATCGGCAGTTCATAAGTTAGCGCGACCGTTTTCTGCAAATACTGCATGGCTTTTTGAACGCCACGTTTTTCGACACATAAGGTAATCACCGCACCAAGGTGCTCTTGTGGCACCAAAATATCTGCGGCCACGATTGGCTCACGGATTTCATCGACCGCACCCGGGTCTGGTAAGGCTGCTGGGTTTTCGACTTTCAGCGTTTCGCCTTTTCTTGTGGTGACCTCGAACACTACGGTGGGCGCCGTGGTAATCAGGTCTAAATTGTATTCCCGCTCAAGCCGCTCCTGAATGATTTCCATGTGTAATAAACCAAGGAAACCACATCGAAAACCAAAGCCCAGCGCCTGGGAGTTTTCCGGTTCATAAAACAACGACGCGTCATTCAACCGTAATTTTCCAAGTGCATCACGAAACGCATCATAGTCATCACTGCTCACCGGAAACATACCGGCATAGACTTGCGGTGTTACTGATTTAAAGCCTGGCAGCATTTTGTCAGCGCCGTGATGGGCATGTGTCAGTGTGTCACCAACTGGCGCACCATCAATTTCTTTGACGCCGGAAATCACATAACCCACTTCACCACAATGCAAGGCATTACGTTTGCTTCGTTTAGGCGTAAAAACACCGACTTCATCAACCTGATATTCTTGTCCAGTCGACATCACCCGAATTTTATCTTTGGTCGTCAGTTTTCCCTGTTTGATGCGAACTAATGAAATGACCCCAACATAGCTGTCAAACCAAGAATCAATGATCAGCGCTTGCAAGGCGCTATCGGGTTCGCCTTTAGGCGGCGGCACTCTGGCAACCAGAGTTTCCAGTAAGTCTTCAATACCCAGGCCGTTCTTCGCACTGCATCGAACCGCATCCATGGCATCGACACCGATAATATCTTCAATTTCCTGTGCAACCATATCCGGCTCGGCTGACGGCAAATCAATCTTGTTCAACACGGGAATGACTTCCAGACCCAGATCTATCGCGGTATAGCAATTGGCAACACTTTGCGCCTCAACACCTTGCGCAGCATCCACCACCAGCAGGGCGCCCTCACATGCCGCTAAAGAACGAGACACTTCGTAGGTAAAGTCAACATGGCCGGGGGTATCAATGAAATTCAAATGATAAGTTTCACCATCGCGTGCTTTATAGTCTAAGGAAACGCTTTGAGCTTTGATGGTAATGCCCCGCTCGCGCTCGATATCCATTGAATCCAGCACCTGTTGTGACATTTCCCGGTCAGATAAACCACCACAAATCTGGATAAAACGATCGGCAATCGTCGATTTACCGTGATCGATGTGAGCGATAATTGAGAAATTTCGGATATTTTTCATTCAGGTCGTATTCTGCCAGCACTTAATCCAGTCAAGAGACCATCAGACAAGCTTTTTAGCCCATCAAACTCTCCTGACCAGTCGCAATAAAAATTGCTCTGCATTATACGCATTTAGCGTCGTGAAAACGACAACTGTGTTTGTTTGTAGCCTATTTGCCACAGGTTATAAATAAAAAAGCCGCTACAGCGTGCGGACACACGCTGTAGCGGCCGAGAGCTTTTTTTAGAACTGCCAGGCAACACTCAAACGAATGTCACGCCCTGGTTCGTTATAACCACGAATAAGGCCATATCCTGGGATATGCGTCAGGTCAGCAACACTGGCATGATCCAGATAGTTTTTATCAAAGACATTGCGAACAGTGAGGCCGATACGAATATCTTCGCTAACGGCTGGCTGCCATTGAACATATAAATCATGGATACCATAACCTGGCTGATCAAACTCAAAACCGGGTTCATAGAGATCAACTTCAGGTGACTTGATACCTTCACGCCCTTTAACAAAACGCGCGTTCCAGCCAAAGTTCCATTGTGAATTCAGACGGTAATCCAGCTGTGTAATTAACGTATCACGAACCATATTGGCGATACCGGCATGATCGTAGGCATTCGCATCATAACCATCAATTTCAGCATCGTTGTAGTGATAACTCACCCGTGCCATCAGGTTATCCCAGCGACGACCCAACTCTAAAATCACACCATCAGATTCCAGGTCACCAATGTTTTCAAAGATTTGATCATAGTCATTATCTAACACGACATCATCAATATTACTTTGATAAACCTTTGCAGAACCAAACCAGGTTCTAGACTCATAGGCGACACCAAATTCGACGTTTTCCGCATCTTCTGGTTTCAAGTTAGGGTCAACACTGGTGAAGCCAACTTTGAATGCATCCTGCGCTTGTGGGCCTTTAAACGCTTCAGCATAAGATGCAAAAGCGCTCCAATTTTCGGTGAAATGATAATTCAGACCGATATTATGGCTGACTTCACTTTCGTCAAACGAGGTGTTACCAAAATCATTGTCGAATTCATAATCGTCGTAACGAAGACCAGCACTTAACAACAAATCATCTGTCAGCTGGATATCGTCTTGAATATAAACGCCTTTGACTTTTGAATCATCAGTCGCATCTTCACCATCACCATTGGCAACAGTTTCATCTTCACGATAGTCGACACCGTAAGTGATTTTGTGCATGCCCACCAACGAGGTGTTACGCAAGTCAAAACCTTTGCTTTCACCACTACCAACGAACGTACCAAAACGGGCTGTTGTTTGAGTCAGATCGGTTTCCGTATTGTAGACCGTCAATGACAGATCTAGGTAAGGATTATCAATCGGGTTCAGATTGTAATTCAGCGTCACCGTTTCACGCTCAGAATCGATCGGGGCCAGCATATTACGTGGCGTGATCACACCCCAGTTTGCCCGTTGCAGACGATTGCCTTCGTCTTCCCGTTTCTCATAACTCAAACGTAAAGTCTGACTTTCAGTAAGCTTACCCACCACTTTAGCGAACAAATAATCCTGATCAGTTCTGGTGCCCTCAACTTCATTGCCATCACCGTCTTCATAATTATCAAAGTCGGCTTGTGTGTAAGAAACCATGGCACTCCAGTCATCAGTCAACCGACCAAACAAACTGGTATTGGTTTTAAAGCTGTCGGTGTTGCTGGAAAACATGCCTTTGACCAGCCCGCCAAAATCTTCTCCCGGACGAAGCATATCTTCCGGATCTTTAGTGACGAATTTGACGGAACCCCCTAAGGCGCCAGGACCGGACAGAGCATTACCCGCGCCCGCATTCACTTCAACTTGCTTGAGCAGTTCTGGTTCAATACTGATACGGCCAGCATGGTGGAACAAGCGGGTGGCTTGCTGTGCCCCATCAATCGTAATATTCAGCAATTGATCTTCAACGCCACGAATATAGAGTTTTTGGCCAATATCGGCACCACCACTCACTGTCACTTCCGGTGACTGGCTGAACAAGTCTTCCAGATCATTTGCCTGAAGCTTTTCAATTTGCGCGGCATCAACACTATTTAATTCAGGCGTAATCGTGTTACCGGTAACCTGAATCCGACCTAGCTCAACAGATTCAGCCAATGCCGTTTGCGCTGCCATCGCACTAACCAGCGCAACAGAAAGCACAGTCGGGCGACTGATAGAATGTAGTTTTTTGCTCACAGCAACCTCGCTAAATAAAAATCATTATTAATTAAAACCGTGACGCATTCTAATTTGCGTCAGCATTTAATGAAATGAAAATTACAAATGTTACATTTCTGTCACAAAAATTAATTTTGTTTCACATAAACAACAGGCAATGGCAATGTCACCGTGATCTGTAAACCTTGAGAAGCGATGTTGCTCGCGTAAATGCGCCCACCCAGTGCTTCAACTTGTCGCTTAGCCAACGACAAACCGATACCAAACCCTTTGTAAGTCGACTGGTTTTGACGTTTGAGCCTGAAAAACGGCTTAAAAATATCCTCCAGATGCTTTTCTGCCACACCCGGCCCTTGATCGGTGATCAAAATCAGATATTCAGTCTCGGCTTGTCGCAACTGCACCGACACCGTACCGCCTTCTGGTGTGTGGTAAAGAGCATTGCGCAACACATTCTCGATGGCGTGCCCGAGCACCCTGTCGCTACAGTGGGAAACTGGCGCATAGTCAGGAATAGTTAACGCAATTTCTCGTGTTGGAAACTCAAATCGCGCATCTTCGACCACACTGTCAATAAGTTCAGTGAGATCCATCTCATCAGTTTGCAGCTGAGGTGACTCACCATCAAGCCATGCCAAGGTCAATGTATCTTCAACCATTCTGCGCATTTGCTGCACCTCAGTGCGGATGCGGTCCAACGCCTGGATATGCTCTTTATTGTTTTCTGTCTGGCCTAATGCCAGTTCAATTCGTGTCAGAATCGTACGCATCTCATGCGACAAATCGGCTGTCAGATGGCGTTGATTCTGGATCAAGCGACCAATATGCTCTGCCATGCTGTCAAAGGTTTCTGCCAAAGTTGCAATCTCATCGCTACGATTGCCCAGCCGGGGCTTTAACCTGATGCTAAAATCTCCCTCGGCAACCTGTTTTGCTGCATGTTGAAGTTGCCTAAGTGGCTGCATGACATGCCGATAAATAACAATACTGATCAGGCTCATGAGTAATATCGGCAAAAATATCTGCATCAATACGCTGGTGGCTGGCCAATATGTTCCTGGACGCATATGTTGCGGCAATAAAATCAAAAAATGCGTGTTGCCATCTTCGAAAGTCACATCCATGACGGGATTTTCCTTGAAATACAAATGTATTTTCCAACTGACATCCCGTCCGAGAGTAAATCGCTCTTTATAACTTGGTAAAAGCGTCGTGCCTGCAATTGGCGTTAAATCTGACTCAACCACCGCCACCCAGGTTTGCTCTTCATCACTTACACGCGCTAAAAATTGCGTGAGTGTTGCCATATCGCCTTGCTGATAATACTGTTCTGCCTCTCTGGCATAGTCGCGTAGGGTCTGTTGGTGGAGCGGACTGATAAAGCTCATTTTCTGCTCGGTATGGACAATCAGCCAGTGTGCCACCATCATCAAGGAAATACTGCCCAACACAATCAACGCAAACAGCTTCCAAAATAAGCGTTTTTTCATTGCAAACAGTACCCAGTACCATGGATAGTCTGTAATTGGCCGGCAGGCATACCTGCTGCCACCAGCTTCCGTCTGATACGACTGATGTGCATATCCAGACTGCGGTCATAACGGCTGAATTCTTTTTTAAGCACCATACGATATAACGCCGGTTTACTTAATGGCTGGCCATCTTGTGCAACCAAAGCCCATAAAATGTTGAACTGAACGCTGGTCAGTTTAACGTGCTGCTCCTGATAGAGGACGGTCTGAGGATGTTTTATCAAACGCAGTGCCCCCGAAGTTAAGCTGGCAACATCTGTTTTGGTTTGGAGGTTGGCACAGCGTCTTAATATAGCCTCGATTCTTAATCGTAACTCTATAAAATTAAATGGTTTAATAAGATAATCATCCGCACCATTTTTTAACCCCAGAATCCGCTCTGAGTCCGCATCTCGCGCTGAAATAACGATAACCGGCTTATCAGATTGCTGACGAATTTGCTCAAGCACGCCGTGGCCAGACACATCCGGCAAGTTCAAATCAAGCAATATCAAATCGATTGGGTGAGAATCCAAGAGCTCACTAACCGGTGATGCATCAAATGCTTGCCAGACGGTGAAACCCGCCTCATTCAACATGTCTTTGAGCTGTGTATTTAGCGTCAAATCATCTTCGATAATAAGTATGTTTGGATTCATGGCGTGATAGCGCGGCCAAATAATGATAATGATTATTATTTATATTAAACCAGTCTCACGACAAAAAAAAGCGGGGAATCAACCGTGATCCCCCGCTACGTTTAATGCTGGTTTGCAATTATTTTAATCTGGAATACGAATCGCCAGAAACTGTGCCGCACCATTACGCTGAACCAGAACTGGTACAGATTTTCCGGCCGGCAATGCTTCCGCAATTTCGACAAACTGCTCGGCACTTTCAATCTTTACATTATTCAGACTCAGGATAATGTCCTGTTGTTGAATACCTGCTTTGGCAACGGGACCCGATTCCAATTTAAATACGATCACGCCCCCTTCAACCTCCGCTTGTTTACGCTGTTCAGCCGTTAAATCAATGACTTCCACCGCCAAACGATCGTCGGTAAAACGCCCCGTCATTTTATTTGACTGCCCCACTGCGGCTAGTTGTTCATCTTCTGGTAATTCTTCAATGACTACAGCGATAGACTGACGTTTGTTTTGACGCATGATTTCAACCGTCGTTTTTTGACCAACCGCCGTACGTCCTACTATTGGCGGCAAATCTGATGATGTTTCGACTGTTTTACCATCAAAAGTCAGAATAATATCACCCGCTTCAAAACCCGCTTTCGCTGCCGGGCTATCAGGCACAACCCGAGATACCAAAGCGCCACGCGGTTTTCTAAGGCCAAATGATTCTGCTAATTCACGGGTCACATCCTGAATAACGACACCCAGCCAGCCTCGACTGACATATCCCTGATCCTTGATTTGATCCACCACATTCATGACAACATCCATCGGAATCGCAAAAGATAACCCCATGAAACCACCGGTACGGCTATATATTTGCGAGTTAATACCAATGACTTCACCATCAAGGTTAAATAATGGCCCACCTGAATTACCTGGATTAATGGCAACATCCGTCTGAATAAATGGCACATAACTGTCGCTTGGCAAGCTTCGACCCAACGCACTGACAATGCCAGCTGTTGCCGAATAATCAAAACCAAATGGAGACCCAATTGCCAAGACCCATTCGCCAACTTTCATATCCATCGAGTCACCCAACTTGACGGCTTTCAGATTCAAGCCTTGCGGGTCGACCTTGAGTAGCGCCACATCGCTACGTTCATCACTTCCCAAAAGCTCAGCCGTCAATTCCGTTCGATCACTGAACCGAACGACAATTTCGTCAGCATCCTTAATAACGTGATGGTTGGTCAGAATAAAACCATCTTCAGACAAAACAAACCCCGAACCGAGCGAGTTAGCCTGAGGCGGTTGCGGTTGTCCTGGTTGACCAAAAAAACGTTTGAAAAAATCATCAAATGGCGTGCCTTCCGGGATTTCCATACCTGGTGGCAAAGATGGCATGCCATTCATACTGCGATCTTCCTGGTTATTCTTGGTGCTGATATTGACAACGGCATCCGCATTCTCTTCAACGAGTTCGGTGAATTCCGGCAAGTTACGTGCCTGTACCTGTAAACTCATCATTAACCAAGCCATAGCAAGACTGAAAATAGCCCAGGATTTCGTTCGTATCATATTTCTTCCTCTTTCATTTTCATCGCGATAACCGCGTTTTGCTTCTTAAGACTATTTGCCACCCAATAAAAACCGACAAACAGTCCTATCCCACCCGTTAGCGTCTGCACGAGATCAGGCCAGCCTAGCCATCGACTGAGACCCGCCCCGACAAACATTGCCAACAGGGGCAACAAATACATTAAAAATGCCCCATTTAATAAAGCCTGTTCAGGAATTGCCACCGTAACTTGCTGACCAATCCGAACTGACCCGGTGTATGGGACAGCAATTCTATTAAAACGTTTGCCAACATGGTTAGCTAGCAGGCCTGTTCCACATCCTTGTCGAACCTGACAGCCACCACAGGTCGTCTGGCGCTGTGCTTCAACCCAGACCTGATTTCTTTCAACAGCAATCACCGTTGCTGCTTGTTCAATCACGGTGCGGTTCCAGACAATTGGAATGTGATGTTTGTACCAATTTTTTCAACTGTGTGAGCAGGGACTTCACCAACAACCGTCACAAAGTGGGCATGAATAATTTTGCCATAGGCATTCATCGCCCCAACATTTGAAACGCCAAGAAGGTGCGCTGGTCGAGAGCGGGTTTTTTCAATAAAAACGGAAACTGCACTCAAACCATCACTATAGACACGTTGCTCTACATAAGCGCCATTGTTAGCACGTAACCGATTCTGTGCTGCAACCAGACTGAATCCCTCTGGCAACCAATTTGCTTGCCAGTTTGAAATCAGTTTATCGGAACTGGTATCCAAGGGCGTACCCGGTTCTGATTGATACCAAATCATCTCATGGCCACCGGTTTGCGCTTTAAATTGGTGATCTTCGATAGGTGTTTGCGTATCAATTGATGAAAAAGAAAAAGTTTCCAACACCGCTTTCGTTTCAGACAACAGCTCTGACTTAAGCAGTAAATCGGTTTCGATATCCACCCACATACGATAGCCATATCGGTAATCATCAACCGGCGTAATGGCTAAAACCTGACTTTGTCGGCCGGCAACCCGCTCAATATCCCCCAATGTAACCTCGTAAAAAGGCGTGGCAGAGCGTAGTCTGCGGGGTAAATCGCTTGGAAAGCCTTGACCTAATGGACGTCTGCTGACATTAACCTGCTCGACCTCAGGATTGATACAGGTAACCATATCGTTAGAGCGAATTACCTCTCTGGCAGCGCCATTCAAAGAAATAAGTCGTTCCATTTCACCCAACTCATTGTTGCGGTGATATATCTGTACAGACTGTATGGCGCTATCATTGTGGTAAGTGAATACGCCTTGGTAGGTTAGCTCTTTTCCTGCTCGCGTCATGCGTTCGAGCAAATCAATCGCATCACTGCTTGACCAAGCCAATCCTGGCATCAAAAAAAATAGTGTGAAAGCCAGGGTCCTCAACATCGTTACTGCTCCGCCCCGTAGGAAACAACACGACCGTATGAAAACATACCTGCACCACCAGCGTATTCATTGTGATCAACCAAATAATGATTCAATCGATCTTCTACTTCAGGCGCTTCAACTATCCAGCGATTGACTCTGACCACAGGCGATGTGCTGGCAGTTTGTGGCGCGGACTCGACTGCTGCTACCGGCATCGATTGAAATCCAGTTTGGATACTGGGCTGCATTACGCCGACTACCGCCAAAGCTCCCACTGACGCTGCAACAGCGAGACCAGCGGCTTGTTTCCAGACTTTGGCCGGAAAGCGAATAATATTAGATTGATGACGACGCTCAGATTGGCTATAGACCGGTTCATTCGCGAGTTGCGCAGACAGCCGCAAGGTTAAATCAACGGGGCGTTGCTTAAGACCTCGAGTATAGCCATGCATCACATCACGCGTGTGTTGCCAACGCAGATAATCTGCCTTGACGTCCGCATCATTACTAATCAATTCGATTGCTTCGGTCAACGCATCGCCAGATAGTTGACCATCCATTAATGCAGAGAGCATCTCACGATGATTCACTGTCATAATTTAATCCTCTTCACCCATTACTGCTTTAACTTGTTTATCAATTGCTTCACGCGCCCGGAATATCCTTGACCTGACGGTACCGATTGGACAATCCATTGCCTGTGCGATTTCTTCGTAACTCATTCCCTCAAATTCACGTAACTTGATGGCCGTTGCGGTATCTTCGGGCAGATCTTCAATAACTTGTTGTATTGCCTGTTCCAACTCAATACTCATGAGACTGTTTTCCGGGGTCTCAAATTCCTTCAACTCCGGTGCATCGTAATAAATTGTTGCATCCATAGCGTCCACATCACTGACCGGTGGTCTTCTGGCACTAGCGGTAAGATGATTTTTGGACGTGTTAATGGCGATGCGATACAGCCAAGTATAAAACGCACTATCCCCGCGAAAACCGGGCAAAGCACGGTAAGCTTTGATAAAGGCTTCTTGAGCAACATCCATAGCTTCCACCGGATCATGGACAAATCCGGTGATGACATGAATGATGCGTTGCTGATACTTCATGATCAGCAGGTCGAACGCTTTTTTATCACCAGCCTGCACCCGTTCAACTAATTCTTGATCGACACTCATTCTGTGATCCGGTCTGCTCCGAAACACCGGAGGTCTGTTATTTTCATTGCTTGATTGACCAAACTCATTTTTATTTGTTCCACAATCCGTGCAAAATACTTGCAGGCATTCTACCTGTTTCCATGAACATGGCTACTACACATCAATTTGATCTGCTTATTATTGGCAGCGGTACCGCTGGTCTGACACTTGCCCTGCACATGGCAGACACGGCAAACGTGGCGGTAATATCCAAGAGCCAGCTTGAAGAAGGCGCCTCCCTGTATGCGCAAGGGGGTATTTCTGTCGTGCTTGATAAAACTGATTCGTTGCAATCCCACATTGATGACACCATAACGGCTGGCGATGGATTATGCGACCCCGAGGTGGTGAAATATACCGTTGAACACGCCCGCGAAGCAGTTGAGTGGTTGATTGAGCAAGGCGTGTCGTTCACACGAGACGAAGATAAACACAGCCATTTCCACTTAACTCGTGAAGGCGGTCATAGCCACCGTCGTATCATTCACTCTGCAGATGCAACGGGACGGGCGGTAGAAACAACCCTGCTCGACAAAGCCAAAGCACACCCGAATATTCATTTATTTCCGTATCATATTGGCATTGACCTTATCACCAGTCGCAAGCAACTTGGCGCACAAGAAAATACCTGTCTTGGCTGTTATGCGTTGGATATCAAAGCCGATAAACCCATCACTTTTCTGGCGCCGGTAACCGTGCTGGCAACTGGTGGCGCGGGCAAGGTTTATCTTTACACCAGTAACCCGGATGTTTCTACAGGGGATGGTATCGCCATGGGCTGGCGAGCGGGTTGCCGTATCGCCAACATGGAATTTATACAATTCCATCCGACCTGTTTATATCACCCCAAAGCCAAATCCTTTCTTATCAGCGAATCCCTGCGCGGTGAAGGGGCTTTGCTGAAACTAGCCGATGGCACCCGGTTTATGCCCGCATTTCATGAACTTGCTGAACTGGCACCAAGGGATATCGTCGCTAGGGCAATTGATCATGAAATGAAACGATTAGGTCATGACTGCGTTTATCTTGATATTAGCCATCAGCCTGCCGGATTCATTCAAAGCCATTTCCCCACAATTTATCAACGCTGTCTCTCGTTTGGCATAGATATCAGTCAATCGCCAATCCCCGTTGTGCCAGCCGCCCATTACACGTGTGGTGGCATTGTCACCGATGTGCATGGCAGAACTGATATTCCAGGCCTTTACGCCATCGGTGAAACGGCACACACCGGTTTGCATGGTGCCAACCGCATGGCCAGTAACTCTTTGTTAGAGTGTCTGGTTTTTGCACGTGCAGCCGCCAAAGACATCCAACAGTCTCAGATTACCCGGCCAATTTCGGCGATACCAGAATGGGATGATAGTCGCGTATTTCCCGCCAAGGAAGCGGTCGCAATTAGTCATAACTGGGACGAACTTCGCCGCTTTATGTGGGACTATGTTGGCATCGTTCGCAGTAATGAACGACTCCACAAAGCCCGGCAGCGGTTATCTTTGTTGAAACAGGAAATTGATGAGTTTTACAGTCGCCATCACATCAGCAATGATCTTCTGGAATTGCGTAATCTGGCTGATGTTGCCGAGTTGATTATCCGGTCTGCACAAACTCGTCATGAAAGCCGGGGGCTGCATTTTAACCTCGACTACCCAACACTCAATCCGCATCAACCACCAGAAAACACGCTTATTGCGGGCCAACAGGCTGACTGAGTCGAATGCGCAGCTGTCGCCCATGTTCAGCCGAAATACTGTCGCAAAATAATACCAGACTGCGCTTACCTTTTTGTTGAGTATGGTAGTGAATGATGATCAAAGGCAGACTAACAAAACATTGCTTTATGGTAATCAGGCAAGCATGACCTTGCTCATCCGTCAATTGCCAACCGGTGGCGTCATCAACAATCAAAAACTGACGCAGACTCGCCTGACGTCGCTTGAAAAAGTAAACATAATGCCATGCCACAAATATTATTATGGCCAGTTTCATCCCAACCGACAGGGTAGCAATCAGAATGGCGATGATGGCCAACAGGTGCAAAACTATTGCTAGCCAAACCGCGATTCGTGACGGCACAATCGTGACCTCTAGTCGTGGCGCATTCATAAATTTGGGTTCCACATAGTCTGTCGTTACAATAAGTGTCTGTCCTATTAGCGGAAATCGCAATGTCTGATGAGCTAACAAGCATCCTTGAACAACAAACAGCCTGCTTACCTCAACCGAGCCTGAACCAAGCTGGGTTTTGTTTTTTATCTGACTGGCGGTACCTGATTGTTGAGGGTGAGGACGCTGCCTCTTTTTTACAAAACCTGCTAACGAATGACGTCAATCAGTGTCAGCCCGGCCAAGCACAATTAACCGGATTTTGTCAGGCTAAAGGTCGGTTATTGGGTATTTTCTGGTTGATTCGAAATCCGGATAACTTCTTTTTAGTTTTATCAGCAGACCAGCAGGATTTTATTCGTCAGCGGCTTGATATGTTTCGACTGCGTAGCAAAATCACCATTCAGAATGGTGGCCAACCGGTCATTGGTTTTTTGGATCAAACCACCCCGCTACCTGACACGGCCCAGATCCAAAATAACCTGGCGATTGCCGTCATGGATACCGATATCCTGGCCAAGCTTATCGAAGAAACCACGCTGATACCGCGCGCCCAAGCAGACTGGCAAACACGACTTGTTAAAGCTGGCTTGCCGCAAATTTATGCTATCACTAGAGAGAAATTTACGGCTCAACAGGTCAATCTTGACACTGCCGGGGGCGTCAGCTTTCGAAAAGGCTGCTATCCAGGTCAAGAGGTTGTCGCCCGGCTACACTATCTGGGTGAAGCTAAACGGCGATTATTTACCGGGTTCGTCCAAACTGAATATGACTTTTCCGTCGGTGAAGATATTTTAACCGAAGACGGTTCAATTGCCGGGCAACTGGTGCAGTATGGTGTTGCCGAAAATAATACCTGGATACTTCAAATGACACTCAAACTATCCATGGCTGAACACACTTTGAAACTTGCCGATGGAACACCGATTAAGCAGGTCTCTCCTCTGCCGCGAGACTAGTCAATATCCAGCTTTTTGAGTTTGTAGCGCAAGGCACGAAAACTGATTCCCAGTTTTTTTGCCGCTGCCGTTCGGTTCCAGCGTGTTTCTGACAATGCCTGCTCAATCAAAACGCGCTCTTGAGAAGCCATTTGTGCAGATAAATCTTCTGCAAGCGCTGTTTCTTCATTGTTTTGATCATTGTTGAACTCAGGCGAATCCTCAGCTGACAATCGCTGCGGCCGCTTGGGCAACATTAGGTCTTGCGGTTTAATTTCTTCACCTTCCGACCACGTTAAAGCCCTTTCCAGTGTATTTTCCAATTCACGCACATTACCCGGAAAAGCATAATTCTGAAGTGCGGCCATGGCAGCTTCACTCAAACTGGGATTGCGCTGTTGGTTTTTGTCGGCCAACCGCTGCAAAATAGCTTCGGCAAGCAGCGGAATATCAGAAGCACGATCCCGCAGTGCCGGGACATTGAGCTCGATGACATTTAAGCGATAGAACAAATCCTCGCGAAAGCTGCCGTTTTTAACACACTGCACCAAATCTTTGTGCGTCGCCGATAATACGCGTACATCAACAGTAATTTCCTCATGACTACCAACCGGCCGAATGCTTTTTTCCTGAATTGCCCGTAGTAGCTTAACCTGCATCATCAAGGGCAAATCCGCAACTTCATCTAAAAATAATGTCCCGCCATCGGCTGCTTGAAATAGCCCCTGTTTATCGGCTATTGCGCCGGTAAAAGCGCCTTTTTTATGACCGAAAAATTCACTCTCCACTAGCTCCGAAGGGATTGCGCCACAATTCACCGGGACAAAAGCCTGATCGCGGCGAGCACCCAAATCATGGATCAAACGCGCAACTAACTCCTTGCCGGTACCGGATTCACCGCTAATATATACCGGTGCCTGACTACGAGATAATTTGGTCACTTTGCTGCGAAGGTCTCGCATTACCGTCGTGTCGCCTAATAGTCGATGTCTGGAACGTCGTTCCTGTTGTCGTGGTCGCACAGGGGAAAGTTTCATTGCGGCATTAACCAAATCGCGCAGCGCTCTTAATTTCAACGGTTTGGCAACAAAATCAAAAGCACCGGATTTGAGCGCTTGCACCGCCAAATCCACATTGCCGTGCGCCGTAATCACAGCAACCGGTAACTCTGGACGCACGCCTTGTAACCATTTGACAAACTCAAGGCCATCGCCATCCGGCAGACGCATATCGGTAAAACATAAATCAAATGCTTGTTGTTGTATTGCCTGCTTGGCCTGAGCCAGATTTTCTGCGGTAACACAATCAATCTGCATTCCAGACAATGTCATGCAGATTAATTCCAGAATATCCGCTTCATCATCAATAATCAGTGCTTGGGCGTAATGGGTTGCATGACTCATTTTTGTACCGGAAATGTAATTCGAAAACAGCTGCCAGCGTCAGCCAGATAATGAAGGCGGGCACCATTAGCTTGACATAATTCACGTGCGAGATATAAACCCAGCCCTGTGCCGCCCTGACGAGCAGAATAAAACGGCTCAAACAAATGTTTCAAGGCCTTTTCACTAACGCCTTGACCATTATCAAGCACATCTATCCAAACCTGGTCTGCATGTTCCTCAACAACTATAGCCAGCGGGGTATCTGCTGATAAGTCAGCATGGTGCAAACCGTTATCAAGTAAATTCCACAGAATTTGATGCAATTGCTGAGGGTCGGTTCGGACTCGGGTCAATGGCTGCTTTACAGTTAATTGTAACTTGCTGGCAGGCAATGCTTTGGTTTCGCTAAATTCTTCAATCAGTTTTTCCAGCCATGTTGCCAGCAATACCGAACCGGGTTGCGTAGATTTACGTCGGCTCATTTGTAGAATGGTTTCTATGATCAGATTCATGCGCGAGCTATGGCGTTGAATAATTGCCGTTAACTTGTTGATGGAGGCATCACCAGAGCGTTGTTCTGCTAACAACTCACCAGCATGACTTATCGCACTGAGTGGGTTACGAATCTCATGCGCAATACTGGCGGTCAGCCTACCTAAGGAAGCCAACTTGAGTTGTTGCGCCTGTTGAGCAAGCTCCGTTATGTTTTCAACAAAAATCAGGGTTTCACCGGTTTCAACGCGCGTCGCTCTTGCCTGTAACTCGGGCAAATCATGGCGAGGTTGAAAGGGCTGGAAGGCTTCCGGATCACGCAAATGCCAGCGTTGCAACTGACTTGCCAGTTCTGGCACCGCTTCTTTCAACAAAAAACCGGGTTGCTGCTCTGCAATCGCTAAGAGTTTTCTGGCTGATTCGTTGAATAAGCTCACCCGTCCCTGCATATCAATTGCCAACACGGCATCCTGCATCCGTTGAATAATATGCTGATTAAGATTTGCCAGTTTGTTAAGTTCTGATGCACGCTGTTCTGCTAAGCTTTGCGAGCGTTGCATTGTTTGCGAGACAATTTGTGCCAACAATGCAGTCACAAAAAAAATGGCGCCTAATATCCCTGCCTGACTGAAGTGTCCCGTATTTTGCCCGGCTACTTCACCATATGTTGCCTCTATCAAGACAGCCAGCGTTGCGACTGCCGCAATAAACGCCGCCATTCGTCCTGGTATCATGGCACCACCAGCGACCACAATCACAATCAGCAACGCCCCTAAACCGGTCTGTAATCCGCCACTGGTATGAATGATCAATGACAGCATCAGAATATCCAACAGCAATTGCCAACGGCACTGAGAGACAAACTCGCCACCATCACGCAAACACAGCCACAGCAGACCAACGGCTAACAGCAGGTAACCAGCGGCAATCAGTTGAAATAAATCGGGTAGTTTTTGTCCCAGATAGTCCGGCGGCAATTGCCAGAATGAAACCGCAAACAGGACCGTAGCAAGAAATAACCGATAACCCGAAAACAGACGTAAAGCACGCCAGGGATTATCAACAATGACTGGGTCACTCACAATGTCGGGATCAGCCATCAGCCTTATTGTGAAAAGCGGTCAGATGCTCCTCGGAACAAAAATAATGGCCATCCTTTTGTCTGGCTTCTTGCGGCAGCAGATGCAGTCCACAAAAGTCGCAACGCACCATTTGCTGTTCATTAACCCGTTTATTGGCGCGTCGTTCTGCCTGAGCCCGTCGCCATAGATGACGAAAGCTCAGATACAGTAACAGTCCAATTGCCAGCAAAACCAAAATTCGCATAACCGACCTCAAAAAAAAGGGTATGCAATAGCATACCCCTTTCTGTCATTTTAACTCTAATTTTAGCCTCGAGATGCCCGCTTTCTCTCGTGTTCAAGTAACAGTTTTTTTCGCAACCGCAATGATTTTGGCGTCACTTCCAGCAACTCATCATCGCCGATAAATTCCAATGCCTGCTCAAGGCTCATTCGAATAGGTGGTACCAGCGTGACGGCATCATCTGAACCAGAGGCTCGAACATTGGTTAACTGTTTGCCTTTTAACGGATTCACCACCAGATCGTTATCGCGCGAATGAATACCGATGATCATGCCTTCGTATACTTCGTCACCGTGACCAATAAACATCCGGCCGCGTTCTTGAAGATTAAATATGGCAAATGCGACGGCTTTACCGACACCGTTGGCAATCAATACGCCATTGATTCGTTTACCAAAAGTACCCGGTTTTACAGGCGCATAATGATCAAACACACTGTAAATCAAACCGGTTCCCTGCGTTGCAGTCAGAAATTCTGTCCGAAAACCAATCAAACCGCGCGAAGGAATCATGAAGTCAAGACGAATTCGTCCTTTACCATCTGGTGACATATCTTTTAACTCACCACCACGGGTACCCATTTTTTCCATCACCGTGCCTTGATGGGTATCTTCCACGTCAATGGTGACCGCTTCGTAGGGTTCTTCTTTAACGCCATCGATTTCACGAATAATCACTTCAGGCCGTGATACACCAAGTTCGAAACCTTCCCGGCGCATATTTTCGATTAACACCGACAAATGCAATTCACCACGGCCAGATACCCGAAATTTATCCGGATCTTCGGGCAATTGCTCGACCCGCAACGCGACGTTATGAATTAACTCACGCTCCAATCTTTCTTTAATTTGGCGCGTAGTAACAAATTTCCCTTCTTTACCAGCAAAAGGAGAATTGTTTACCTGAAATGTCATGGTGACCGTGGGCTCATCAACTGTCAGCGGCGGCAAAGCCTCAACGGCATTAGGATCGCAGAGCGTATCAGAAATATTTAACGGATCCAGCCCAGTGAAGGCAATAATATCGCCCGCCTGCGCTTGTTCAACTTCTTCACGACTCAGCCCCATAAAGCCCATGACCTGCAACACTCGGCCATTACGTTTTTTGCCTTCCCGATCGACAACCGTAACCGCCGTATTCGTCTTGACCCGACCACGTTCGATGCGACCAATACCAATGACCCCAACATAACTGTTGTAATCCAGCGATGATACCTGCATTCGGAAAGGCCCATCGACATCTACAGCTGGCGCACTTACCTTATCGATCACCATCTGGAACAACGGTGTCATATCACCACTTCGAACACTTTCATCAAGGCCGGCAAAGCCATTCAATCCTGAAGCATAGATAACGTCAAAATCCAACTGCTCGTCCGTAGCATCGAGGTTGGCAAATAAATCAAAAGTTTGATCCAAAACCCAACCCGGGCGAGCGCTTGGTTTGTCAATTTTGTTGATAACGACAATAGGTTTCAACCCAAGCGCTAACGCTTTCTGGGTAACAAATCGCGTTTGTGGCATCGGGCCCTCGGCCGAGTCAACCAACAATAATACCGAGTCAACCATCGATAAAACCCGCTCTACTTCACCACCAAAATCGGCGTGTCCTGGCGTATCGACAATGTTAATACGGTAGTCCTGCCAGCGAATCGCCGTGTTTTTGGACAAAATGGTAATCCCACGTTCGCGTTCAAGATCATTAGAGTCCATCACGCGTTCCTGTAACTCTTCGTGTTCACTGAACGTGCCTGATTGGCGCAGCAATTGATCGACCAAGGTGGTTTTACCGTGGTCAACGTGCGCGATGATCGCGATGTTACGTAACTTACTGATATCGTTTGAAAGAGTCATATAGCGTCTTTATAAAAGGTATGCGCCATGCATACGTTAGAAAATATCGAGATTGATTTTTATCACACCAACGCATCAGTCAGATGCGGTGTAATTGCTGCTTGTAAATGTTTATGCAGACCCATGCCTGCTGCCAGAACATGGCCTTTATCGAATAACTGATCCTGACCTGAAAAATTGGTTACTATCCCACCCGCTTCCTCAACTAACAGGATACCAGCCGCTAAGTCCCAGTTCTGCAAGCCAATTTCCCAATAGCCATCGACACGCCCAGCAGCAACGTAGGCTAAATCCAGTGCCGCACTGCCAGCTCGGCGAATATCGGCAACCTCGGAAAATACCGCATTAAACATCGCTAGATAACTCGCTTGATGCTGCGGATATTTAAAAGGAAAACCCGTTGCAATCAGTGCATCCGTTAGATCACGACGCTTGGTAACACGAAGCCGTCGTCCATTAAGCTGAGCACCACTGCCCCGACTGGCGGTAAACAATTCATCCCGTAACGGATCAAAAATCACAGCATGTGAAACTTGATCTTTGATACGAACAGCAATCGACACACAATAATGCGGAAAGCCGTGTAAAAAATTGGTGGTGCCATCCAGCGGGTCAATAATCCAAACTGTATCTGAGTCACCTTGTTCACCAGACTCTTCCGCCATGATGGCGTGGTCAGGATAGGCTTTTTTGATGACACTAATGATTTCCTGCTCGGCCAGTCTATCGACATCAGACACAAAATCATTACGACCCTTAGTCGTAACAGCGAGGTGATCAACGTGCTGGAGTGAGCGCAAAATAAGCGAACCAGCCTGACGTGCTGCACGAACAGCAATATTCAGCATCGGATGCATAGACAGATTTTTCCAGAGCAAAAAACGTGAGAAAGGCCGTTTTGATTCACTTTTTTGTGATCGGCCCCCGAATTGACGCGACATATTATAGCAATAATTTGCATTGTTTCGCAGAAACAATGCAATCCAATGGACAGCTATTTTTTTTCCTGCTAGCTTATATCTGGCTTGGGTTTATCCCTATGTATGGAATTGCCAATCCCCTACCTTAAAATTTAAGGAGTTTTAGAATGAAATCATTAGTCAAATTGGGTGCCGTTGTTCTGCCACTGGTTATGTTAACTGCCTGTGCTAACACCGAAGAAATGAATGCACTGAAATCATCTGTTGAAACAGCACAATCAACTGCTGACTCTGCAATGGTTGCTGCTCGCAATGCACAAAGCACAGCGGATACAGCACAGCGCACTGCGACTGATGCAGAGCTGACTGCACTGAACGCGCAAAAAGCTGCTGAAGATGCACAAGCTCAGGTCGATGAATGCTGCGCTAAAATCGATCGTATGTTTGAAAAAGCGATGAGCAAATAAGCCAGTCGCAATACAAACAAAAAAGCCGGGGTCACCCCGGCTTTTTTTGTCTTATGCTTTTAGCTTACAGCATACTTTCCGGTAATTGCGCTAGCCAAACCCGTGTTTGCGCCGCTATCGCAACTTTATCTGCCATTGCTTGTGCTTGCTCCCGATTTTCAAACGGGCCTAAAACAACTTCGCCGATGGCCCCTCCTCGGATAGGCCAAAACCAGTTTTGTAATTGTAATTGTTGGATTGCAGACTGCATTTTTGCCGAAACGTTGCTGCCCGTACCCGCATGTAAAAACCAGACCTGATCAGCAAATCCCGAATCCGACATGTTCGGCTGTTGAGTCACGCCATTAGCATCCAGCACAATTTTCTCAGCATGTGTCCACTGTTCGCCTGCGGGTAATTCCGCATCCAAGGCTAATATGGCTTTAACGAGCGGGGTAGTGTTGCTGGCATCACGCTGATCCAAATCATCTAGCGGCTTATGTGCCTCGATGTAAAGCTGATTATTGGCCATACCAGCTTTGTATGGAGCATAGATAATATTCACTTGGGTTTGCAGACTAATCCGTTCATACAAACTTTCAATATCTTCAGGATAAAGCCGAATACAGCCACTACTAACGCGTAAACCAACGCCATAGGGACGATGCGTACCATGAATCAAATAACTTGGATTGGATAAGCGCATCGCCCGCGTTCCTAAAGGATTGTCCGGGCCTGGCGGCACCACTGCTGGCAGAATATCGCCTTCTGCCGCGTGTTCTCTACGAACTGACTCTGGCGGCGTCCAACTTGGATTTTCACGCTTTTGAATGATTTTGAGCTTACCCAGCGGCGTATCCCGACCTTCACGGCCAATACCCAATGGATGCGTGACGACTTGCTGTCGCTTACCTGCCTGTTTGGGCGGATAGTAATACAAGCGCATTTCTGGAATATTAATGACCACGCCCTGGTGCTCCGTTGCCGGCAAAATATATTTGGCCGGCACCAGTACCCGCTGGTTGTCACCGGGTACCCAAGGATCAACATCGGGATTGGCATTAACAATATCGCCATACCCCAAATCAAAATGACGAGCAATGTCCAGCAATGTATCTTTCGCCTGCGTATAAACAACCAGGTTATTACCAATTACCTGAGTCTGCTCATCGGGAATTTCGTACACCACCGCGACAGCATTGCTGCTAATGACTGTTGCCATCAGCAACAAAATAAAACGATGAATCATGGAGAGTCCTGTCATAGAGACAAAAAAATAAATATTGTACGCGGTTTTATTTATTTCAGTACTGGAATAAAGGTGCGTTAACGGTACAAAAAGACTACAATCTGGTTTTATTTACTTCTGGATACCTGCGGCAGATACCCAATGAAAATAACTTTCTTGTCTCTCTTTTTGTTGCTTGGCCTAGCCGGCTGTTCCCTGTTTGGTGAAAAGGAAGAAGTCAAGGCAGATGAAAACTGGAGCGTCGAACGCATTTATGCTGAAGCTAATGCCGCACTTAATATTGCTGACTATCGAACCGCAATCGAGTATTACGAGCAGCTTGAAGCCCGCTTTCCATTTGGTGAGTACGCACAACAGGCATTGCTGGAGTCGGCTTATGCCCATTATAAAATTGATGAGCCTGAAACAGCATTGGCGACCATTGATAGGTTCATGCGGGTCTACCCACTTAATGAAAAAATGGATTATGCACTTTATTTACGTGGTCTCATCAGTTTTAACAAAGACGTCGGCTTCCTAGAGAAATACATCCCTCGGGATGAGTCTCAACGTGATCCGGCCTCTGCGGAGGATGCACTTGCCGATTTCAATACCTTGATCGCACGTTATCCGACCAGCAAGTATGCAGAGGACGCAACCCAGCGCATTGTCTATTTGCGTAATCGCTTGGCACAACATGAAATTAATGTCGCCAACTATTATATGCGTCGTACTTCATACCTCGCCGCCGCCAACCGTGCAAGATATGTACTAGAAAATTACGCACGCACTCCAGCCATGCCCGAAGCGCTAGTGATTATGGCAAAAGCCTATAAAATTATGGAACTGGATGACTTGTCAGCAGATGCGCTCAGCGTTTTGCAACTGAATTATCCTGGCCATCCAGGTATTGCGGACGTTGAGCGCACCGTGCTGGCCGATTAAAAGAAGACGGCCGGATCAATATTAACCCAGATGATCCGGCAAAAATTTATCAGATAGCTGCCTCACCATCTTCGCCGGTACGAATGCGGATCGCCTGTTCTAGGGGTGAAACAAAGATTTTGCCATCGCCAATACGACCCGTATGAGCCGCTTTGGTAATGGCTTCGATACAACCATCAACCTGATCATCGGCTAATACGATTTCCATTTTCACTTTCGGCAGAAAATCCACCACATATTCTGCACCTCGGTATAACTCAGTATGCCCTTTTTGACGCCCAAAGCCTTTCACCTCTGTCACGGTCATACCGGTCACACCAATCTCAGATAAGGCTTCTCGCACATCATCAAGTTTGAACGGTTTAATAATCGCTTCAATTTTTTTCATTTCAATTCCTTATTCCACAGCTGAAGTTACGGTATATCCTGATGTAATTGGATAGCGCCGATCACGCCCAAATGCACGCTGACTAATACGAATGCCTGGCGGTGCTTGACGTCGTTTATATTCATTACGATCTACCATTTTGATGACCTGTGCAACTATCTCAGACGAAAAACCTGCCGCAACCAGATCCTCGAAACTGGCATCTTGCTCGATATAACGCATCAGTATCTGATCCAGTAACGAATATGGCGGCAGGGAATCTTCATCACGCTGATCTTCAGCCAGCTCTGCTGACGGTGGTCGACTAATGATGCGCGCTGGAATCACCTGCGAAACACTATTGCGATAATCAGACAGGGCAAAAACCTGCGTTTTATAAACGTCTTTCAGAGGTGAAAAACCACCCGCCATATCACCGTAAAGCGTCGCATAGCCGACTGCCATTTCACTTTTATTGCCGGTCGACAGCACCATGGCACCGGTTTTATTGGAAATCGCCATCAATAAAATACCGCGACAACGCGCCTGAATATTTTCTTCCGTTGTATCTACTTTTCTGCCGGCAAAGGACTGCTTTAGGCTATCCAAAAACTGATTAAATACCGGTTCAATTGGCAGTACGCTGTAGTTGACGTTAAGGGTTTTTGCCATTTCCTCAGCATCATCAAGACTGATTTTTGAGGTATAACGTGAAGGCATCATCACCGCTTGCACTCGCTCAGCTCCCAACGCATCCACTGCTAGGGCCAGAGTCAAAGCCGAATCAATGCCACCCGATAAACCCAGAACAACGCCTGGGAAACGATTTTTGTTAACGTAATCTTTGAGCCCCATCACCAAACCGCGGTACACCTTGGCCAATGAAGGTAACGCTTTAGCTATCTGTCCTGTGATAGCCAATTCTGCATTCGCTTCGATACTGATTGTGACCGGCACCAGTTCCGTTTGAAAAGCGGATGCCTGCACTTGCACGACCCCATTAGCATCCACCGCAAATGAGGCACCATCGAAAATCAGCTCATCCTGACCGCCGACCTGATTGACATACAAAATCGGCAGGCTGTTCTCGACAGCACGCTTTCTGACTGCTTGCTCACGCAGTACAGACTTGTCCTGTTGGTACGGAGAAGCATTCAGGTTGAGAAGGATCTGGGCACCAGCATCCTGAGATTGCGCTGCAGGCTCGGTAAACCAGATATCCTCACAGATAGTGAGGCCAACGCAAATCCCTTTGACTAGAAATGTCACCGGTAAATGGCCTGCATGAAAATAACGCACTTCATCGAACACACCATAATTGGGCAGTTTTTGCTTCAAATACTGGCAGCTCTGTTTGCCTTCGGCGATCACGGTGGCAGCGTTATAACAGGCTTTGCCCACATCACCGACAGGATGACCAACCACGACCGTAATGCCGGTTACCTGCTGTTTGATACGATGAAGCGCTTTATCAACCCGTTTTTGCAGGCCGGGCCGTAATAATAAATCTTCAGGTGGATAGCCTGTTAATATCAACTCCGGGAAAACAACCAAATCAGCTTGATAATGATCCCGGGCCCGATGGGCTGTTTCAATAATCAAACTGCAATTGCCAGCCACATCTCCGACCAGCGGGTTAACTTGCGCCATCACGATCCGCAATGCGGTCATTTTGCAGCGGTTTCCATAGCCATCAAAATCGTCTGACCAATCTCGGCTGGAGACCGGCATACAGACACACCGGCTTTTGATAAGGCGGCGAGTTTGGCTTCAGCAGTACCCTGACCACCACTGATAATTGCACCGGCATGCCCCATCCGTTTGCCAGGTGGCGCCGTCACACCGGCAATGTAAGCTACCACAGGCTTTGTCACATGGGACTGAATATACGCTGCCGCCTCTTCTTCGGCTTGACCGCCAATCTCACCGACCATAACAATCCCTTCCGTTTGAGGATCCGCTTCAAACAAAGCCAGGCAGTCAATAAAGCTCATACCATGGATAGGATCACCACCAATGCCAACACAGGTACTCTGTCCAAGACCATTTTGCGTCGTCTGATGCACCGCTTCATAAGTCAATGTTCCAGATCGAGAAACAATGCCTATTTTGCCGGGCAAATGAATACTGCCAGGCATAATGCCAATTTTACATTCGCCGGGTGTTATCAGGCCCGGACAATTCGGTCCGATCAAATGAACATCACGGCCAGCAAGTGCCGCGCTGACTCGAAGCATGTCTAGAACCGGAATCCCTTCTGTAATACAAGCGATGACGTTTATTCCCGCATCCGCAGCTTCCAAAATGGCATCCGCAGCAAACGCAGCCGGAACGTAAATCATCGACGCATTGGCACCAGTAGCTTGAACGGCATCATTAACGGTATCAAAAACAGGACGATCAAGATGACTTTGCCCCCCTTTGCCGGGCGTAACCCCACCCACAAATTGCGTGCCATAGTCAATCGATTGTTGAGAATGAAACGTGCCTTGCTTACCGGTAAACCCTTGACAAATAACGCGTGTCTCGCGGCTAATTAGAATACTCACACTGCGCCCTCCTGTGCTGCTTGAACGGCTAATGTCGCTGCCTGCGTTAAATCCTGTGCCGCCTGAATATTCATTCCACTGTCTGCCAGTAATGCGCGACCTTGCTCTGCATTGGTTCCTTCCAGCCGAACGATAACCGGCAAGTTCAATGCAACTTCCCGTGCCGCCTGAATAATCCCTTGCGCGATCAGATCACAACGGACAATACCGCCAAAGATATTCACTAATATAGAGTTGACTTTGGCATCCGAAAGAATGAGTTTAAACGCCTCTGCGACGCGCTCAGCCGTTGTGCCACCGCCGACATCAAGAAAGTTGGCAGGCTGTCCACCCTGATGTTGAATTAAGTCCATGGTTGCCATAGCAAGCCCTGCGCCATTGACCATGCACGCGACATTGCCATCCAGCGCGATATAATTCAGTCCAAAGTCACGGGCGGTCACCTCGGCCGGATTTTCTTGGCTGGCATCAAACATCGCTGCCAAATCAGCGTGCTTGAATAAACTGTTTTCATCCAGATTGACTTTGGCATCCACCGCCAGCAACTCGCCATCGGTGGTGACGACTAGCGGATTAATTTCAACTAAGCTGGCATCATTTTCTGTAAACAAACGGTATAAGCCCTGCATGACAGACTGAAATTGTTTGAATGTTTGGCCAGACAGCCCCAGAAAAAAGCCTGCACGTCGACATTGATAGCCCTGCAAACCAACCACCGGGTTAACCGGTAAGGTCAGGATGGCGTCTGGCTCTTCAGCAGCAACGGTTTCGATATCCATACCGCCCTGCGCTGACACCATGAAAGTTATCTGTTTGCTGATCCTGTCAACCAACACGGCTAAATAGATTTCCCGAGCAATGTCTGTTGGTTGTTCAACCAGCACCTGATGAACCGGCAAGCCTTGGCTATCAGTTTGATGTGTCACTAAGCGTTGTCCAAAAAGACCTTGCGCAAACTCGCCCGCTGCTTCAGCAGAGTCAAGTAATTTCACTCCCCCCGCCTTGCCCCGACCACCGCTGTGAATTTGTGCTTTCACGACGCTACGACCATTGGGCAAGCGACTCGCAATTCGTTTAACATTTTCTGTATCGCTGGCAACCTCCCCATGCGGAGTGGCAATACCGTATTGCGAAAATAATTGTTTGGCCTGAAACTCGTGCAGGTTCATGATTAGTGTGCCTTTATTCTGACATCATGGTCACCGGCGATACCGGAAATAAACCGTATATTTTGTCTTATTGCCTCAATAATTACCATCATCAATGCTATAGTGCCGCACGAAACTAAGGTAACGACATGATGTTAGAACTCTATCCTGAAATTGAACCTTTTCATTCTGAGTGGTTATCACGCGAACAACTAGATGAAAACAATCAACATGAAATTTATGTTGAACAATGTGGTAACCCTGACGGCATACCTGTGTTGTTTCTGCATGGCGGGCCTGGTTCCGGTTGTCGGCCCGGACATCGGCGGTTCTTCGACCCAGCGCGGTACCATATTATCTTATTTGACCAGCGAGGCTGTGGCCGCTCAAAACCCAATGGCGAACTTCGTCACAATGACTTGCCCCATTTAATCCAAGATATTGAGGCCATTCGCGACCATTTGAAAATTTCAAAGTGGATGTTGTTTGGCGGATCGTGGGGGGCAACATTGGCACTAGCCTATGCACGCGATCACAGTAAAAACGTAATATCGATGATTCTACGCGGCACATTCTTAGGTCGCCGCGAGGATATTGACTGGGTCTATGGTGCGGGTGGCGCCTCAAAAATCTTTGCTGATGGCTGGCATGACTTGCAGCAACTTGTACCGGCAGGGGCAAATTTACTGGACAGCTATTTTCAGTTACTGCAGGACGATTCCGCTGAAACACGACAACAGGGCGGCTAAAACCTTCGCAGCTAATGGGAATCCAAACCATCGTCATGAGTGCGCGATACACCGGTTTACACCACACCCGAAGAAGCCGAGGTTGGACCGATAAGCCATAGTTTGATCCCAGTTACAGTTTGCTCGGGCAGGCTGTTTTCTGGAGGACCGACCACTGCTGCAAGATCTGAGCGCACTCGATGACATACCACTGATACTGATTCACGGTCGCTACGATATGGTGTGCCCGTTAAATCAATCATGGCTTGTGAAACAGGCAGTAGCACACGCGGAATTCCGGGTTGTGCCTTTGGCCGGTCATGCTGCTGGTGAGCCTGCATTAGTTGACGCTCTGATTCAAGCGACAAACGAAATGGCAGACCGGCTGGCCTCATGATTGCTCTGATTCAACGTGTTTCTGAGGCTGGGGTCCATATTCATTCAGACTCTGTCGGTCAAATTTCTCAGGGCATTTTGTTGCTCTTAGGTGTTGAGCGTGAGGATAATCAAAAACACGCCGAAAAGTTACTTCATAAAGTGCTGAATTACCGTATTTTTGCCGATACTCAGGGAAAAATGAATCTTAGCCTCTCTGATATACAAGGAGGATTGTTAATCGTACCGCAATTTACGCTGCCCGCTGATACCCGCAAAGGGGCACGACCGAGCTTTACCAGTGCGGCACCGCCAAATCAAGCTGAGTCTTTATTTGAATACTTTTGCCAACATGCCAAACAGGCCCATCAACCGATCGCGACCGGCAAATTTGGTGCCGATATGCAGGTAAGTTTGATTAATGATGGCCCCGTTACTTTCTGGTTACAGGTATAAATTATGCTGAAACGCATTATCAAAATTACCGTCTTGATCCTGTTTGCCTTGCTGGCCGTATTATCTCTGGCACTGATACCTTCTCCACAACCTGATGCACCGAAACCCTGGGATATCGATATTCATACCGATGGGCAACCTATCGTAATGGGGATTCACCTTGGTGAAGATAGTTATCGGGATGCGCAGCAAATATGGCATGACAGTGGTGAAATCGCATTATTTTCAGAGGATGATAAAGTCGAGAGTGCCGAAGTATTCTTTGACCGTATTAATTTAGCAGGCTTATCCGCCAAAATTGTTGTCAATCTCGCGGTATCAGATAACACCTTAAAGACGATGGCCGAACGAGGCCGAAGTCGTCAGTTACAACCCAGTGGTGCCCGCCGCATTGAGCCTGCTTACGATGATCGGCAAACATTGCTGGATGCACCGATTGTCGCCATAACCTATTTACCAAACTTTCGACCCGACGTGGCAATGCTACAAAGTCGGTTTGGTCAACCTGACAAGATTAGCCTGGATAAGGCCGATCCCGACGCCGAAATCTGGCACTACCCGTCCCTCGGACTAACCATTCGCGTATATCCAGATGACAAGCCAGTCCTGTTGTATCAGACTTTATGAGTCGATTGGTGCTCCCTGACATAACGCATAAAGTCATCTATGTTAAGCGATTTACTGAAATAAAATCCTTGTGCACGTTGGCAGTGTTTTTGTTTCAATAATGCCAGCTGTTCAGCGGTTTCCACCCCTTCCGCGACCACACTCAAGCCAAGGCTGTCAGCCATCGCAAGAATGGCGCCGACGATGGCTGCATCGTCTTTGTCAGTAGTAATATCGCTGATAAAAGTGCGATCCACTTTCAGCACATTCAAAGGAAATTGTTTCAAGTAAGACAGTGACGAATAGCCTGTGCCAAAGTCATCTATAGCCAGCTTGACGCCCAAATGACTCAACTCTCGTAATGTTTCAATAGCAAGCGCAGTGTTGTCCATTAATAAACTTTCGGTAATTTCCAGCTCAAGGTTGCTGGCTGGCATATCGATTTCATTCAGTAGCTGACGAACATAACCAAGTAACCGACCGCCTTTAAACTGTCGACCTGACAAGTTCACTGCGATGATAAAGTCCGGTGGCAACTGATCACGATGCATCATAAACAATTGACATGCCTGACGTAATACCCATTCGCCAACCGTGCCAATCAGTCCTGTATCTTCCAGCACCGGGATAAAAACCGCAGGTGAGACCTGTCCCCATTGTTCAGAGTGCCAACGCAATAAAGCCTCTGCGCCACTCACCTCTCCAGAAACCAGATCAATTTGTGGCTGCAGCTCAAGATAAAATTCTTTATGTTCCACGGCATGACGAAGACTGGTTTCGAGTGCCAGACGGTTTGACGCTTCAGCATTCATCTCTGCAGAGTAAAACTGATAATTATTGCGACCGGAGTTTTTGGCGTGATACATGGCTGCATCCGCATTTCGAACCAGAATATCGGCATCGCGACCATCCGCAGGATAGAGGCTGATACCAATACTGGGGCTAATATTGACCTCAATGTTATCAATCATAAAAGGCAGGGTGGTGGCAGCGAGGATTTTATCTGCTACGCGGCCAACAAACTGCGCCGAATCAATATCTTCCAGCACCACGGTAAACTCATCGCCACCCAGCCTGGCCAACGTGTCACTCTCACGGACACAAGAACGAATCCGCCGGCCAACATCACAAAGCAAATTATCCCCTGCTTTGTGACCCAGCGAGTCATTAATATGCTTAAAGTGATCTAGGTCGATAAATAAGACAGCCAACCGACCCGGCTTACGTTGCAATTTATGTATAGCGTGCTCCAATCTATCATTGAAAACACCCCGGTTTGGTAAGCCTGTCAACGAATCTTCATGTGCCAGACGCGTCAGCCGCTCTTCATTTTGTCGCTGTATACTGACATCCTCAAATAACCAGATACTGCCGCCGGCAGCGGCATCAGATCCCTGTCCTGCGACAGCCTGTCCTGACAATGCACACCAAAATGTCTGTCCATTTAAACGTTGCATCTCAATCTGTGTCTGAAAACTCTCGCCTTTTTCCAATGTCGGATAAGCCTGTTCGACAAACCGCGCATAAGCGCCATCGCTAATATGAAGAACACGTTCGTTTTGTGCTTCAAGGTGCGCCCGGTTACTGGCAAATAAGGTTTCAAATTTTTGATTGACTCTTACCAGATGGTGCCCGCGTAACAAAGCAATCCCAACCAGTGCATTTTCAAAAATGGCATCCAATTCATCCGTGATCTGCTGCAAATCATGCTTTGCCTGTTTCCAGGATGATATATCCGAAACAACGGCTACCCATGCCATTTTTTCACTCTCTACCCGACTAAGCGATATCCAATACGTTTTCAGCTTGCCTTGTGCGTCAATCCCAGAAAACTCACGCTCTCGCTCCTGATTCATCATCATCTCTGACAACGATTGGGAGCTATTACTCAAAAAGTCTTGCAGGCGTGTTCCCTTCAACAAAGTTTCTGTCGTCTTGAATACATTTGAAGCAGCGGGATTCGTTGTCATGATCTGTCCCGTGGCATTTAAGGTCAGAATGGCTTCTGGCACACTATTCAATAACGCAGTCAAATAGTCATCGCGCGATTGTAATCTGGCCCGCGCATCATCCAGCGCTGTAATTAATTGGCTGGTGTTTTCTGCAAATCGATTAAAGTCCCGCGCGACATCGGTAAACTCACTAAAATCACCCTGCTCTGGCAATCGTGTCTGAAAATTGTCTGCTGTCAGAGACTGCATCGCCTGACGTAGTTCAATGATAGGTTGCCTGATGCGTCGACTGATCAAGGTAACAAAACCCAGCATCACAGCAATAAAAAGACCATTGATAATCAACGCCCAATTACGAAAACCTCGCATCAAGTCAGCAGCAACTGACAGCCGCTCGTCGGTAAATTTCGTAACCAGCGCAGACAGGGCATCTATTTCGGCTTTCAACGATGTCAAGCCATCTGCGCTGGCAGGCAACAGTGCGGCAGTCTCTTGTTGATTAGCCTGTAACTGTTCCCATATTCGTTGATACGCGCCTGATTCTGGCGACAGCTTCTGTAACCGTTCTGTCAATTGCTGGCGACGGATTGCTAATACAAATAACTGCTGATCAGTGTGCAAAAAATTCTGATACTGTTGTTGCAGCGCCAACACAACTTGCTGGTCAATCGGCAGCTGACCACTCAGCAGCAACAAACTTTGCCAAACCGTCTCGAACTGCAGCTCAAGTTGCCGCCTGTCTGGCGCTTCAGCTTTCTCATTCAGCGGAGCCGCATACAAAGAGCGCTGTTGGCGAATAATCAAAGCGGTAGCCGTTTCCGTTAGTTCACGACCGGCTTCTTGTAATGGCAGCACCTCTTCCAACAGCATTTGTTGATTCGCGGCATATTGAGCGTCGTTATAGAGCGCCATCCCGGCCATGAGCAATACCATCAAAATAGTCGCTACTACCCAATAGTTCAGCAGCTGACGAATCTGACGCTGCTTAGCCACGCCGTGTCATCCCGCTAAAACACCACATGATTACTTATCGTCCTGTTCCCACTGTTTGTCATCGGCGTCATCACTGACGTTTGCCTCAATTGTATCGTCGTCCATTAAGACACGGTGGGCCGCACCATCCATATCATCATACTGACCATTTCTAACTGCCCAGAAAAAAACAGCAACCCCAATAATGCCCAACAACAACATCCCCGGCAATAATCCGTATATAACTTCCATTTGCTCCCCCCATTATTTCACTCGTCCAATTCGGGCAGCATTACCAATAACCAGTAACGAACTTATTGGCATTGTGACTGCAGCCATTAGCGGGCTGACCATCGCCATCATTGCCAGTGGCACCATGATGAGGTTGTAGATAATTGATAATACAATATTCTGTTTGATGGTGCGTAACGTATGACCGGCCAACCGCCGCGCTTCAACGACTTGCATAAGACGGTTCTGAGACAAAACGATATCTGCAGCTTCTATCGAAACATCGGTACCCGCGGCAACAGCAATACCCACATCGGCCTGAATCAAGGCTGGCGAATCATTAATACCATCGCCAACCATCGCCACAGTATGCCCTTGTTGTTGTAACTGTCTGATTTTCTGTTGTTTATCCTCAGGCAGTACTTCAGCAATACACTTTACCGCACCTAGTTGCGCTACCACCGCCGCTACCACTGCGTATCTGTCACCACTTAGCACGGACACCTGAATATGTTGATTGAGCAATGCTGCGATCGCTTGGCTGGCATCCTCTCTTAAGGTATCCGTTACCCCAAGCAAACCGATGATGGTGTTATGCTGCACCACAAGGACACAACTAATGCCTTGTTTTTCAGCCTCTTCACATTCGGCGTACCACACATCATCGACATTTATGAATGAGGCTAACCACGCCATTGTCCCAACCGCTACCTCATGACCATCCAGCAATGCTTTAACACCTCGTCCTGGCACCGCGCGAAATGCGGTGACCGAGCATATTTCTAGACCCCGCGATTGGCTATGGTTGACTACAGCGCGAGCTACGGCGTGTTCTGAAAGCTGTTCAACCGACGCAGCCACGCGTAAAACTTGCTCGTCTGTATAGCCGTTGGCAGGCAATATTTTACGAATTGTCAGTTCACCTGTGGTTAACGTTCCCGTTTTATCGAACACCACATGATTCACCGTTGACAATTTTTCCAGAACAGCACCATTTTTTACCAAAATACCCCGCTGCGCGCCCACACCGCTTGCCACCGCAATGGACATAGGCGTCGCCATACCAAAAGCACAAGGACAGGTGACAACTAGTACAGAAGCCGCGGCCAACAGCGCAATTTCAAAGTCCTGCCCCAACCAGCTCAGAAAGGTCAGGGTTGCCAAACATAATGTGATTAGTACAAACCAAGGCACAATTCTATCTGCTAAGGACTGCAATGCGGATTTATCCGATTGAGCTGCCTCCATCAAATCCAGGATACGAGCAAGTGCGGTATCGCGTAACACCGCACGAGCCCTGACATGAAGTGCGCCTTCACTATTTTGACTGCCAGCAACAACCTGGTCCCCCACCTGTTTAACAACCAGGGCCGATTCGCCTGTAAGCATGGATTCATTGATCGCACTGTCTCCCGCAATCACATCACCATCCACGGGAACCGTTTCGCCCGGTCTGACTAAAACCACATCACCGGGAGAAACCAGGCGTATGGGGGTCAGTTTGGTGTCATCACCATGTACGACTGTTGCCATTTTTGGTTGCAGCGTCAACAATCTGCGTGTCGCCGACAACGCATTTCGGGTAGAAATTGCTTGTAAATATCGGCCTATTAGAATGACAAAAATGAAGTTAACAACGGTGTCAAAAAAAACTTCGCCTTGCGTTGAGCCCGTCACAGTAATGTAGACCGAATACAGGTAAGTCGCCGTCGCCCCGATAGCAATGGGCAAATCCATCGTTAATCGCCAATTTCTCAGCCCGGTAAAAGCATTACGAAAAAAGGGAAAGCCCGAATACAACAAGGTGGGCGTCGCCAGCCCAAAACCAATCCAGTGAAACCAGTTACGAAACTCATCTTCTGCAGCGCCAGCGTACAACGCAATTGACACCCAGAGAATATTCATCATACAAAAGCCGGCAAAGGCCATTCGATAAAGTAAATCTCGATGACGTCTTGCTAAGGCCCCCTCCGCAGTTTCGGGATCAAACGGGACACCGGCATAACCGACCGAAGCTAGCCGTTTGAGAATGGCCGACAAGGTCGTTCTTTGACTATCCCAACTCAGACGCAGTTTTTTTGCCGTAAAATTCGCCTCGGCACGGATAACCCCGGGTTGATGATGCAAGGTCTGCTCAATTAACCAAATACAGGCCGGACAGTGAATGCCTTCGATTAACAAATGGATTTCGCGCTGACTGCCATGCGATGTCACATAGTCGTCCTGAATTGCCTCCTGATCATAAGCTTCAAACTCAGTATGCTGGGTTGGCGGAGGCGCCAAGGTCTCATCCGGGGTGGTTTTTTGATAAAAACCTTGCAACCCTGCAGAAAAAATTGTTTGACAGACACTTTTGCAGCCATGACAGCAGAACATCTGCTGCTCACCATCTATTTCGGCAAAAATGGCTTCAGAATCAGATACCGGCGAGGCACAATGATAACAGACCGGTTTTGCGGCTTTGGCTGTCGCTTCAGGCAAGAGTCTTTTCTCTGATTAATCAGGGGTCGATATAAATTCGTCGAGTTAGCAAGAATTCATCTTCACCCTGTTTTGCTTCCACAATCACATCCCAATTACCCGGTAGACTAAATGTGATGTCAGCAGCATAACGACCGGCCGCCATTTGGTTCATAGCAATGGAAAAGTCGGCGTTCATATCTGAAGGTCTATAAGCAAAAAAAGTTACCGAATCCAGATTCAACGCCGTAGAATTTTTTCCTTGAATCAATACTTCAAATGGTTGCTTTTGATTTACCCGCGTTTTAGCGGGTGCCATAATCACGCCATTCCAACCTAAAGTTTGCTCATTTTCAACTGCGGCTTCTTTCATCGCGTAGGCTTTACCGCGTTCATAAAAATTATCTACAACCAGATTAGGCCGTTGTTGAAAAGCCAAATAAATAAACACGGCATTGGCTGTTAAGAAGGTGACTAAAAATCCTAAAAAACCCAATACCCACGGATTTTTTAAAGCTTGAGGGTTATGTTGCGATATTGCCATTATTGCGGTCCCATAAATACGGTTTTATCACGACTGTTTAGTGCAGGCTGGCCAATCACTTCCGCTTCAAAAAATAAGGGTAGCGCCGTCTCTGTCAATTGAGATTCCGGCACTCTGACCAAAGCCTGTATCGGCACAACATGGCCGGGCCTGATCTCGATGGGCTCTGCCATATCATGCAACTCAGCGCCATCAATGCCACTCACGGTATAACGCACTTGGATTGGTTGCTTGGTTTTGTTGAGCATTTTCAGCATATATCGATTCTGAATCGCGCCATCACTCAGTCTGACAAAGAGTGGTTGTCGATTGTGGGTCACTTTGAACTCTGTCGGCGACAGCGTAGTGTACCCGTAAACAACCCCGCCAAGCGCCATTAACAATATCAGGCCATAAATAATAACCCGGGGGCGTTTAAATAATGGCAGCGATTTACCATTGTGATGCAACTCTTTATAAGAAGCATAGCGAATCAAGCCACGCGGCTGATTGGTTTTATCCATGATCGAATCACAAGCATCGATACACATGCCGCAAGTAATGCAGCCTTCCTGCTGACCTTTACGGATATCTACACCAGTAGGACAAACCGCTACACAGACCTTACAGTCAATGCAACTGCCTTTACTGTCATCAACCTGACCACGCTTTAATTTGCCTCTCGGCTCACCCCGCTCAGCATCATAGGCAGGCAACACGGTATCCTGGTCATACATGACGCCCTGCAATCGGGCATAAGGGCATAACCAAAAACAAACCTGTTCGCGCATAAATCCGGCAAAAATATATGTCCCTACTGTGAACATAGCCAATACAATCCATGCAACAAGCGATGCTTGCAGCGTAAAGTAATCACGCCAAAGCTGATAAGCGTCTGTAAACCAAGCAGAGAAAGATAAGCCCGTCAGCAAAGCAATAGCCAGCCATAATGTGTGTTTGAGGGTGATTCGACTCACCTTATGAAAATCAGCAGGGCGATCTTTGAATTTTTTGGCTTTTTGCGGGGTATCCCCTTCGATTCGGGTCTCGATGTAGGTATAAACGTCTGTCCAGACCGTTTGAAAACAAAAATATCCACAAAAAACTCGCCCAGCAATGCTGGTCACTGCTGCCAGCAAAATGGCAAAAAACAGCAGGGTCAGCGATAGCATCCAGATATCTTGAGGGTAAATGGTCAGATTAAAAAAATTAAACTGCCGATTAGGAATATCAAATAATACGGCTTGCTGACCATTCCAGCGTAAGTATGGTCCCAAGAAAAATACCAGCCACACAGACATACCAAACCATTTAAGCCGGCGATACCGGCCATCCATGCGTTTAGCAACGACCTTTTTTTCACCAGCATTGACATGCCAGTCTGAGACCTCTTCGTAGATTTGTGAAATATCTACGGCAATGCCGTTTTGTTGTTGGGACACTCAGTCACCTCAGCGTTACACCTGCTTTATTTTATCACACAGGATCAGTTTTATCGGCCTTACTGTTACCAGATTCATAACGAAAAAAACCGACGGCCAAGTCGGTTTCTTCCTTGAACCCACTATTTAAATTTAGTGGTTATCCGAATTGTTTTCATCCATATTTTTGATGACTTTATAGGCGATCACACCAATAACTGCTATCGTCAATACAACGGATACGATCGCACCAATAACAACTGCATCTGCTGCCATAATTTTCTCTCCTACACTTTTGAT
Organism: Methylophaga frappieri; assembly: GCF_000260965.1. NCBI lineage: Bacteria > Pseudomonadati > Pseudomonadota > Gammaproteobacteria > Thiotrichales > Piscirickettsiaceae > Methylophaga > Methylophaga frappieri. Next base: position 478,565 of record NC_017856.1, read on the forward strand.
AAGACGCTGCTGACAGCGTCTTATTCACCGCCACCTAATTGATGAACGTAGACCGCCAGTTTCTTAATATCCGTTTCTGACAATCGTTCTGTTTCTGTGCCGTCATACTCCGGCTCTTCATCCCACTTTTGCGCATCTAGCTTAACGGCCAATTTTTCATTCCATCCAGGCATAACGGCAACACGTGTTTCAGGGTTACTTGCATCATTCACACCATGTAGGATGGTATGGCGAATTTCGTCAGGTTCTCCCGAGAATCGCCAGATTCGATCTGTCAAATTTGCCGACCCCATTTGTCGCACCCCTTTGGCATCTGCACCATGGCAGGCTACGCAGCCTTTGCTGTTATAGAGCTGCCAACCGGCTTCTGTGGCCTCACCATTTGAGCTATTAACGACAAACTGAACAAGACCATCCACTTCCTCATCTGTCAACATTGCCCGGTGTGCAGGCATCATCCCTTGACGGCCTGAAGCCAATGTTTCCATTATCGTTTCAATGCTACCGCCATATAGCCAATCATCATCAGCCAAAATCGGATAGCCGGCCCCTTCGTTCGGAATACCACCTGTTCCATGGCATGCAGCGCAATTATCGCCGTACAAAACTTTACTGGATCCAATGGCATAGTTTCTCAACTCTTCATCTTCCAGAATTTCTTGTGCAGACATTTCGGCCAATTTGTCTTCGAAGGGTGCGCGACGGGCTTCAACTTTAGCCAGATCTTCTTTGTACTCTTTAATCATGGTCCAGCCCAATATTCCTTTGGTGCTGTCATTTATCAAAGGCAAAGAGGGATACAAAATAAAATAGACCAGCACCAATAGGCCACTGAGATAAAGTGCTATTGACCACCAGCGTGGCGGCGGATTGGTCAGCTCTCGAATACCATCCCACTCATGACCTGTATCCGGACACTCATGCGGATTTTGGTTATTATCAGCCATTTTTACTCTCCGAATTTCTCTCGCCGTCCTCGTCAAACAACATATTGCGATGCGACTCGATTTTTTCTTTATTTTTCGGGCGCAGAACCCAGATATACAACCCCAGCATCAATAGAAAGATGATGACTGTCAGAATAGTACCGATCCAGTCATTTACCGTCATTGCATGCCAGTTGGTCTCAAAGTAAGATAAAATCTCACTCACGGTAATCTCTGCCCGGTTCAAACTTCACCATGGTGCCAAGGACTTGAAGATAAGCAACCAACGCTTCCATCTCAGTTTTATCCTCAACAGACTCAGCGGCACCCAAAATATCTTCATCAGAATAAGGCACACCCAAGACGCGCATTGCTCGAACCCGTTTTTCAACATCATCAGGATTCACCAACGCATCATCTAACCAAGGATAATTCGGCATGATTGATTCAGGCACGACACTACGCGGGTTGCGTAAATGTTGAATGTGCCAGGCATCAGAATATTTCCCGCCAACCCGAGCTAAATCAGGTCCAGTCCGTTTTGAGCCCCACTGGAAAGGATGGTCATACTTGGACTCTACCGCGAGTGAGTAATGACCGTAGCGATCTTTCTCGTCTCGGAATGGTCGCACCATTTGCGAATGGCACAAATAGCAGCCTTCTCGCTGATAGATATCACGGCCAGCCAATTCCAAAGCGGTATAAGGTCGAACACCTTTTAACTCTTCATACTCTGGAAACACATCATCCTCAAATGTAGTATCCAGATAAAACAACGGCACAATCTCAACAATGCCGCCGACAGACACAACTAGGGCTGTAGCCAAGACCAGCCCCCAGACATTTTGTTCAACCCATTCCTGAAAGCTGACACGTTTATTTAATTTTTTAGCCATTCCAGTTCCCTCAGATATTCGCAGCCGTTGCCATTTCTGCAGACGGTTTTCTAATCGCCTGACGAATGGTCACAGTGACATTGAACAGCATGATCACGGCTCCTGAGAAGAAGATGAAACCACCTACAGCACGCATCGCGTAGTAAGGATGCATCTGGGCTACTGATTCAACGAAGGTATAAGCGAGATTGCCGTATTCATCATAAGCACGCCACATTAGCCCCTGCATAATACCGGCTACCCACATCGCCGTTATGTACACTGCGGTGCCGATTGTTGCCATCCAAAAATGCAGATTGACAAGACGTACAGAATACATGCGTGTGCCCCACATACGCTCCACCATATGGTACAAAGCGCCAATAGAAACCATTGCCACCCAGCCAAGCGCACCAGAATGGACGTGACCAATGGTCCAGTCGGTGTAATGAGACAGTGCATTGACTGTTTTCGAGGCCATAACAGGCCCTTCGAAAGTAGACATCGCATAGAAAGCCAGTGACACAATCAGAAAACGCAAAATATAGTCCGTACGCAATTTATCCCAAGCACCACTCAAGGTGAACATGCCATTCAGGGCGCCGCCCCAGGAAGGGATAATCATTGCCAGCGAAATTGCGGCCCCCAATGAGCCAGTCCAGTCCGGTAGTGCGGTGTATTGCAAATGGTGAGCACCCAGCCAGACGTAGCCAAATACCAAGGCCCAGAAGTGAATTACAGACAGACGGTAGGAATAGATAGGACGATTCGCTTGTTTCGGAACAAAGTAATACATAATTCCCAAAAAGCCCGCCGTTAACAAGAAGCCTACTGCGTTATGCCCCCACCACCATTGAATCATGGCATCCTGAACACCAGAGAAAATTGAATAAGATTTCCACATGCTGACTGGAATAGAGAGGTTATTCACCACATGCAGGTAGGTGATCATGATCATCATTGCCAGGAAAAACCAGTTGGCAACATAGATATGAGAGTTTTTGCGAATTGACATGGTCATAATGAAATTGAACATGTACGCAATCCAGACCGCCGCTAACAAAATATCAAGTGGCCATTCCAACTCCGCATATTCTTTAGATTGGGTGATACCTAATGGCAAGGTAATCAAGGCACCTATCCACAACAGGTTTAAACCCCAAAAACTAAACCAGGCAAGTTTATCGCTCCACAGCCTGACACCACAGGTTCTTTGCACCACATAAAACGCTGTTGCCATCAATGTGCTGCCACAGAAGGCAAAAATAACGGTATTTGTATGCAGAGGTCTTAGCCGACCAAAGGAAATGTATGGATTATCAAAATTAAGCACTGGCCAAGCCAGTTCAGAGGCTATCCAGACGCCGATACCGGTCCCAATTACCAGATAGACGCAGGCCATATAGGCAAACCACTTGACGATGTCGTAGTTATATTGCTGTTGTTCCGCTTGCATGGCGATCACACCTTATATTTTTAGATTACTCTCTCGACGCAAGTCGTATGTCCTGAATGGCAACATGCCAACTAATCAGAGACTATGAAATTTTACATGAAAATTACCTGAACGGGTTTCCCCAGAATGCTGATCCATATCAAATTTTGGTCACATCGCCCATGTAAAGCCAGGTCAAAATCGACCGAGATTTTCCTAAGTTCGGATTGAGGGGTCAAGAAATTTACGGCGTCACTATTTTAAATAATGACTAAAAACAAATAAAATCAATTACTTGAATGTAAACTCTAATCTTATTTAGAATTTGCTAGTTAAGAATCATTCTAAATTAGGCCGCAAGCCGTTGTTTAATTCAGCCCACAACAAGGGCGCACGCCCTTCGCTTTGAATTAAATTAAAGGTTCGACAAGCCGGACCCATCGGCATAAACTCTGCGACGATACCCGCACTGGCAAACACGGTTTGCAATTGCCAGTTTTGTTCGCTGGCACCAGTTGGCGTGACAACAATCAAGACATCAAAAACGTGTTGGGAAAGCAACGACGTAACGCCCATTCTATTGGGCGCTTTCAAGCTAGGTGCAGACTGGATGCCTGCGTTGGAAAGTAAAACAGAACCGGTCAGTTTTTCGCTGCGACCTTCAGCGGTCTGAATCATCAGAAAACCATCACCATAATCACGAATTTGCAATAAACCGGTGAGGGTTTCCTGACTTATTTTCATCTATTAATCGAAACCCGCGGCAACATTAACGCGATCACGGAGTTCTTTGCCCGGCTTGAAGTGTGGTACAAATTTTTCGTCAAGCGAGACAGATTCACCACTTTTGGGATTGCGTCCCATCCGCGGTGGCCGGTGATGCAGGGTAAAGCTACCAAAACCACGAATTTCGATTCGGTCACCTTGAGATAAACTGTCGCTCATTTGTTCCAAAATCAATTTTACGGCCAGCTCTACATCGCGGTAATTTAATAGAGATTGTTTTTCGGATAGGATTTCTATCAAATCAGACTTGGTCATGTGTCTCTTTTATCCCGGCAAAATAAAAACCATCAAATGGCTTATCGTTCATTGCAGCAATTTCGGTACTGCAAAAAAAACAGGCATCCGAATTCGGATGCCTGTCCCTGTGACAGTTTTAGCTGTCTTTTTGATCCATTTGCTCTTTAAGCAAATCACCCAGCGTCGTATTGCCAGATGACACGTTGCTGTATTCTTTCACCGCGTCAGACTCTTCTTGATCGTCTTTCGCTTTGATTGACAAGTTCAACGTGCGATCTTTCCGTGACATACCGGTAAATTTCGCTTCAACATCATCGCCGATGCTTAGCAGTTTACTCGCATCTTCAACACGTTCACGCGCAATATCTGCTGCACGGATATAACCTTCAACCCCTTCTGCCAGTTCCACTGTTGCGCCTTTGGCATCAACGGCGGTAACTTTACCGGTGACAATTGCGCCACGTGGATTTTCTGACAAGTAAGCCGAGAATGGATCATCCTGCAATTGCTTGATACCCAATGAAATCCGCTCACGTTCTGGATCAATGGCCAGCACAACCGCTTCAACATCATCGCCTTTCTTGAAGTCACGAATCAGTTCTTCGTTATCTTCTTCCCAAGAGATGTCAGACAGGTGGATCAGACCATCAATGCCGCCATCCAGTCCGATGAAGATACCAAAATCAGTAATTGACTTAATGGCACCACTGACTTTGTCACCTTTGTTGTGTGACATGGCGAATTCTTCCCAAGGATTTTGCTGGCACTGCTTAATACCCAGTGAAATTCGACGACGTTCTGCGTCAATATCCAGCACCATCACTTCGACTTCATCACCCAAAGTCACCAATTTAGAAGGATGAATATTTTTGTTGGTCCAATCCATTTCAGACATGTGAACCAAACCTTCAACGCCATCTTCGATTTCAACAAAGCAACCGTAGTCTGCAATGTTAGTGACTTTACCGTGGATACGGGTGCTGTTTGGATAACGACGTGCAATGTCTTTCCAAGGATCGTCACCCATTTGTTTCAGACCCAGCGAGACACGCTCACGTTCTTTATCAAATTTCAGCACCTGAACTTCAATTTCATCGCCAATAGCCACGACTTCAGAAGGATGCTTAACACGTTTCCATGCCATATCTGTGATATGCAACAAACCATCAATGCCACCCAGATCAACAAAGGCACCGTAGTCAGTCAGGTTCTTAACGATACCCTTAACTGTTTTGCCCTCTTCCAGGGTTTCCAGCAGTGCCTCACGTTCAGCACTGTTTTCTTTCTCAAGAATGGCGCGACGTGAAACAACAATATTATTACGTGGACGATCCAGTTTAATGAGCTTGAATTCCAGCTCTTTATTTTCAAGGTGGGCAGTATCCCGAATAGGTCGAACATCGACCAGTGAACCTGGTAAGAAAGCACGAATGTTTTCCAAGTCGACAGTGAAGCCACCTTTTACCTTGCCAGAAATATGGCCGGTAACCGTTTCGTTTGCTTCATAGGCGTGTTCAAGTCGAACCCAAGCCTCGGCAGCTTTCGCTTTTTCACGAGAAAGTTGGGTTGCACCAAAACCGTCTTCCAGTGATTCCAGTGATACATCGACCAAGTCACCGACTGAAACGGCCACTTCGCCTTTTTCATTCAAAAACTCAGAAACTGGAATTGCCCCTTCGGACTTAAGACCTGCGTTTACCATGACGACATCAGGGCCAACATTGACGACCGTACCGGTGACGATCTTGCCTGGTTGCATTGGTGTTGCGTTTAGACTCTCTTCAAAGAGTTCTGCAAAGCTTTCGCTCATTATAATGACATCCTTGACCCCATCATTAAATGTGATGGAATCACCCGTTGTTCCTGTCAAACTTAGACAGGAATATTAAAAAAACTTAACTGTGACTCAGTTAAGCACCTAAAATAAATCAGCTAATGAAAGCACTGATTTGTTTAAATACAGCATCTGCACCAAGCTGGGTTGAATCGAGAACCAACGCATCTTCAGCTGCCTTGAGTGGCGCTATCTGCCGTCGCTGGTCTCGCTCATCACGCTCGGTGATTTCTACTATCAGATCGGCAAGGTTACTATCAATTCCTTTTTCTTTCAACTGCTTATGACGCCGCTCCGCACGCACTTCGGCACTGGCGGTCAAATAAACCTTGTACGTCGCATCGGGAAAAACCACCGTGCCCATATCCCGACCATCGGTTACCAGTCCCGGCAATTGGCGAAAATCACGTTGACGTTGCAACAATGCCTGACGAACACTGGCTAAGGCAGCAACTTTAGAGGCTGCGTTCCCAACTTGCTCGCTACGAATGATGTCTGAAACATCCAGCGCATCCAACCAGACGCGCAAGCCGTCTTCCGCAACCGAAAACCACACTGGTAACGTTAACGCCAAGTCAGCTAAAGCCTTTTCTGAGTTTAAATCCAGGTCTTTTTGTAATGCTGCCTGGGCCAAAACTCGATATAAGGCGCCACTGTCAAGATAGTGCCATCCCAGCGTTTTAGCTATGCGTTGCGCTAATGTGCCTTTGCCAGAACCACTTGGCCCATCAATAGTGAGAACTGGAATCAACTCAGCCATTCGTGGACTCAATACGGACACCCGCAGCTTTTGCCAGCGTCACAAAACCAGGAAATGACGTTGCCACATTAGCGCAGTCGTTAATTATAATTGTGTCATTGGCAATCAAGGCCGCCATGGCAAAAGACATGGCAATACGATGATCACCGTGACTATCGACTACTCCGCCAGCAAACTTGCCGCCATGGATTTTCATGCCGTCTGCCGTTGGTATCGCTGTGATACCCAAGGCTTGTAATCCATCGGCCATGACCTGAATCCGATCACTTTCTTTAACCCGTAACTCTTCGGCACCTGTTAATACTGTCTCGCCATCCGCCGATGCTGCCGCAATAAACAATGCCGGAAATTCGTCGATAGCCAACGGCACCTGATCTTCTGGAATATGGATGCCTGTTAAAGGTTGATAGCGAACCCGGATATCGGCTACCGGTTCCCCCCCCGTGAGACGTTCATTTTGTATCGTAATCTCCGCGCCCATTTGTTGCAGAATCGTAATCACGCCGGTACGTGTCGGATTCATACCCACATGTTCAAGTGTCACATCTGAACCAGGGGTGATGGCAGCGCCCACCATGAAAAAGGTGGCTGAAGATATATCGGCTGGCACATCGATGTTAATTGCATACAACTTGCCGCCACCCTGAATACGAATCTGGTTTGCCTCAACACTGACAGGGTAGCCCATGCCATTCAGCATCCGCTCTGTATGGTCACGCGTTGGTGCCGGTTCGGTAATACAGGTTTCACCGCTGGCATACATACCCGCCAGTAACAAGCAGGATTTCACCTGCGCACTCGCCATTGGCAATGTGTAATTTATCCCGTTCAGCTGATGGCCACCATGAATCGTCAACGGTGGTTTACCCTCTTTTGACTGAATACGGGCCCCCATCGCCATCAGCGGTTCTGTTACCCGCTGCATCGGCCGTTTTGCTAAAGAAGCGTCGCCTTCCATCGTGACTGTAAAAGACTGTCCCGACAGTAAACCACTTAGTAACCGAATAGATGTGCCGGAGTTGCCCACATTGAGTGTTTTTTCAGGCGCCTTGAGGCCATGCATGCCAACACCGTGGATAATAAGATTGCCATTATTCGGTCCGTCAATGGTCACGCCCATCGCACGAAACACCGCTAAGGTTGCCAATGCATCCTCACCTTCCAGAAAACCTGAAACCGTGGTTACCCCCTCGGCCAATGAGCCGAGCATAATCGTTCGATGTGAAATCGATTTATCTCCAGGCACACGAATATTGCCACTCAACCGACCACCTGGTTGAACAACATAGGTCAAATTTTCTTGATTACTCACAGTGCGCTATGACTCCACTAGACTTCGCTGTTATCGGTCAAGCCAGGTTCTGCAAACCGGCTGTCTCGGGCCTGCTTGGCCTGATTAAAAAAAGTGCTCAAATAATCGCCATCACCAGTACGAATCGCAGCTTCAATCTGTGCCAGTCCTGCTCGATATTGTTGCAAAAGATCCAACACCGCTTCACGATTTCCCAAACAGATGTCGCGCCACATGATGGCATCGCTGGAAGCGATTCTGGAAAAATCCCTAAAGCCCCCCGCTGCATAACGCAATACCGCTTCGCAATCATCACGTTGCGCCAGCATGCCCACCAAGTTAAATGCGAGAACATGTGGTAAATGACTGGTTGCTGCTAAAACCACATCATGCTGCTCAGCGTCCATAACAAACACATCCGCACCAACTTGTTGCCACATCTGCTGAACCTGTTCCAACGCATCATGACGTGTTTCGCTCGTTGGGGTCAGGACAACTCGGTGTGCTTCATATAACTCGGCAAACGCGGCAGATGGCCCACTTTTTTCAGTGCCGGCAATCGGGTGGCCAGGTACGAAGTTCGGAAACAATGACCCCAGACTCGCTTTTGCCGCCTCAATCACTTGCTGCTTGGCGCTGCCGCCATCAGTAATAATGGTCTTTTCATTGACATACGGAGCAAGTTCAGCCAAGACAGCAGCCATGGCGCCCATGGGCACGGCGACGAAGACCATATCTGCTTGCTGCACGGCATCTGCAATGCTTGCAGCCGCTTCATCAATAATGCCTAATTGCAAGGCTTCATGCCGGACAGCTTCAGATCGCGCATAACCAATCACCTGCGCTACCTGACCGTTTTTTTTCAACGCCAGTGCCAGTGAACCGCCAATCAAGCCTACGCCAATCACCGCCAACCGCTTAATCATCTGCAAGCACCTTTGCCAAACCAGACAGACAGTATGCATTGTCCTGTTCAAGGCCAATACTTATTCTGAGATGATTTGGTAAGCCATAACCAGCCACCGGACGAACAATGATGCCCTCTTTTAGCAAGCCCTCATAGACTGGCCCGGCCGCTCTGCCGACATCAACACAAATAAAATTACCTTTGGATGGAATAAAAGCCAACCCCATTTCTCGCAAGCCTTGCTCATACTGCTGCATACCTGCTTTATTCACCGATCTGGCCCGTGTTAAATAGTCTTCATCGCCCAATGCCGCAACGGCTGCCGCCAAGGCCAGGCTATTGACATTAAAGGGTTGGCGCAGTCGATTTAATAAATCAGCAACCTCGGGATGGGATATGGCATAGCCGACACGTAAGCCAGCTAATCCATACGCTTTAGAAAAAGTGCGACAGATAATAAGATTTGGAAAATCTGCCAGCCAAGTTAACGTGTTTTCAGGATTATCATGATACTCAAGATAGGCCTCATCCAATACAACCATAACTTGAGAAGGCAAAGCCATTAGAAAGGCCTTAAGTGCTGCGTGAGACACAACAGTGCCAGTTGGATTATTGGGGTTGGCAATAAAAATCAGCTTGGTCTTGTCCGTCACCGCATCACGCATCGCGGATAGATCATGACCATAGGCTTGTGCAGGCACTTCGATGGCAGTGGCACCAATTGCTTTTGTGGCGATCGGGTAAACGGCAAAGGCATGCTCAGAAAACATGACGGCGTCTTCGGGACCAGCAAAACACCGTGCAATCAATTCAAGCACATCATTACTACCGTTTCCCAACGTAATCTGATCCGGTGCGAGATCAAACCTTTCCGACAAGGCCTGTTTAAGCAGATAACCATTGCCATCGGGATACAGTGTTGAGTCTTGAACTGCCATCGCAATGGCCGCTTGCACTGCGGTTGATGGCCCGAGCGGACTCTCGTTGGAGGCCAGTTTGATAATCTGCTTTAACCCATATTGTCTTTGTAATTCGGCAATGGGCTTACCGGGCACATAAGGCTGCAAGTCGGCTAGATTTGGATTCGCCAAGTCATGAAAATTCATCGCTTAACCGCCGGTTTACGAAAACTGTCCATGATTAAGAGTATCGCCCCAATGCAAATTGCCGAATCCGCGATATTAAATGCTGGCCAATGATAGGTACCAACGTATACATCAAGAAAATCAACCACGTAGCCATAAACAAGACGATCCATGACATTACCAATCGCGCCACCAATAATTAAAGCCAAAGATATTGCTTCGACTTTATCGGCTGATGACAAGCGCCGCATCCACACTGCCAATACCAGCGAAACCAATACCGCCAGCACAACAAAAAACCAGCGCTGCCAGCCGCCTGCCCCAGCCAGAAAGCTAAAGGCTGCACCGGTATTATGGGCTAGCGTCAAGTTAAAAAACGGCATTACTGGAACTGTTTCATACAACGAAAGCCAATTAACCATCACTGTCTTACTGATTTGGTCAATAATGAAGACTGTTAAGCTTAACCAGAGATATTTCAACATAATCGATCAGGCAAACTGTCGCTTTTCACCAGCGCCATAAGCATTACTGACACAGCGATCACAAAGATCCGGATAACTCGCATGACTACCGACATCCGACGTTTGGTGCCAGCAACGTTCGCATCGCGCATGCGGTGAGGGCTTCACAACAACAGAAAACGGTGTTTCTGCTGGCATAGCATGCAACGTTACTTTAGAACTGATTAAAAGAAATTTTAACTCTTCCCCCGCAGCCGCCATTGCGTGATAAATTTCAGTCGTTTCATCTGCCTGAATTTCCAGCTCAGCCGTCAAGCCACCTTTGATTAGACCGTCATTTCTTGCAGCCTCGACCTCTCGCGCAATGGTGTCACGATAGCGGAAAAGCGTTGCCCAGTGACTTCTCGTCATTGTTGCTGCAGCATCAAGCTCTATTAGCCCGTCATACCATACATTTAGCAATACAGAATCATTCCGCTTACCCGGAATAAACGACCATAATTCATCCGCGGTAAAAGTCAGAATCGGCGCAATCCAGCGAACTAACGCTTCCAAAACATGATACATCGCCGTTTGCGATGAGCGTCGACCAAGGCTGTTGGCCGGCATGGTGTATTGCCTATCCTTGGTGATATCCAGATAGGCACTACCCAATTCATTGGCACAGAAATTATGAACTTTCTGATAGATCTGGTGGAACTGATAGTTTTCGTAAGCCGTTTTCACTTCCGTTTGTACCTGATAGGCCCGGTCCAGAATCCATCGATCTAAAGGCAACAGCTCTGTCGCCTGAACCAAATTGGTCTCCGGATCAAAATCATTCAGATTTGATAGCAGATAGCGGGCTGTATTACGAATTCGCCGATACGAATCGGCTGTCCGTTTCAGGATTTCGTCAGACACCGTCATTTCTGCACTGTAGTCGGTCGCCGCCACCCAAAGACGAATAATATCTGCGCCTAAATTATTCACCACCTGCTGCGGTGCCACGACATTGCCTTTAGACTTCGACATTTTTTTGCCGTGCGCATCCACGGTAAAGCCATGCGTCAATACCGATTTGTATGGTGCCTTACCTGTTGCGGCAACAGAAGTCAGCAACGAAGATTGAAACCAGCCACGATGTTGATCACTGCCTTCAAGATACAAATCTGCTGGTCGCGTTAACTGTTCTCGTCTATCCAAGACACAGGCATGAGTGACGCCTGAATCGAACCAGACATCAAGCGTATCAGTGACTTTGTCGTAATCATTTGCATCATCGCCAATCAAACTTTCGGCAGACAACTCAAACCAAGCATCAATACCTTTTTGCTCAACCGCAACTGCCACCTGCTCAATTAATGCCGCCGTATTTGGGTGTAATTCTCCTGTTTGTTGATGGACAAATAAGGGAATCGGTACCCCCCAGGTTCGTTGCCGGGAAATACACCAGTCCGGCCGTCCAGAGACCATATTTTCAATACGTTTCTGACCCCAGTCCGGTAACCAATCTGTTTGTTCAATTTCCTGCATCGCAGCTTGGCGCAGACCATTCTGATCCATGCTAATAAACCATTGTGGCGTCGCGCGAAAAATAATCGGGGTTTTATGGCGCCAGCAATGTGGATAGCTGTGCTCGATCTCAACGTGACATAACAACGCGTCATGCTGTTGCAACGTTTCAATCACCTGTGGATTGGCTTTAAACACGGATTGCCCCGCGAACAAAGGCGTATCAGGCAAAAAGACCCCATTGCCACCGACAGGGTTGTCAACTTTTAAGCCATATTTGATACCGACAATGTAGTCATCCTGACCGTGTCCTGGTGCGGTATGCACGGCTCCGGTACCGGCCTCTGTGGTGACATGGTCTCCTAAAATCACCGGCACTTGGCGTGAGTAAAATGGATGATTTAATGTCAGGCCTTCTAACGCAGCCCCTTTCACGCGAGCAATAATTTCGCCACTCAGTTGATAACGTTGCAATGCGGTTTCATAAAGCGCTTCGGCAAGCAGTAACCTTTCTTGACCACACTGTAGCAACACGTAGTCCAGTTCAGGATGCAAACAGACAGCCTGATTGGCCGGTAAGGTCCAAGGCGTTGTGGTCCAGATAACGAGACTGGTCTCCCCAGCCCCCTCATTAGCACAAACGGCATCAAATGCAGCTTGATCAGCCACCTTAAAACGCACATCAATAGCAGAAGAACGTTTATCTTCATATTCGACTTCCGCTTCTGCCAACGCAGAACCACAATCGACACACCAGTGAACGGGCTTGACGCCTTTATGTAAGTGGTCATTAGCAATGATATTGCCCAAAGTCCGAATAATATCGGCCTCAAAAGCAAAGTCCATCGTGAGATACGGATTATCCCAATCGGCCAATACACCGAGACGTTTAAAGTCTTCTCGCTGACCGTTGACTTGTTTCGCCGCATAATCACGACATGCCTGACGAAACTCAGCCGGTGTCACTTTTACGCCGGGTTTGCCAACTTTTTTCTCAACGTTGAGCTCAATCGGCAAACCATGACAATCCCAGCCTGGTACATAAGGCGTGTCATAACCACTCAAGGTTTTTGACTTGAGAATCATATCCTTGAGAATTTTATTGACGGCATGACCAATGTGGATATCCCCATTTGCGTAGGGCGGTCCATCATGCAGAATAAATTTACCATTCGGCGCTGACTTACCCTTTTCTCGTAGTTGTTGATAGAGGTTTTGATCCTGCCAGCGCTGCAAAATTTGCGGTTCACGATTAGGTAATCCCGCTTTCATCGGGAAATCGGTTGCTGGAAGATTTAAAGTCTGTTTGTAGTCAGCCACAAAAAAGCTCGTATGATAAATACATAAAGGAGGCGATTATACGGGTTTTTGCTCCCGACCTGAAAGCGATTGACGGCTTTTCTTCGCAGGATTTTTTTGGATTTGCTTCATTAACTTGCAGTAGAATATGACTAAAACAAACTCCTCAAAGAAGTGAAAGAGCCAAGTTGCAATGACCGCAACCGAAAAAGTCTTGATCAAAGGTCTTACCGAAGATGGCAGTAAATTTCGCCCAAGCGATTGGGCAGAGCGCCTGTGTGGCGCTGTTGCCAGTTATGGACCGGGAAGACGCATTATTTTTCACCCTCACGTCAGAATGGCCAACCTGGAAGGCGTTAAATGTGTTGTCATCGACGCCTTGCTCGAGCAAAAAGATGAAATGTTGTTCGAGTTTTTACTGGACTTTGCCAAAGAAAATCAGTTGCAAACAGAGCGCGTTAATTGGCAAACAACCCCACCACAATAACTTTCAGTTATCTTGGTGTTCGGCATCCGGCCAGTTTTGAATGTAGTTTTTCAAGAGTTTATTCTCAAACTTGGCTTTCTTTAGCAGCTCTTCAACAATATCCGTGATGGAGAGCATGCCTTCCAGGCGGCCTTGATACACCACAGGCAAATGGCGAATATTGTGTTCGACCATCAGATTCATACAGGCTTCAAGCGTATCATCTGGTTCACAGGTATACGGATCCGGTGTCATCGCATCTTTGGCGGTGAGTGGTTGCCACATTGCATGTTTTTGATGCAACACCCGTAACAAATCTCGTTCCGACAAAATACCGACCAAAGCACCATTATGGGTCACAACCAAAGAACCAATTCGGTGCTCCATCATAAGGTTGACGGCTTTGTCTAACGAGTCAGTGGGTAACAAGCCAATCACTGGCTTGCCTTTATTTTTGGTAATGGATCTGACTTTCATGCTGTCTCTCCGCTGACCTGCGTCAATGCTATTTTGCTTGACTACGTGCAGGCCTGCAAGTGATTTGCAAAACCATTATCGGCAGGTTATTTCACCTGTTGTCCATTATTATGCCGCCGTTTGTGCCGTCCTTTTTTCCAGTCGTATCGCTACAAATTTTGAGGTGGGTGTAAAGGTCCTGTCACCATAGCTTTCTAGTGGTACCAACGGATTTGTTTCAGGGTAGTATGCTGCCGCCTGACCTGCAGGCACATCAAAACTTAACGCGGTAAATCCTGATACACGGCGCGTTTTGCCATCATGCCACAGCGACACAATGTCTACTTTTTCGCCATGCTCAATACCCAAACGTTTTAGATCAGCTTCGTTAATAAAAATGACATCACGCATACCATAAACGCCTCGGTAGCGGTCATTCAGACTATAAACCGTCGTGTTGTACTGATCATGAGAGCGCATGGTTTGCAAGATGAGATCTGGCTGTTGGTCCGCCGCAGTCAATTCAGGATGAATCAGGGATTCCGGCAACGCATGTTTCATAAACTGCGCTTTACCTGATTCAGTAAGCCATTGACGCTCTGCCGCCGGATTACCCAGATAAAATCCGCCAGGGTTTGCAATCTTATTATTAAAATCGGTAAAGCCCGGAATCGTTTCGGCAATTAATTGACGAATACGATCATAATCCGCAATCAGCCATTGCCAGTCGACGGGATGGTTACCCAGCGTAGCGTGTGCGATTCCAGCAATAATGGCCGACTCGGATTTCAGTAAAGGCGAGAAAGGTTTCAATTGACCGTAGGAAATATGCACCATACTGAAAGTATCTTCGACGGTAACACCTTGTTTGCCGGACTGCTGGGCATCCATTTCAGTGCGACCAAGGCAAGGCAAAATCAATGCGTCTTTGCCGGTAATCAGATGACTGCGATTTAGCTTGGTGGAAATTTGGACGGTTAAATCACAATTTTGCATTGCCGCATGGGTGCGTGGCGTGTCCGGTGCGGCTTGCACAAAGTTGCCCCCTAAACCAACAAAGACTTTGGTTTTGCCATGCTCCATTGCCTCGATGGCTTTAACGGTCGTATGGCCATGGGCACGCGGCACATTAAACTTAAATCGTGCCTCAAGCGCATCAAGTAATTGTTTGGGCGGTTGTTCATCAATGCCCATGGTGCGGTCACCTTGCACATTACTATGACCACGTACCGGAGACAAACCAGCACCGGGTTTACCGACATTGCCTCGCAATAATTGCAAACTGATAATTTCCTGAATGGTCGCAACAGAATGCACATGCTGTGTCACCCCCATTGCCCAGCACATGATGACGCTATCTGCCTTGCGATACATGTTTGCCGCCATTTCAATCTCGGCCAGACTTAAACCAGACTGTGATTCGATGTGTTGCCAAGACGTGTTATCCAATTGTTCCAGATAATCATCTATACCATGGGTATGGGTAGCGATGAATTCGCGGTCAAATACCGCCGGCGTATTATTTTTAAGCGAAGCCTGCTCCCATTGCCATAGAAACTTGGCCATGCCTCGAATTGCCGCCATATCGCCGCCCAGGGCCGGCCTAAAATAGGCTGTATTGGTTGGTTCGGAATCATTTTTTAACATTTCCAGCGGGCTTTGCGGATGCTGAAATCGTTCCAGACCACGTTCTTTCAACGGGTTAAAACAAATCACCTGCGCCCCACGATGCACCGCTTCTCGCAATGGTTCGAGCATGCGTGGATGATTGGTACCCGGGTTTTGTCCAATAACAAAAATAGCATCAGCTTTGGCGAAGTCTTCAAACCGGACTGTGCCTTTACCAACACCGATCGACTCCGACATCCCAATACCACTGGCTTCATGGCACATATTAGAACAGTCAGGGAAATTGTTCGTACCCAGGGCGCGAACAAACAGCTGGTACAAAAAAGCCGCTTCATTACTTGCCCGGCCAGAGGTATAGAACTCAGCCTCATCAGGTGAATTCATTGCCTTTAAATGCGATGCGACTATTTCAAACGCGGCCGGCCAAGTAATGGGTTTATATCGATCAGATTTTGCGTCATAGCGCATTGGGTGGGTAATTCTACCCTGCGACTCAAGCCAATAATCATCATGCGTCAATAATTCAGCAACGGCATGTTTTTCAAAAAAAGCCGGATCGACGCGACGACCGGTCGCTTCCCAATTAACGGCTTTGGCACCATTTTCGCAAAACTTAATCATGCCTTTTTCAGGGGTTTCACCCCACGCACAGCCGGGACAGTCCAGACCGTGATCCTGATTGGTTTTGAGCATGGCCTTGATATTGGCAACCGCATTGCGGCTACCTAACCAGCTTTTGGTCACACTGACCAATGCTCCCCAGCCTGCGGCTGGCCCGGTATAAGGCTTGTAATGACTCAAGAAATGTCTCCACGACGATGAAATCAATATCAACCAGCTTTACGAAAAAGCGGCAGCAACCCAAGTTGCTGTATTTTAAAGCTGGATTCTCTCGCTGACAGTCAGTGAGATCAGAACGGCGGTTGTGCATGATGAAAAAATGCCGCGACTCGCATTTTTAACATCCTTCTGATCGTTGCGATCTAGGACAAATTATATATTTTCCAGTTAGTTGCATTCAAGCCCAGTTTTATTTCATTGTTAAAGCAGTTAGCGCAAAACTTGTCTTCAAGCATAGGCCAAGTTGCTATAAGTGCTCACGCGTTGCACGAAATTCAATATCCGGCCAACGTTCCATCGTTAAATCCAAATTAACCCGCGTTGGCGCAATGTAAGTGAGATTTTCGGCACCATCCCAAGCCAGGTTTTGAGAAGCTTTACGTTTAAACTCCTCTAATTTTTTTACATCATCACAGTACACCCAGCGCGCGGTATGCACTTGCACTGGCTCGTAGGCACACTCGACGTTGTATTCTCCCTTGAGTCGATGCACGACCACATCGAACTGCAAGACACCAACGGCACCTAATATCAAATCATTATTATCTAATGGTCGGAATAGTTGCGTCGCCCCTTCTTCGCTAAGCTGTTGCAAGCCTTTTAACAAGGCTTTGTTTTTGAGGGGATCTTTCAATCTGACACGACGAAACAGCTCAGGCGCAAAGTAAGGAATACCGGTAAATTGCAGATCTTCACCCTGAGTAAAAGTATCACCAATTTGAATTGTGCCGTGATTATGCAGGCCTAAAATATCGCCTGGCCAAGCCACTTCAGCTTGTTCCCGTTCAGCCGCCATAAACGTCACGGCATTGGCAATGGTTACCTCTTTACTCGTTCGGGATTGAAATAGTTTCATCCCTTTACTGTACTGGCCGCTACAGACCCGTAAAAAAGCGATCCGATCACGGTGTTTCGGATCCATATTGGCTTGAATCTTAAACACAAAACCACTGAATTTTTCTTCCTGTGCGCTGACTTCACGCGTTTTAGTTTCGCGGGGCTGAGGCGCTGGTGCGTACTCAACAAATGAGTCCATCAACTCGGTAATACCGAAGTTATTCATCGCAGAACCGAAAAAAACCGGCGTCAGTTTGCCCGCCAAAAATTCATCCAAATCAAACTCATGGCTGGCACCACGCACCAGTTCAATTTCTTCGCGCAAATCGCCAGCCATTGGGCCAAACAATTCGTCGAGACGCGGATTATCTAGGCCCTGAATAATCTCACCCGCTTCTTTCGTATGCGGCTGAAACAAATGCACGCTGTCATTCAACAGATGGAAAATACCTTTAAATCCTTTGCCCATACCAATCGGCCAAGTGATTGGTGCACATTGAATATTAAGAATGGTTTCAACTTCATCGAGTAGTTCAATTGGCTCACGACCTTCACGGTCGAGCTTATTGATGAAGGTCAGAATCGGGGTATCACGAAGACGGCAGACCTCCATCAGTTTGATGGTGCGTTCCTCAACGCCCTTGGCACTGTCGATAACCATTAACGCCGAATCGACGGCCGTTAAAGTACGGTAGGTATCTTCCGAGAAGTCGGCGTGACCCGGTGTATCAAGCAGGTTGACGATACGGTCTCGATAAGGGAACTGCATCACCGAGGAGGTCACCGAAATGCCGCGCTCCTTCTCCATTTCCATCCAGTCAGAGGTCGCATGCTTGTCGGTTTTGCGTGACTTAACGCTACCCGCCATCTGAATCGCGCCACCAAAATACAGCAGTTTTTCGGTCAGGGTCGTTTTACCCGCATCCGGGTGCGAGATGATAGCAAAGGTCCTTCGCTTATTGATTTCATTGAGAAAATCTTGGTTTGCCATGTATAAATTCTTTTAGTTTGTACACGGATTTGTACACACTTTTGGAAGTACTCTCTTTTCAGTTCTTCGCTTGTCAAATCCGTCGTGTTAATCGTAATTGGCCGCTATTTTCGCTGATCTTGACTTTATAAACAATCAATGGTTATCTAATCGGTTACCATTTGCTCTCAGCGTGCGCCAATGCTCAGTTGTAGCTGTTTGCAATCGTTGCTTCTTCAGCTCATGAACAACTGTGGCTAAACCACAAATTCCTTCGCTACCAGAAATCGATGATAGCTTGTCGTACTACACCGATGATGGTGCAGTTGCCGTTGATCGGTATTGCAGGGTATTGCGGGTTCAAAGGTTTTAGATACTTCTGTTCACCATCAATAACCAACTGCTTAAAGGTTGCTTCTTTCGAATCATCCAAACGCGCAACAACCAATGAACCTGAAGAGTAAGGTAACTCAGGATCAACAACGATCACTGCCCCCTCAGGTATGGATTTTTTTCCGCTTGGATTTTCCATACTGTCGCCTTTTACGCGAAGTGCGAAACAACCCTCATGTGCTTTCCCAGTGACTTCACGCCACTCCTCAGCATCTTCATGGGCAAATCCCTCCGCTATTTCAGTCCAATCACCGGCCTGAACCCAGTTAATGAGAGGAATTCTTCCCTTAATATCAGGCCCGACTTCTACATTACCGACCCCCAAGCCAATCTCGCCATCACCTGTGGCGAGCCAATGAGCATTCACGCGAAGCGCCTCCGCGATCTGCATGGTGTAACGAGACCTAGCCGATTTACCAGAGCAAATCTGGCTGATCGACTGCTGTTTGATACCAATGCGACGAGCCAACTCAGACTGAGTTACCCCAGTAAGCTGCAAGGCATGGTTTAGTCGTTCGGATAAAGTTTTCATAAGCCCGCATTCTACAAATAAAACTGTAGTCTTTCAACAATTTTAACTGTTGACTTATCTACAGTTTAAACTGTAACATTCAATCTTGTAACAGTTATTATTGTAACAGGAGACGGTATGGAAGTGTTCAACACGACACAAAAACATCTCCGCCGTGCCATTGACTTGGTCGGCGGGCAATCAGCATTAGCAAGAGCCATCAACTCAAAACAGCAAAACGTCTGGTTTTGGTTGAATAAATCAGGGCGTGTTCCCG
This sequence comes from Methylophaga frappieri, assembly GCF_000260965.1. Classification (NCBI taxonomy): domain Bacteria; kingdom Pseudomonadati; phylum Pseudomonadota; class Gammaproteobacteria; order Thiotrichales; family Piscirickettsiaceae; genus Methylophaga; species Methylophaga frappieri. The sequence goes on from NC_017856.1 coordinate 498,337, forward strand.
CTGAATTCGTTTTACCCATCGAACAAGCTACGCAAGGACAGGTAACCCGATCTCAGTTAAGACCGGACATCTATCCCGAATGCCCAAGCGAGCTGAAAGCCAGTAACCAGTAGGATTAAGGGCAAATAATGGTCAGCATTTTACGTAAACACAAAAGCGAGTTCCTCCATGCGTGATTATGGCAAGGTCTATACCCGCTTTTGGCTAAAGCAAAATGTTTTGTCCTGGAGTGACTCAGCGAAGTTGCTAGGACTGTATTTGCTTACATGCCCACATTGTAATTTGCTTGGCTGCTTTCGACTGCCGATTGGTTACGTTGCTTCTGACTTGAACTGGGATGAGCAACAGGTTGCCAAGACGTTAAGTGAGTTAGAACAAGATCAGTTCCTGATTCGTTGCGAGGCATCTGGTTGGACTTTGATTCGAAGCTTTCTGAAGCACAACCCAATCGAAAACCCAAACCAAGGTAAGGCAGCCTTTCGGTTGCTTAAAGATGTACCTGCCGACTTCATTGGTATGGCATCGCTTTTGAAATCTCTTGCCGCTTTTCAAGCTCGGCTACCAGAAGAATTTTCATCATTGTTTATGCCTGATGGCAACCCGGTAAGGGACTCTCAACGGTCGGATGACTCTGAGAGAAGCAATAAACCAACAGTTAAAACTGTTGACCACATACAGTTTGAAGACTTCTGGGATGTACAAATACGCAAAGAAAAAAAGCGAAAGCCAAAGAAGAATGGCTACGCATGGGCCTCAATGAAGACCATGAACTCGCCTTGGAAGTGCTAACACGCTGGAAAGAGCAACGAGACAACCGATTACAGTATCAAGATCGGACTAAGACCCCTATGCCACATAACTGGCTTTTAAACCGGCAATGGGAAGACGAGTACGTTCGCATTGATGAAGTACAGCAATCATCGACGAGCCTAAAGGGCAGCAATCACCAATTGAATATTGAAGAAAGCAATCGCCGCATTGCTGAAAGCTGGGCCGGACCAGGTATTCGGGAGGTTCGTTCAAGTGCAGGAGGTTGATAAACGCGAGTTTGCTGAAGTTTGGGGAGCAGCTTGGGCCATGTATGGCAAAAGCGTATCACCACAATTGCTATCCATCGCATTTGAAGCCCTTCGTGCTTATAGCATTGAAGAAGTGCGAATCGGTCTGACTCGGCATATTCAATCACCGGATACTGGGCAATTTTTTCCAAAGCCCGCTGACGTCATCAAGCATATCGACGGCAACTCAGGTTCAAGAGCCATGGTTGCTTGGAACAAAGTTGACAAGGCTGTTCGTCAGGTTGGCGCTTGGACATCCGTGATGTTTGACGATGCGCTTATCCACCGCGTGATTTCAGACATGGGTGGATGGGTTGAACTCTGCAAGGTTGATGACAGGGAATACCCCTTTAAGCAAAAAGAGTTTTTAACACGCTACCAGGCTTACTTGCTACGGGACGAAGTGGGTGAATACCCAAGGCTATTACAGGGTATTGCAGACCATCAGAACCAGCAAAAAGGATTTGATATGCAAGCGCCTGTTGCCGTAGGCGACTGGTCAAAAGCGGCACAAGTTTATACGAGAGGCATCGCCGACTTTAGCGCAGTGCCATTAAAAAGAATAAGCCCGAAAGCCATTCAGGCGCTTCTCGGAAATCAATTAGAGGACAAAAATGAAAACGATTAAAGCAAAAACCATTGCCCTAGTGATAGCCATGTCCGCAAGCACTTCAGTCTATGCGTTTCCGGGCTATCAGTGGGAAAAAGCAGCACAAAGCGTTGGTATTGATCCAGTCATGCTCTACGCCGTTGCCTTGGCTGAGTCGGCCTCACATCGTGGTCTCAACATGACCAGTCCATGGCCATACGCAATTCGCAATGGTTCAAACGCAACCTACGCCAAATCTAAGACAGAAGCAGAGCAACTGTTAAACCAGGCACTGCAAGAGACTGAAAAATATCAGCTCGATATTGGCCTTATGCAAATCAATTTGCATTGGCATGGGCATCGGGTGAGCTCAGCAGCGGAACTGCTAGACCCCATCACCAACCTTACGGTCGGCTCAAGTATTTTGGCCGAAGCAATCAAGTCTTCACCAAATGATTTAGAGCTTGGCATAGGCCGCTATCACAGTTGGAACGAAGAGCGTGCACGCTGGTATGGGCAGAGAGTGCTTTCTATCTATCGCAATATTTTACATGAACTGGAGGTCCGTCAATGACAACCAATCAACAAGACTTCTATCAATTAAATTTGGCGTACCTACACGCAGCACGAGAATTGGCGCGAATTGATCCGCAAGAGGCCGTCTTGCGCTTTGGACTTACACGCGACGTAGTTGATGCTCTGATTAATGCTGGTGTTGACGACCTGCAACGAGTGGCGACCTCATCATTCATGCTGTTTCAACCAAGGGGTAACCAAAGCCAACTGATTGAGATGGTGAAGAGCAAAGGCACAGGTATCCCAAGAATCGCTTATTTATTATCAACCCTAAACAACAAGGGGGATTCATGATTGATAACCTGTCCAAAAGTGAGCTATTTACCCGAGCCTCGCTGCTTATTAAATACGGATTTCGAACAACCATCATCGCGCTCGATACAGGTTTGCCAATCCACATTATCAGAAGGCTCCACAAAGAAGTGACTGGCAAGTCACCTTGTCCTGGTCAATTGCCAGAATCTGATGCCATCGTTAAAAGTAGAAGAGCCTTAGTTGAAGGCTCTCTGCTGATGGCGCTTTATGTCAATATTGGTGGTGACAATGTCTACAAGCAATTAAATATTGATGCTTTGATGAAGGCTTACGATGCGTACTTGGTTGCAAGAGAAGAAGCAGATCTTCCAGCTGAGATCCCATGGAAAAAACTGACCATCAATGAAGGTTGGGTTCTAGCTCGTGATTTAAGGTCACAGCTTGCATCCTTACACCGTTGTCGATGCGGTAGTCTGTATTTGACGGTATCTCAACAGCGCATTCAGCTTAAATGTCCTGTGTGTGAGATTATGGCCGAGCAAACCACTAGAGCACTTTTTGAGAACTAACATGCTGATGCATGATTTGATTGTGCACCTCCCGTGCACTTTGAGAGTACTAAGAAGATGACAAACTTACTTAAATCTTTACCAGCACGCTGCTGGTTTATATCACTGGGACTTTTTCTGGCGACTTTGGCTGCGGCTCATTTTTTTCCATCAGAAATATTAACGGCATCTGCCAAGTTAGCGGCTTTGCCATTTCTGATCTGCACCATCGTTTTTTTCGGCTACTTGGGATTCAAAGCGACCTGTAACCCCATCGGCCTAATAGCCATCATCACGATGCTTTTAGCAATCGCATATTGGCAAGCGAGTTGGACAATTGTTGGTTTGGGACTCTTTTTCATAGCTATTTGTACTGGAATTAGATTCTTGAGTAGCCAAGTTAAAGATTCGGGTAGAACTTTGAGCATTGAAGAAAAATGGTATTGGTATAAGCTCCATTCGTTTTTTGATGGCTTTTATCCAAGGTATCCCAAAAAGCCAAAAAAATAGCCAGCCCACCACAAGCTGGCTACCTTCTATTTTCAGTTCCTTCCTGATGCCTGGTTATAAGCCCTAATATCGATCAAGTTGTTCTGAGCATAATCTCCCGCAAGCGATGCATTTGAGATCACCGCTATCTGCTTATCCACAAATGCTTTATCTTCTTCGGACACACTGTCAGGAATGTAAGCGCCACTCTCATCCTTTTGACGATACTCATTTAGCATTTGCTCCCTTAGACCTAGCATTTCAGGCGCCCAACTCGATGAGTCTTCAGAGTTGAATACGCGTCCCGCCAAACCTTCATTGAAAGCTTGAGCGAACACTTGACTTTGAATCGGGGTCAATCCCATTCTCTGCCCTTCGCTGTATGCTTCCTGTTTGAAATCATCGGCATACTGTTCTAAGAACTCACCATATCGATTGTTAACTGCCGCACCAAATGCCCCCGCCAACATGGCTTCAGACTTAGTGCCCCAGTTTACTTCGGAGGCATACTGCGAACTCGATCCACTGTATGCATCATTAAACGCCGTCAATGGATTTTCCAAAGAGGTTCCGGCATCAACGGCGGCTTTTAACCCATCCCAGGTTGATTTGCTGGCCACCGTTGCGTTGTGCAAGAAACCTCGTGAGCCAGGATCTTCAAGCGCTTGTTCTTTGTAACTCTCATAGTCTTCGCCAAAGTGATTCAAGGTATGCAGAGCTGCATCAGTATGCTTGCCACTGAAATCACCAATAGCACTGGCGCTGTTGAAGAACATTTCAGCACCAGAAACTCCGCTATCATCAGCCATAATGCGTGATCGCCACTGAGATCCAGCTTCACTGTTTAGTCCAGATTGATAGGTACTTGTGTCAGTAGCTACGGCCTGCTGAGCTTGCTGCTGATGCGCATTCAACTGTCCATCTATACCAGACAGATTGGTTTGGTAAGCCGATTGAGCTGCGTTGAACTGAGTTTGAACTGTTGCAGCATCCTCGTAGCCGCCCAATACACCCGATTCAACTTGGCTTTGAGTACCACCAAAAGTAGGTGCAGCTGATGACAAGCCTTCATTAGAGCGCGGTTGAATTGATCGTAAATCGGCTCCGGTAGCCATGGCCATAACAGTCATTGCTGCTTGATAATCATTGTCTCGTTCAGCGGGCGTTGAGGAGTTGCTATAGGTTAAAGACTCCATAGCTGCGGCCACATACGCCTGATTATCATCAGGTAGCAAGCGCTGATACATTGGAAGGTTTTCACGTAATCGGTTACCTGCTTCAACATGCTGGTTCATATAGCGACCTAAATAATCCATGACTTCAGGATTATCCGCTGCTAATCGAGTTAACGTCGCACCATCCGTGTTCCTTTGTCCTGATAGACTGTAGCTGGCCTGATCAAGCTCACTAAAACGGTTTGATGCCGTGATAACGTCTTGTGCTGAACTCTGAAGTGACTGATAGTCTTGGTTAGACAACGACATTTCAACGCCAGAACGTCTTGAATCTGAAAGGTCCTTAACCATCGCATCGCGATACTCAGCACGTCGTGAATCACTTGATGCCAAGCTATGCATCTCCCCAGTGAGCGTATTTGCGGTCGTAGATCGAGAACTGCCTTCTGACGACTCAACTTGGCCACTAAAGTTACCACCTAAATCCAGCCCTGCTCGTACCCTTGATAGTTTTGGTACACGAGATGAGTCTGGCTTATCGACTCCTGGCAAGTTGCCCTGTGGAGAATCATTGCCGCCAGTACCAAGAAGCCTTCCAAGAAAGCCCTTATCAGCAACTTCTTTCTCACCGGGATTAGTAATGGTTCCATCGCCACCGACCCTTAGGCCTCCCGATAGCACGCCCGATACCAAGCCACGTACAGCATCTTTTTTATCGTCTCCAAAACCATACCGAGTTTGCAGGTCATCAGTAACCTGATTAACAACGGCGCTAGATGCGGAGTTAGAAGAACCAATCTGACGTCCAACCGAAGAAAGGTTGTCGTAACTTAGCTTTTCACCAAAGGTTCGACTCATGGTATTGCCAACCTGACGGCTAAAGGCTTGAGTTGCCTGAGTCATGGATTCTTTTGCAGAGCCGACCATTGAACCCACTGCGTTTCCGACAGAGAAACTGCTTAGTAGGTTTGACGCGCCGGTCATAGCAGAACCAGTGAGGGCTGAATTTTGGAACATTGACTGTGATTGCATTACCGGGGCATTTTTCGCGACATCTGGACTTGCCAGCTTTTCATCAATGGCATCACCGTTTTGTAGACGCCCAGCCAAGTGGGTAGCGGTTATTGCTGAGCCATAAACGAGCATGAGCGAAATCGCCGGAACACTCGACGCCAACATGCCGCCAGTAGCTATCCAGGTTTGCAGCACTGAATCCATCTGCATCATCCCAGCAAAAGATGGCACTTCTGTACCTGCAAAGGCATCAAGAGCAGACATTTTCCCTGCAACGGTTAAATGAATATACAGGTTAATGATGGCCATGACAGGCATCCAAAGTTGAATCCAAAGCAGGATTAACAAGTACTTCCCAGCCATTCGCATCCCTATTTGGCCAAGGGCTATCACAAAGGCCATCAATGGGGTGATGGCGTAAATGAACCCCTCAAAAAACGTCATCATCGGACGAACGATACTCTGGAACAGGGTCTGCTCCGCCGCCCATTGCGTATTACGCTGCTCAATCGCTTGGTTAACCATAACGGCTGCGGTGAAAGCTTGATCATCCATATACTTTCCCGTCACGCTTTGCTCATAAATAGGCAAAAGCACTGACGCGGTCATATACTCTTGGGTGTTAACCGAAGCCAAACCAAGGTTATTCAGTGCATTTCGGATCACGTCATCAGTGTCCGTTGCTGACGAAGTCCCCAATGAGGCTGACAGAACCTGTTTAAGCCTTGGAATGAAGGTTGATTCTGTCATGAGTTTCAGTTGGCTATAGGCATCGGTGCAGTCCAGATCGCTACTGCTACCACTGAGCATGATTCGAGTGCCATAAATGCGCGAATCAAACCTAATCGCTGTCATCGGGTTAGGATCACTCAGCACCTGATCGAGGTTCTTTTGGCCGATGTCGATACCAATCAAGGTGCACTCTTTGATGTAGTAAAACCACGATTGCTCGATATCCGAGCCGCCGACACGATTTGCATCACCCAACCCAGAGCGATCCATCACCTGTTTTCTCACTTTAATCAGTGACTGTAAACTGGATGCAAAGCCGTATTCCGTCATGGCGGGAGTTGAGAACGCCGTTTCAAACAATCGCGTGATTTGAAAGCCAACAGTCGAAATCGTACTGCCTGCGGCAGCAACACCGATGGGCACATTATCAACCACTCGAACTTGTCCCGTGTACGCATCCTCAATGCTCACTCGGGTACTGGGCCCAAACATGGTTGCAAAGACTAGCCATGAGACTAAAACGTGTTGAAAGTTAATCCCTCGACCACCTTGCATTAAGGCCTGAACAGAGACCATCAATACCCCAATGAGCAAGCCAATGCGAACCATTGAAGTAAAGTCGCCTGTACCAGTAATCATCGCGACAGCGTTCAAGACCTGCTCTAAAAAAGCCGAATCCCCGATGGAATAGATTTCCCACATTATCTATTCCCCCAGCGCCGTAGATTTAACGGTGTAATAACGCTGTTTGCGAATGGTCTGAATCACCTGGTTAAAATGCGCCAGCAACTCTTGCTCTGAGCCGTATCTTCGCTGCAACGCAGCGTACTCCTCATTGATTTGGCGACGTGCACGTTCAAGGTCTTCCGTTAACAACTTCGCATAGGCATGATCTTCCACACTGGAGGTACTTCTAGCTGCATTGAGCATGTCTTCAACCAATGCTCGGGCCATCTCAACAGCAATAAATGGTGCCGCTCTTGAAGCAAACGACCTAGCGGCCCCTTCATTTAATGCAGAAAGTGTTCGAATCATGCCGCCAATGCTCGCGGGAGCCGAGGTCATAAAAGCCTTTTCGGTGGTGCTAGCAGCCCCTGTATTTCGAGCAAATTTAAAAATAATGCCGTTACTAGAACCTGTACCTAGAAGTAAATTTTCGACCTGAGTTGATAACCCGGTTAGGGTCACGTTAGCGATTGTCGGATTTAGACAGCCGTCTTGTGTCACTGTGTCACATCGGTACATAGCGACGTTACCGCCATGAATTAGATGCTCAATAGTCACTTTATTGCCATTCAGCCTGGTCAGTTTTGGGGCTTTACCTTGGCCATCAGCGGCATTAGCAAGATCACCAACAATGATCGAACCAGTCACCGACATAACCGCTTCAAGAAAACGGTCATCCCCCGATGCAAACCAGCTTGATGCCGAGTGACGTTTCAAGGCCCGCCAAACCAAATTACCTTTAATCGTTTTGTTCACATCAGATGCCGCGACACTCGAAGCGTTCTCATATGGGTTCTTACCATTGGATTCACTCCAACTGGTAAAAACGTCTCCAGCCCCTTTAAGTGAGCTCAACATGCTGGCTTCTGTTTGCCCCTTTTTACCAAAAGCAGCCAGGGTATCGTTCACAACTCCCTGAGCCATTTGACAGGAATTGCCAAAATATTCGTTCAACTGCTGGATTTTCTTTTGCAGTGTCTCCATGTGCTGAGAGCATTTCTCACACATAGCACTGAGCGCTAATTGGAATGCGTATCCCTTGGCGTTTGCAGCAACAGAACGAAGTAATTGAACAAACTGATCTGCATTAACAAATGACAAACTTCCAGCGAACATATCAATGCCGCCACAACCGGCTTGAAATGACGGAGGCACCATAGAGACGAGGTTCTCGTTCATGATCCTGTTACGAACAACAACACTTCCGCCAGATATAACTCCACGCCGCTGACTCTCGAATACACCAGGCGCAGTGGTGTTGGTCATTGAACCAAACAACTGATTCATCTCCTGTTGCAAGCTTGCTTGGCTCATAGATGAAAAACCAATCGCAAAGGCGATTAGCGATACTCGTAATACTTTTTTCATCGTTATAACCCTCCTTGTGCACGCAGATAGCGAACAAGGAACTCAGGATCCTGTAATATCTTCTCGTTAAGCTCTTGGGCTGACATCGCAAGTGACACGCCGGGCTGAACAGGTCTAGTGGCATAGTAAGTTTGATCGTCAATCCAACCAGCTTGATGGGCTGCAAGAATGATTCGATTATTGAGCTCATCAAGGCTCATTGCGCCTTGGCCAATCGAAGTGATGACGTTAGGCGGATCAACTAAGAACACGGCAGGGACAGTCGTAACGGACAATGATTGAGCTTGTCCTGAATCGACTTTGTAATTGGGAAACTCTCCACCGGGTAAAGGCAAGCCATCGACAGCAATAGCAAACACCTCGAACCCATAGTTCAAGGCTATAGATTCGATGATAGGCGCTTGAGCATGGCAATAAGGGCAATCCGAACGATAGAAAAAGAACAAGCCTGCTCGCTTCGCTACTTCACCTAAAGCAACATCACGCTGAGCGCCAGCTTCTCGATCCATCCGATTGGCGGCATAAGTCGCCAAGGGTCTGCGACTGATTTCATCCAAAACTGGATCGCCAATTACCACCTGCTGACTTACATCAGCAAATAGTGAGCTCTTATCCATCATGACGCGCTGGAGATACAGATAGGCTCTGACGTTCTCATTCGTCGGCTCATCAATTGCCTTGTCCATAAACGATTGCATATGCTCTCGGAACCATGCGGCACTGAAGGGCTTTAGTTCGCTCTGACTGGACTCCACGACACCAGCTTCCGGCTCTATCAGCTCATCAGGCAGTTCAGGTTCAGGAATGACCTGATACCAAAACCAGCCTTCCTGACCACGCTGATAGAATGGCCCATCACTGGCATGGGCGGGCAAAATGAATAGAAAGAAAATAATGATTGGGATGGTCACCCATAGGATGAACCAAGGTAACAAGGGGGTTCTCATTGTCAGCTCCAGAAATTTCACAGAGCTAACATGCTAAAGATCCCCGTTAGAGCGATTGGCCAGATAGATGAAGGAATCGTGTGTGTTTCTGACTATCAATTATTTATTAGATACTGACTTCACCTAATCAGAGTTACTTTTCACTTCAAGTATGCTAATTGCCTTCCAGCCCCATTCTGACCTTTTCTTATTGTAATTTAGAACTGCATAGCCAGTTACAAAGTCGCCATCAATAATGCTATTTTCTCTTATCAAAGGCGGTGGAATGAATATTCCATCATCGGTGAACCCCATACCATTTTCTTCTCGAATATCGTCGCTAAAAGGCTTCAAGATGCTGCTTGGAATCGGGTTTGTTGTTTTGGAAGATGTAAGTACCCTGTAACGGGTTCCTTGCCTGCTCGTGTACTTGGCTAAACGTAATGAAATTGCATCGCCTTCTTTGAACCTTTCAGACAGATCTGAAAAATGAATTACGCCATCAATTGTTCTACTAATCATAAAGTGTATTAGCTTTTTGCTTGTATTGACGTGATCTACAATTCCAATTTGCTGCTCGAAAATATCCCAGTGATCATTTGATGATCGATGCTCAATTGCATACACTTGGAAGCGGTTTTCTCTATCAAGCTCGCCCTTGATTTTTAACGCGGCCCCTGGTTTACCAGCATCAAAAGTTAGTTTTGATTCAGGAATTGTGACTTCCATCGGTAATGAACTTGATTGAACGTAAAGTTTGCGTTTAGCTTTATCTTTTTTTCCTTCGATAAAAAATTTGTCGCCTAGCACTGCATTTATCCATGGTAAATCACTGTATAAAAGCTCCTCTGCATGGGTGGCTTTATCTAAGTAGAGCTGATGATTCGATTTACTGCTGATAGCGCCTTGATACCAAGTACTGCGCATGAGTATCTCTGCTGATTCAGGGATTTTTTGATTGTTCTCTGATCGATAGTTGACAAGTTTATCAATTTCCAATTTGGCTTCTGAAGCTAGGCCGATTTTTGAAAGGAGTTCCGCAAGCTTGATTTTAACTTTGCCAACAAAATTAATATCTTTTGAGCAAAGTAATGCCTTGCAGTAACAAGAAATTGCCAGATCGAGAGAGTTTGATTGATGAATATCTCCGAGAAGCTCCCATGCCCAGTAGTCGTTGATCTTATTTTTGACAACTTCTAGACCATAGGAAAAAGCTTCATTACTTTGCTTTGTTGCCATCAATGCTCTGGCCTTGCTCAGTTTCAGCCAGATATTATCTGGGTATCTATTAATACAATCATTGATATAGGGGAGTAGATAGATTAATTCTTCGTATGCGTCATTCGTGAAGGAATCTTTACTGGCGTGTTGAATAACACGTTCTGCTAGAGACGGGTATGAATTTCCGTCATCGGAAATATATGGGTCATAGTCCTCAGGACGAAGATTTTCTAAACCCCATATGCGAGCAAAAGCTCCCATATTTAACTTGCCTTCTTTAGCTATTTTGTCTGCTAGTTGAAGAATGCAAGTGTGCAACAAAGATGGTTTTTCCGTGTTTAGTTTGAGGTAGTCATTAATGAACCTTTTCGCGCCATTGAAATTGACCTGCGTTTGTTCTGTCATGGCTTTTGCGACACGGTATAGCTCCCATGCTAAACCGGTTTGAACATCAATAGATTGATCTCCATTATTGTATATCCGTTTATAAAGATTTAACGCTCCATGATGATCGCCTTGCTTGCTTAATGATTTTGCTTTGAGAATTTCTTGGCCATTGGGGTTGCTGAGCCTGAGTGCATACTCTCTTTGATCCGTTAGTATTTTGTCTGATGCATCAATATTCAAGTTTCGAAGTTGATCAGAGTAGTGGTGAATGTTTTCACTTTTTCCAGATTGTGCGTCTCTTTTAATTAAATCGATTACGCACCAAGCAAAAGCCTTTATATCCCATTCATCATTATCTGGCTTATTAATTAGCTCAATCGCCATTTTGTAGGCTTCATCAAGCTTGCCTTCCTTGCGAGTAGAAAAAACGTCCCTGCTAGTAATCACGAGCTAAGTCCTTCAGTTATAACAGTCTGAATTTCAGAAACTAACGTATCTGATGTGCAGGAATTATTAACGGGTGCGTACTTGGTGAATTGATTTTTCCCGTTATAAAAAATGTCAATCACAGCACACTCTCCAGATTGAATAAATGTGTAGCGCTGTTTCCAATCCATTGACTCAACATTGTTGATCTTGATTCCTAGCGCACTCACAAGAGGTGTAATCCTTGAGTGAAATTCGTTCAGAAACTCTTCGTTGAACGTGAAGTCAGAGTCCGAATCTGAGGTCTCTGGAACAATGAGTATTCCATTAATAGGAGAAAGTATGTCTAGTAACCTAAGGCCAAGGTCTGATTGTGTGGGGGCGGTAATTCTCGTAATTTTTCCCTTACCGTTATAGCCGATATCTATTCGCGTGATCTCATTATTTACTTCAAAAAAATAAACTTCTAGGTACTGACCTTGGCTAACATCTTGGATCTTTACGTCGGATCCCTTTAATAGCCTTCGAACTCGTCCTAATACCTCAAGTGAAAAGTTTGCATGGGGTGGAATGCCGAAGTTATTGTCTTCTTCTGTGTCAATGGGGTTGTCGCTAGCGTTTATATGTTGATGGTTTGACTTGGGAGTATTCTGGCTGCTTACCTTAGAGCTTAATATATTTGGAGAGTTAACAGCTTTGATGCCAGCACCAATCTTTATATTTGGCGGGTCTAAAAGGTATAGGTTTTTTGATGTTCTGGTGATTGCCGTATAGAGCCAGCGAAAATAATCAGCGGATAGCTGACTCTGATGTGTTTTACATTTTACAAACACGTGATTCCATTCGCTGCCCTGTGCTTTATGGCAAGTAATGGCGTAGCCAAACTTAAGCCTCAAAGCATTAAAATATGAATCTGATCGAAGGGTCTCTTTGAATTCCAAACTTCCGCGCTTTAAATGTGGATGACGGATACAAAAATCCAAATACAAGGCCTTGCTCTCGTCTGAAGTAAGACCTGGATGTTCGCTGTAAAGTAAGTCTTCTAGAATTTTTGCGTTGAAGAAATGTGGAGTTCCTTCTAAGTCTTTAAAGCCAATAATGACGTCTTTAAAAGCTAGCGAAACTGAAATCTCTTCAACTTCGTTCGTTTCTGAGTTCTTTCTGCGCAAGGTTATTTGTCTGCGTTCGGTTGGGCTTAAAATCTCTCTGACCAGGCCGAAGTCACCATTTGATATAAAGAACCCATAAGCATTACTGTTGCTTACAGCCATCACTTTATCGCCCGCAGAAACCTCTGGGTTATCTGGGAAAAAATGCTGTCTTATTTTTCGATTGTAAGCAGCGACATCAGAATTAGAATGCGCAAGGACTATAGACTCTGCATTAATTTTTCTATTGCAGGATTCAAGATATACATCTAACAAGTCTGCATGGCTTACGTTGATGATGTCTGGGAAGCTTGAGTCTATTGATAGCTGGTTAAATACCCCGTTCTTTAAAGATTTACGAAGGTTTATGGAGTTTAGCATGACTCCGCTACCTGACTTTTGACGAACAACTTCAGTCAATTCAAACAGAGTGCTTTTGATATTGTGCTCTCTAGATAGATACTTCTGGTCAAGAGCAGGAGAGAAATTCATCCCGACAGGTGGGAGCTGAGCATCATCGCCAATAAAGATTACTTTTTTTCTGTGGTCATTATGGTCTAGATTTACAAACTTGAAAAAGTCTCTGAGCAAGTAGCCAGTACCGAATCTAAAGAATTCTTCCTCATGATATACATCTGCAATCATTGACGATTCATCAACAATGTAGACAGTATCAGCAGACATTTCATTGACAGCCAGTTGAGCATAGAACTTAAATGTCTCAGACCCATCAAGGTTGTCTTCTTTATACTCAGAAATATCTTTGAATGAATAGATTGTCTTGTGAATCGTGTAAGCGGGAGATTGTGTTTTTTTAGCAATTACTTTTGATGCCTTTCCAGTAGGCGCGGCTAGGACATAGTTTCTTCCAATAGCCCTAAAGTACGTAAGCGATCTATAAACACCATTCTAGCCTGAGCCAGCACGGCCTGTCATAGTCGCCCCTCCATTTATCGAGGGCATTCCCATGAAAAAACAGCAATGGCAAACTCATGTTAAGGCGTACAATAGCAGCGGCCTATCTAAGCGGGAGTATGCTGACAGTCACAAGCTGGTTTATCACCAATTCGTGTACTGGTCTCAAAAATTCAATAAGCCCAAATCACCAAACGCATTTATTCCAGTCAATGTAACAGCTAAGGCTCAACTTCAGCCACAACCTAAAGCCGCACCCGATGTTCCACTAGGTGTCCTAGAATATCCCAATGGTGCACGTCTAGTGATTCACTCCCCTGAATTACTGGCACTGTTACCCAGCCTTCTCACGAGATAATCAGCCATGCTGTTACCGTTCAATACCACTATTTGGTTTTACCGGCAGCCGATTGACTTTCGTAAACAGATCGATGGCATTGTTATTTTGGTGGCTGATACGCTGCAAAAAAATCCTGTTTCAGGTCAGCTCTTCGTTTTTAGAAATAAAAAGGCCGACAAATTAAAAATGTTGTATTGGGAGTCGGGTGGTTTTTGGCTGCTATACAAACGTTTTGAAAAAGGGATATTTAAGTTTCCCGGTGTTGTCGACGAAGCAATGGAGCTGTCCATGCAGCAATTGCAGTGGTTGTTGTCAGGGATTGATTTTACGCAACAAAAACCGCCTGAAAAATGCCAATACACGCGGTTTTATTAACACTATTTTCACTTTTGACTATCAGAATAGTCTATAATAATAGGCATAAAAACACTGTGCAGTCCATCATGACCGACACTGAAAAATCCTTACAGCATCAAGTCGACCAGCTAACACTGGAATGCGATTTATTGCGTAAGAAGTGTCAACAATCTGATGATGCCTATGCAGTGTTAATGGATCAGCTGAAACAAATGCTACGCCACCGGTTCGGTCAAAAATCAGAGCGCTATATCGATCTCGAAAACCCTCAGCTGTCTTTGTATGGTGAAGTAGTTCTTAATGAAGCGCTGGATGAAGAAGATGAAGTCAGCGACAATTCCTGTGACAATGATATTGAGCGCCAGAAAAAACGTCGGGCCAAAAAATCAAGGAATGCCTTTGCTGCACATTTACCCCGTACAGAACAGCTAATCCCCGTTGATGCTCACGACAAAACCTGTCAGTGCGGCTGCCCAAAAAAGGTGATTAACCATGAGCGGCATGAACGTTTAAATTACCAGCCGCCCGTCTATGAAGTCATTGTCGAACTGCGTGAAGTAGTAGCCTGCCCTAAAGGTTGCGTGGGTGAAGTGATCACAGCCGATAAGCCTAAGCATATTCTTCCCAAAGCATCCTTTACCGAATCCGTGTTAGCCCACATTATCGTCAGCAAGCTCGATGATCGTCAACCGTACTACCATCTAGAAAAACAGTTTGAAAAAAGGGCGGGGTTTCGCTTATCTCGCCAAACTATGGCCCGCTCAGTGATTGATTGCAGTGATTCACTACAACCGCTAATCAATTTAATGAAAGACGAAGTGATTGACTATGATGTAGGGGCTTTAGACGCCACTACCCTGCAAGTATTAAACGAACCCGGACGATCGGCGTCCACAAAATCCTATGCGTACTGCTTTAGGGGTGGAGCACCCGGTAAAGACGTCATTCTTTACGAGTACAACGCCATAAAACACAAGCCCTTTGTTAATAATTGGTTTGCGGGTTTTAGTGGTGGGCTGCATTGTGATGGTGATCCGTTTTTTGATTTATTATTTGAATCTGAGGCGGTAAGCCCCAGTTTCTGTAACACCCACGCTAGACGCAAATTCGAGCCGATTGCTATCGCGTCAAAAGGGAATGGACTAGCCAAACAGGCGATGCGTTTTTATAAGCGCCTCTACAAAATAGAGCGCAAGGCCAAAGATGAGAAAATGTCACCAGAGCAACGCTATAGCCTGCGACAACAGTGTTCAAAACCACTGATGGCTGAATTTAAACAATGGCTTGATGAGCATTACCCGACTGTGCCGCCGAAATCATCGCTGGGTAAAGCTTTTGCCTATACCCTTAAGTTTTGGGATGGCCTGTGTGAATTTCTCAACGATGGTCGCTTAGAAGCGGATAACAATTTGACGGAACAGGAAATCAAACCCTTTGTCATTGCCAGAAAGAATTTTATGTTTTGTAGTTCGGTGAAAGGTGCTGAGGCTCTGTGTCTTCATTTTAGTTTGATTAGAACGGCCAAGCGCCATGGATTAGACCCTTATCGATATTACCAGGAAATCCTAGAAGCGATTCCTCACTGCCAAACGGTGGAAGACTACGAAGCATTGCTACCCTGGAATATTGCCTTAGAAAAAGTGGGTGCCATCAATCTCGCGGCCTAACGCTATAACGAAACCTACATCTCGTAGGTGGTTGATCTTTAACAATGTGTTTACTTTAGGGGGTACCGATATTAATACAGGTGCCCCTCTAATGTTGTTATATGTCAGTAGATATAACGGGCTGATACACTCATCGCCATGAAATAACGCAAGGATGCGTTGTATGATCCAACCAAGGCCGGAAGGGATGTCTGGCGGTGATGTGTTTAGCTATGCCCGACACCGACCAGAGCAAACACTGCTTTATCAACTCATCGAGCGCTATTGGCCCGAGTTTCAGTCGCATCTCAGTGAGACAGACCGTTACTTGCCTCGCCATGTCGCACGAGAATTTGATGAGTACCTCGAATGTGGCAGGCTCGAAAATGGGTTTCTGCGGGTCCGCTGTGAAGACTGCCACCTTGAACACCTGGTAGCTTTTAGCTGTAAACGCCGAGGCTTTTGCCCCAGCTGTGGAGCAAGGCGAATGGCAGAAACAGCAGCGCTGTTAGTCGATGACGTCTTACCTTACAAACCTATCCGCCAATGGGTACTCAGTTTTCCATACCCGCTGCGATTCCTTTTATCCAGCAACCCTCTGGTCATGAGTAAGGTGCTGGGCATTGTTAACCGAGTCATTTCAACGCACTTGATCAAAAAAGCGGGGGTTAAAGCCACACAAGCACAAACAGGCGCCGTTACTCTGATACAGCGTTTTGGCTCCGCGCTAAATCTCAATGTCCATTTTCATATGCTCTTCATTGACGGTGCCTACCAAGAAAAACACAACGGCCAATTGAGATTTCACCGAGTAAATGCACCTACAGCCAGCGAACTTAATACTTTAGTCGCTGCCATTAGCCAGCGCGTTGCAGGTCATTTGGAGCGCCAGGGTTTATTGGTGCGCGATGATGAAAGCAGTTATCTGACACTAGATTTACAAGACGACGATGCGATGCATCAGCTTCAGGAACACTCCATCACCTATCGAATTGCAGTGGGCCCACAACAAGGCCGCAAGGTCTTCACACTACAGACAATCCCATCCTGGGAAGATGATGATTTTGGTACAAACCAGGTCGGTAAAATCGCCGGTTTCTCCCTGCATGCTGGGGTGGCAACAAAAACACGAGAACGCAAAAAGCTGGAACGCTTGTGTCGCTATATCTCCCGCCCGGCGGTATCAGAAAAGCGACTGGCACTGACTTCGCAGGGCAAGGTCAGGTATCAGCTAAAGACGCCCTACAGAGATGGCTCGACGCACGTCATCTTCGAGCCGTTAGATTTCATGGCGAAATTGGCAGCCTTAGTGCCGAAGCCACGCGCAAATTTGACGCGGTACCATGGTGTACTGGCCCCTAACAGCAAGCAGCGTATCTTTGTTACTCCCGCTAAACGTGGCAAGGGCAACACTCAAAAGCAGGGCGTGAAGGACGATGAGCCTGCGCTGGTTGATTGCCATCAAAGCATGACGTGGGCCGAGCGGCTTAAGCGCGTATTCAATATTGATGTCACGATCTGTAGCCGCTGTGGTGGTGCAGTGAGGATTATTGCCTGTATCGAGGACCCGTCGGTCATCAATAAGATTTTAGCTCACCTGGATGCGAAGTCTGGGACGCCCGCCACCGTGAATCAAATACCAGAGCCACGAGCACCGCCACAAGAGAGCTTGTTCGATTAGGAAAGCAAGGGAGAGGATGATAGGTGCTGCTCAAGGATGAGGTCGGTAGGATAGGTTGCGTGTCGGAATGCGCAAAACGCTAAAAAGGCCGGCGCATTATTGATTTGTGCTTAATCATTGTGCAGCTAATGGGTTGATAATAACTTGGCGATTGCTAATAGCCTGTTTTTTATTGTAGATTGGGAAGATGACGGGGGTATTAAGAAGATGACGGGGGTATTAATCCTACCTATACCCCTGACCCATAACGCTTAGTAATTTGGCGGGAATACTCTAGGTCTTTATCACCCTCCAAAACTAAAGAGTCGGCAGAAGCATCTAATTTAAAATTAGGTAGATGGCTTGCCAGCCAACCCAAAATTAATACGGTCACTAGTAGCGTTATTAACGGCCTACGCAGGATCATTAGCTCGTACAGTGAAAATAGTTTTTTTGACATGGAGAGCATTTCTCTTGTTATTTTTAATAACGACATCTGACTTGAAGCGAAATACTCAATAGCGATTACGCTGATTAGTATTGCTTGTTGAGACAATAGTTACTTATCGTTTAGCGCCTGCAGCAGTTGGCCATGAATACCACCAAAACCACCATTACTCATGATAACAATATGATCGCCTGATTTAGCTTCAGCAACGAGGTTAGCCACGATGCTATCAACGGTGTTAAACACTTCTGCTCGGCCATCGCTGTCGGCTATGACTTGCTCTAACGACCAATCTAGGCCCTTGGGCTGATACCAAATAACACGATCAGCATCGCAACTAGCGTCGGCCAACAAGGCCAAGTGAGTCCCTAAACGCATGGTATTTGAACGCGGCTCAATAACTGCGATTAAACGCTGCTCACCAATTTTAGCGCGCTGACCAGCTAAGGTAGTAGCAATGGCTGTAGGATGATGTGCAAAATCGTCGTAAACACTAATGCCGGCGATCACAGCTAACAGCTCCATTCGGCGCTTAACGCCTTTAAACGTTGAAAGCGCCTGACAGGCTATATCGGCAGTAACGCCTACATGCCTAGCCGCTGCTATAGCTGATAATGCATTGCTAACATTGTGATTGCCGGTGTGAGACCAATGCACCTCGCCCTGTTTTTGTTGCTTTAAGAAAATAGCAAAAGCACTGCCATCAGCGCTCAGCAGTTGCGCCGACCAAGTTGTATTCTCTTGGTCAAAGACATCATGATGAATATTGGCAGCAGCGTTGTTTAGGGGTTTTTTACAAACAGCATCATCAATCGAACAACGCTCAACTTCTGACCAAAGCCCCTGAGAGAGAACGGTTTCTAAGTTGTCATTGCTCGCGGGCAACAACACCCTGCCCGTCGAGGGGATAGTGCGCACCAAATGATGAAATTGTTTTTGGATGGCCGCTAAATCTTCAAAAATATCGGCATGATCAAATTCAAGGTTATTAAGAATCGCGGTGCGCGGTCGGTAGTGCACAAACTTTGAGCGCTTATCAAAAAAAGCGCTGTCATATTCATCGGCCTCAATAACAAAAAACGGAGAGTCACCCACCCGTGCCGAAACACCAAAGTCGGCAGGCACACCACCAATTAAAAAACCCGGCGCCATATTGGCGTCTTCTAGAATCCAGGCAAGCATACTCGAAGTAGTGGTTTTGCCGTGTGTACCGGCAGCTGCGAGCACCCAGCGGTCTTGCAGCAAATGTTCAGATAGCCACTGCGGCCCGGAGGTGTATTTAAGGCCTTTATCAAGGATATATTCGACGCAAGGATTACCTCGCGACATGGCATTGCCAACCACAACAAGATCAGGCGCAGGTTCAAGCTGAATTGGATCAAAGCCCTCAACCAACGTAATGCCCTGCTCTTCTAGCTGGGTACTCATCGGTGGATAAACATTGCTGTCAGAGCCTGTAACTTGATGTCCAAGCTGGCGGGCCAAAATAGCTAAGCCGCCCATAAATGTCCCGCAAATACCCAAAATATGGATATGCATAATGATCCTTATTGTTACCCTTAGCAGCGACTCAAAAAAACGCTGTTTTTAAAGACCGCAAATAGTAGCACTCAGGTGAGACAAAACCTAGCTGACATGATGCAAACCGCACTCACCACTACACTTAGGAGAGCGTTTCAAAAAAACCGATAACTGCACATAGCAGTAACAATAGTGACTATAAAAAGCTGGGGGGAGTTAACAGAGAGGCTTAAACAATTTAAGTGCCCTACCCTAAGATCAAATCACCACTGACACTTTCTTCACGATAAGAGAGGCACGATTGAAGTGACCCAAATTGCTAAGCTTAGACAGTAGAAAACGAGCCATTAAAATCCACTTTCTCGAATTAAAACGGCCGCCACACGTTTGAATTGCTTAGGCAGCCATGCGCGGGCTTCACCTTGCACGGTGACATCGGCTAACCCCATTCGGGTTGAAACCGGCGGTTCGAGTAAACGGATTCTTACCCGAAATAATACCTGCTGCGGTTGGCGTTTATTTTTGCCGTGAACCACCGTATTGATCGGCCCACCCGATGCGGCATCGAGCATCGGGTGCGGCAAAAGTGCTAAGGGTGATATATCAACCGATTCGACCACACCGTCAATAAAATATGGCACTTGCTCTTTTAATTTAACCCGGGCCTTTGCCCCCACAATCACTCGCGCTATATCGTTTTCGGGCAGGTAGGCTTCGACTATCCAGGCGCTATTATCGGCGAGCACTGCCAATGGTTGATGTGATTTAACCCATACGCCGTTGGCCAAGTAAGGATCAATATCAAATAACTGGCCGCTAAAACTTGCTGTTAACACCAACCGCTGTTGTTCTTGTTGATATAGTCGTGCCTCGGCCAAGTAATGGTCATAGCGAGACATTAAGCCTGTACGCCGCTGCTCGCCGTTACTAACGCCCATTAAACCATTGAGTTCATGCCACGTATGCTCAGCTAGAGTGCGTGCTTTCATTTCTGAATGCGCGAGATCAGGTGAGCGCAATACGAACAAGGTATCACCTTGAGTGACCTGATCAGTCGATGGCAATTGCTGCAACTGGCCTGCTAATGGCGAAAATATGATTTGTTGCCGTGCTGAGTGAACCCAGCCGATACTTGAAATACTGGTATGCCAAGGTATCATCGCTATCGCCAGTAAAACGATAAAAAAACCTAACCAACGCTTTTTCTTAATCACACTCATCTCGCTACGTCGCTGCCACCAAACGGTCAACTCGGCCAATACCGGTCTGCCAATAAAGACAAAAAGCTCAATAATAAAAAGCGCGATACCTGCCAATTTAAAAAAGAAAAAATACACCAGCAATGCAATACCGATATAAACAAAAAAACGATAAACCCAGGTGAACAGTGCAAAAATAATCAGCCAAGGCCGCCAGTTTGGTTGCTCAGTGGCTGGCCAATCATCTTCAATACCCAGTAATGCACGCCTTAACCAAACCTTAGCCATGGCGGCTGAGCGCTCATGAAGGTTAGGCATATCGAGTATATCAGCCAAAATAAAATAACCATCAAAGCGCAAAAAAGGGCTTACATTAATCAATAATGTAAGCACCCAACTGGTCGTGGCAAGATAAAACATCGCCTCGCGCACGGCACCATTTGGAAGCAAACACCACGCTAGCGTAGCAATGATTGCCAAGCCGAGTTCGGCAATAATGCCCGCACTGGCGATCGCCATTCTCTGCTTAGAGTTTGATAGCTTCCAGCTTTCACTGGTATCGGTGTAGAGCATTGGGAACATCACCACCATGGCAACCCCCATATGTGCAACACGCACACCATAGCGAGTAGCCGTATAAGCGTGCGCTAGCTCGTGCAGCGCTTTAGCGATAACAAGGGCAATAGCAAAACCAACTAGGCTATCAAAACCCAGTTGATTTATTAGCGTTGCACTAAAAGTATCCCACTGACGACTAATTAAATAGCCGCCTAAAACAGCGAAAAAAACCAAACTAACCAACATCGCTTTTGAATAGAGCCAAGCAACATAAGGGTAGCTATTTTTGAGTAAGCGTTGCGGCTTAATTAGCGGTATACGAAAAAAAAGATAGTGCTGCAACAACCACTGAAAGGTATTTTTTTTCTGCTGCTGTGCTCGCTGCTGCAAAGCATTAGCGGTTTTAGAGTTGCTGGCTTGAAGCAAATTATGCTGTTGTAAGAAAACAATTAAACTTTCAATATCAGCTTCGTCAACATGGAGTGCTGTCTGTTGGTTAATAGCGGCGATTATCGCCTCGGCTGGGCCTGTATTCCATCGAACTAGCAACTCAAAATCTAACCAGCCAATTCGATAAAAACGATTAATAACTGGGTCTACTATCATCCATGCCGGCGAACCATCACTATTGGCCGCAGCGGGTAATAATTTTAGTTCTTCGCGCAACGCAGGCAGGTTTTCAATCACAACCCAGTGAACTCACGCACCGCAGCAATAGGCCGACGAAATAAATAATATCCCAATACTGTCCAGTCTGATGAAATCCGTGCTGTACCGCGAAGCCCCAAACGTGGCAAGTCTTTGCGCTCACTAAAATGACCAAATAGCGTATAAGCCGAAATACCTTCTGGGCTTTGGCTAGCCTGATAACTGGTCTGCAATAAACTGGCATCTAAAGGTGATAAGGGCTGGGTATGCAAAAAGACGCGAATAGGAGCGCCGATATCTAAATTAATCGCATCGGCCACCGGTAGCCAAATTTCGATGCCCGCATCTTCGGCACTAGCCAACTGCATAATACGCTCACCAATTTGAACCGGCCGACCGATCCAGTCATTTTTGTCGGCAAAAATAGCTAAACCTTTACGATCAGCTTTTACCGTGACTCTCTGCAACAACAATTCAACAGCGCCAAGCTCGGCCTCTTTCTCTCTGACCCTGCCCAGCGCTGATGCCAATTCAGCTTTGCT
Source organism: Methylophaga frappieri (assembly GCF_000260965.1). Taxonomy (NCBI): domain Bacteria; kingdom Pseudomonadati; phylum Pseudomonadota; class Gammaproteobacteria; order Thiotrichales; family Piscirickettsiaceae; genus Methylophaga; species Methylophaga frappieri. Next base: position 520,809 of record NC_017856.1, read on the forward strand.
GCTGTAATCATTAAACGCTTGTTGTTCAGCAACTAATGCATCGGCTCTTGCAATGACTAGGGCTTTTAGCGCGATATTTCTTCGGCTTTGTAAAGCGCTGTCATCCAGTGAAAATAGCGCATCGCCTACCTCAACTTCGGCATTAGGCTGCACATGAATTTTGCCAATAACACCATCTATAGGTGAAGCTACGGCTTTGGCATTTAAGGCCACGACCTCGGCCGGGGCCAGTACCGATAAACGGATAGGGATAAACAACGCTAACACCATAGCCAATACAACCCAACGCAAACGCCCAGATTGAATAAACTGACGCAGCTTGCGAGCTAGGTTATTTTCACGTTTGTTCATCGCGCGATAACAGTAAGCATAACAATCGTGTAAACGATGCAATAAATCTAAATCTAATGGCGACCAAGTTTGCTCTCTAGCATACAGCACTAGCATGGCAACATTCTCATCAACATCGAGCACAGGGATAATCAGCAAATGTTCCGGTAACCACTCCAACCAGCCCGTCTGCAGATCTTCTCTGATGGATTCACTTTTAACCAACATAGATTGCGCTTGGTGATTGCTAATGTCTAAACTGGCAATCAACGACTGCAGCCAAATTGAAAAAGGGGAGTCTTCAACAATATTGGCTAAACCCGACGCCTGTCGCAGGCTAAATTGACCACTGATATTTTTGTCCATAATCAGTGACTGCCGAAACGGCGTAAGCATGTGAGTTTCATTTGCAATCACAAAGCATAATGCTTGGTTATCTTGCGCCGCCAAAGCGCGCTTTTCGAGATGTAACAAAACCGACAACTGAGTATGCTCGGCATTTTTTTTAGCTGTCGTGCGTGGGGGAGGCACAGGCTGATGAGTAGCGGCTTGTTTTTTTTCGGCTACTGGGGGTTTATTTGTATTCATAAAAATAACTTTTTAGAAGCGCCACTGAGCAATCAATATAAGCCAAGATTAATATTATGCTTGGGGTAATCACTCAGCGTTTAGATCAGCAAGCATTGCGGTACCACTCATGCCGGCTAGTAAGCCAGGATAATCCTCAATCATCCGACCTTCGATTTCAATTGTTTGGCTAACCGAGTCAATACGGCTGTTGATAGCCACTATTCTAGCTCGGTAACGCTTGCCGGTTTCGTCGATGGTGACATTGAACAAATCGCCAACCTGCAGGGAGTTTATTTTTTTTGAAGGTACATTAAGGCGGATTTTTAAGCGGCCATCCTTCACCAGTTCTAACAGCGGCTCCCCTGCCGCCACACTCATGTGGTTACTTACAAAGACTTTTGAAACCCTACCTCGCCAAGGTGATTTGACTTCGCAGTTTTTTATTTGCACGGCACTCAGCGCTAATTGCGCCCGTAATCTAGCGACTTCACTGGCTGCCAAAGCGACCTCGATGCTACTCGCCTGTTTTAAACCTTGCATTTTCACTTTGCCTTCGTGTGACTCTAGGGCCCCTGCCAACTCGGCCTGCACCATATTGTTGCGAGCTATGGGCTCTTCACATGAAAATTTTAGCAGTAGTTTATCTTTATCGAACGAAGAACCCAACGAAACATTAAGCTGATTAATTTTAGCGGCCACCGAACTCGACAACACCGTTTCTTTTTCAGGTGCCAATAAAACTCTTATGGCAGCATGCCGATAATCAGTTTGCCGGGTCTGGCTGGTACTAGGGTAGTTATGAAGGGTTTGTAAAGCGGTTTTCCCAGCGAACTGGGCTTGTGCAAGTTGGGCGGTGAGCCCAACAAGCACTATTAAAAAACAACAAGAACGGTGTGTCATTTACATCTCCAACGGTTGAGCAGTAGGTAGCGATTGCGATAACCAGTTACGTGTTGACGATAAGCTAGCTGAAGCTGCAGCCAATAAACTTGCTTCATAAGTCGAAGCACGCGCATTTTGTGGCAAGGTCGTTTCATACTCCATGCTGTTGGATACTTCTTTGCTATCCATGGTTACTAACCATAAAGCTTTTTGCAAACCATTAGCATCGTTACGACTCAAACTAAACGTCAGTGGCGTCCCTGATGCTTGATTGACCTTAATATCATTTCTCTCGAGCATAGTGACCAACTGCTCGGTCATGCTGTTTTTTAATACAGGGTCATCAATGCCTTGCACGCGAATGCTAACATCAGCTTGATGGCCAAATAGGTGCGACTTTAGGCTGAAAGAATTATTTTGCAACTGAGCCTGGTGTTCACTAATCAGTTCAGTCAATTGAGCCAAGTCTAAACCCTCGCCATCGTAGGGAAGTGGATCAAAACCTAATGTGTTATACAAACGACCAAAAGCAATTTGCAAATTAGCGTAAGCATTAGCACGTTGATAGTCACCTAACAGTGCTTTGGCTTCTGTTCGAATAACTTCAAGTTCGCTATCCATTTTTGAGCTTAACGCATCGCGAGCATATTGTGATAAACGATGATCAACCCCTGCGGCTTTATCGGCCAAATTAAATTCACTGGCTGCTAAACGGTAGCGCTCTATCGAAATGCGTACCTGAGTTAAAATCGCCATTGACAGTGCCATGCGGCGCGCAGTATCAGCTTTCTCTTGCTCTTCGCGAGAATCATTCAACGAGGGGATGCTGGCTAATTTCATTAAATTCCACGACAACGAAATACCGCCCTGTGACCATTCATTGTTATAGAGGTATTTATTAGAGTCTTGAAAAAATCCGTAATTAAAGTTTATTGCAGGGAATAAACTTAAGATTTGTTTACGCGTTTCGTCAGCAGTAATGCGTTTTCTAAAATCTTCTTCACGTAATTCAGGGCGCTGTAATAACGCCATTTCTTCTAGTTGATTAATGTTGTCGGGGGCTGCTGGCAGTGCATGCTCTTTAGTATCAGCCAAACTAAAAGTAACGCCAGAGGGCACGTTCATTAAAGCGGCCAGCTCACTTTTTGCGTAGGCTAAATCTTGGCGACGCTTATTGAGCATGTAGGCAGCATCTAATAATGCGCGCTGATAATTCAGTGCCGTTACAGGAGCAATAATTTGCTGCGACTCTGCTTCACGTGATTGTTCAAGCGCTCGGTCAATTCGCTCAATAGTGGCATTCACCTGCTGCTCTAAACGTTGCGCCCCTAGCGCACGCCAATACGATGCGCGAACATCTTGAAATAAACCTTGAACTACTTTTCTGCGGCGCTCTTCAGCAATTAAATACTGATCGGCTTGTTGCCTTGCCCGATAATAAGAAACACCAAAGTCTAAACTATTCCAGCTGAATTCAATATTTTCAGTATGGTAGCTTTTCTCTTGCGATGAAGAAGGACGCAGCGACTCTAGGCCATCTTCAATACCATAACTGGAGCCACCCGAATCATTATTGCGCCGACTATAACCTGCCGATGCCAAAACACGCGGCAGCATATCGAATTTTGATAGCTCATTTAAACCCAGAGCCAAGGCCGACTCCATATTTTTTAATCGATAATCCAAGTTATATTTCAACGCTCTAGCTAGTGCCTCGTCTAAAGTTATAGGCGCACTAATAGCCACTTGGTTCTCAAACATTTGCGCTGTATCGGCCGCTACTCTATCGCGAACTTCATCCTGCGTTGCCAACTGAGGCGAAACGGAGCACCCTCCCAAGACAAGGCAAAAGATCGGCGCATTAAAACGCCAAGCACGGGTTGCTGTCCCAGTAAAAAACAGTTTATTTAAAAGGGCTTTCATTACACACTTACTCCAAATTCACTGTTAATTATTATAAAAATAGTCATTACATTGTAACCATACAAACCAATACCGCTTAGGCTTTTTTGTAGTAGCTAATGGTATTTTCTGAACCGCTAGCCAACCTCGATGCTGCTGACTGTTTGAGCTGCTCACTAAAGCTACTCGCAGCGGTAATTTTTTCATCGCCTTGATCACCACCAAGCGCAATAACGATATCGGTATTGGCGATGTCTAAAACACTCGGTGAACTTTCAGCTGTTATTGTGCCCTGCAGCTCGATGGTGTCATCGTTAACTTGCTCGCTGCTGCTATTAGCCGCTATTTTTGTGGCCGATAATTCTGGTTTAGCAAAAGGGTCAAGTAAATGTTTAACGCCGGGCGATGCTGAATTAAATGAATCAACCAGACCATTGCGCGCCGCAGATTCAAGCTGCGATTGATTAACGGCTAACTGCACAAAAACAGCATGCGATGTAGGTAACGGAATTTGTCGGACTGACTGCTGCACATAAAGTGCGTTGTCGGGATAGCGATCAATACCCAGCGGAGAAAAGTCCTTGCCGCCTAATTCGCCTAAGCCATTATCACCAGAGGCAAACGCTAGGCCGATATCTAAACCACCGAGTAGCTCTTTATAAGCAACAGAATCAATATCTAACAAATTCAAACCAGAGCTGAGTTGGATTTCATTTCTGGCTTGTTGAACGCTCAATAACACATGCAGCGCAGGGTCAACCGGACGAATAGGGACTGTAAATACAGGTCTAAAGTTACCGTAATCACGAAATTCTCCATCCACCCGAGGCGCGGGTGTAATGTCAATTGAAACGGTTGCCGAAGCCGTACCACCTTGGCCGTCACTGATTTCATACTCAAAACTAAAGTCGCCAATAAAACCAAGGTCAGGGTAAAAAGTGATTACACCACTGGCGCTGATAACCACTTCACCATTAGGCACAGACAATGTTTGTGCCTGGCCTGCAATGACCGGCTGGCCGGCAATACTAGAAACAACAAGCGTGTCGCCATCAACATCGGTGTCATTATCCAGTAAATTCAGCACAACACCGGCTGCACCGGCTGCACCATCAACGCTATAGCTATCATCAGTTGCCACAGGGTTATCGTTGACAGGCAGTACTGTTATCGTAACCGTTGCTGTTTCAGTGATGCCATTAACAGTCGCCGTATAAGTGAAGCTATCGATGCCTTCAAAATTAACATCAGGCGTATAAGTAAAGGTACCATTTGGGTTTAACACCACGGTGCCATTTTGAGCTTGGGTAAACACTGAAACGGTGGCGACACCTTCAAAATTATCATTAGCCAGCACATCAAGCGTGACCGGCTGTTCTTCATTAGTGGTAGTAGCATCATCACTAATATCAACAACAGGTAGTACCGTTAGAGACAGCGAAGACACATGCGTTTCAATGCCATCAGTGATTTCAACACCGATAGCAATCGGCCCCGATGCAGAAGTATTAAAATCGTCCGTGGGCGTGTAATCAACGGCTAATAAAGCCGCATTGATTTGAGCGGATGTACCCGTAATAACAACCGTATTAGTGCCGTTATCAGTAATGGTTGCACCGCCCCCCGCGATCACATTAATAACACCAGCATTAGCAGGCAACGTTAACGTGGTGGTAAGGATCGCGTTGTCAGCATCCTGCACAGCAATACCATTGATCGTAAGGGGAGTATCTTCGGTTGCGATTTGCGGCGCAGGTAACGTACTCACTGCAATATCATTGAGGCCGGTGACAGTAATAGTGACCGTCACCGGTGCACTTACACCGCCGTTGTTATCACTGGTTGTGTAAGTGAAGGTAACGTCACGGCTGCCACCCGGTGCCAAATCATCAAAATCGCCAGTCGGGTCAAAACTATAAGTACCATCTGGGTTGAATGTCAGAACACCTTCACCCACATTAGTCACTAATGCAAAACCATTAGGGTCAATGGTGCCGTCGATATCACTGCCAGCAGGCACGGCAGCATTAAGGACGGTGTCTTCGTCGGTAGTCTGAGCATCGCTAGCGGCAACCGGGTTATCATTTGTACCGTTAATGGTGATTTCTATCGTGGTCGGCGTACCATCTACCGTGGTGACGTTAAATACTTCATTTATCGAGTCACCGACATCTAAACTGTCAAACGCGCTATTAGCCGTAAAAGTCCAAGCACCTGCAGCATTTAAAACTAGCTCGCCAGTGGGGCGTGTAATCGTCACTGGTGTAAACGTGTTGTCTGGACTATCAGGATCGGTGCTGGTGAGAGTGCCAGTAAAGACTAAGGGCGCATCGGTTTCGTCTAAGCTAACATCGGCGCTACTCACGGTTGCCGCATCATTAACCGGCGTTACTTCAACCGTGGTGTTCACCACCGTTGAGGTCTGCTGACCATTGGCTGCAGCCTCTGAATTTTCATCGCGCACTGTCCAATTGATGGTGCGGTCTGCACTGCCCGGATTATCTGAGCTTGAGCTGTAATTCACAGTGCGCAATAACGATTGATATTCAGCTTTGGTGGCATTGCCGCTAATGGTGAGCGTGCCGGGCACCGAACTGTCTACCGTTAAACCCAGTGAAGTTGCCAGTGCTGCATCCAGCGCTAATGTATCACCCGCTGAGAAACCGCTGGCTATGGTAATCACCGCTTGGTTTAAGTCAGCATCATCAACATCGGCCAAGCTCAACGCGGGCTCTAATACCAACGCCGGATCATTTTCTATATAGGTGTGCGTGGTAGCTACACCGCTGACCACTGGGGTGGTCATTGACAGGGTTAACCGCCGTGGCGATGTTGATACTATCGGCCGACCAGGTTTCGGTCGTGCCTAGATTGCCAGAAATATCTTGGCCCGAGGCCTCCGCTTGCACGCTGTCGGCAAGGTGCACCGTTAGTGCTCCCGGCGTGCCACTGTATTCTGCCACCGGTAAAAAACGAATATCGGCGGTGGCGGGCAGCACTAGAGCATTGCCCGATGACAAGCCTACGTTGGTGATCGTCACCCAGCCTGAACCACTGTTGTATTGCCAGCTACCTTCTGTCGCTGGATTAGCTGCGTTGCCAATAATCGCTATACCGCCAAGCGCTGTAGCGCTAGAGCCGCCAGCAACGGTATCGGTGCTGTCATCGTATTGTGAGCTGGTGATTACACTGCTCAGTGCAGCACCGGCTGGGTTGGTGTTGTCTTCATTAATCGACGCGAGTGTACCGCTGCCACTGGCAACCGGCGCATCGTTAACCGCAGTAATAGCCGTCCCTAAGGTAACGGCATTGGCCGCATTAGAGAATGCGGTTGTGCCACCCGTGGCACCACCACTCAAATCAGCTCCCGCACCTGTAGCTACTGCACCACTAGAGCTATCGATTAAGCGCACGGTTAAATCACCCGGTGTGCCGTTCCAATCGGGTTGCGCTAAAAAGCGAACCTGATCGGTACTCGATAGTAAAAACGGATTCGCTAAACTGGCTGTCGCAGGGATAGCTAACCAGCCGCCACCACTGTTGTACTGCCACACACCTTGCGCGGCGGTCGCGGCATTATCAACAATCGCCACGCCAGCAAGGGTATTAGCCGTCGAGCCATTAGGTGACGGTATCGGTGCTGTCATCAAACCTTGGCCCAAAGATATTGCTGACCGTATCGCCCACCGGGTTTGCAGTGTCTTCTGGAACAGCCGGTAAACTGGTGCTCGCCGCTGTGCGCAGCGGTGCATCATTGACCGGAGTAATGGTGATTTGCAGGGTTTCTGAATCGGTCAACGCACCACCTGTGCCGGTGTTGCCTTGGTCATCAACATTAACCGTTAAGTCTTGGGTAAAAGCCACCGTGTTTTGGTCACCCGTTGGCGTAAACGTCAACGAAGCCAGTGCAGTATTAATGGCCGCTTTGGTGCCGGTAAACACCATCGCGGTATCGTTAGTGCCATCGCCAGTGCTAAAGGTTAGCCCAGCAATAGTGCTTAAATTAATCGTGCCTTTAGGTGTGCCAGCGAGACTCAAACTGACTTGTAGGTCGCTGCCCGAATCATCGGCATCGGCAATAGAAATGCCGATTGCATTAGCGGTGCTGTCTTCTAAAACGGTGGGGTTAGCAGGCAGTGTGATAACAGGGGCATCATTAACCGGCGTTACTTCAACCGTGGTGTTCACCACCGTTGAGGTCTGCTGACCATTGGCTGCAGCCTCTGAATTTTCATCGCGCACTGTCCAATTGATGGTGCGGTCTGCACTGCCCGGATTATCTGAGCTTGAGCTGTAATTCACAGTGCGCAATAACGATTGATATTCAGCTTTGGTGGCATTGCCGCTAATGGTGAGCGTGCCGGGCACCGAACTGTCTACCGTTAAACCCAGTGAAGTTGCCAGTGCTGCATCCAGCGCTAATGTATCACCCGCTGAGAAACCGCTGGCTATGGTAATCACCGCTTGGTTTAAGTCAGCATCATCAACATCGGCCAAGCTCAACGCGGGCTCTAATACCAACGCCGGATCATTTTCTATATAGGTGTGCGTGGTAGCTACACCGCTGACCACTGGGGTGTCATTGACAGGGTTAACCGCCGTGGCGATGTTGATACTATCGGCCGACCAGGTTTCGGTCGTGCCTAGATTGCCAGAAATATCTTGGCCCGAGGCCTCCGCTTGCACGCTGTCGGCAAGGTGCACCGTTAGTGCTCCCGGCGTGCCACTGTATTCTGCCACCGGTAAAAAACGAATATCGGCGGTGGCGGGCAGCACTAGAGCATTGCCCGATGACAAGCCTACGTTGGTGATCGTCACCCAGCCTGAACCACTGTTGTATTGCCAGCTACCTTCTGTCGCTGGATTAGCTGCGTTGCCAATAATCGCTATACCGCCAAGCGCTGTAGCGCTAGAGCCGCCAGCAACGGTATCGGTGCTGTCATCGTATTGTGAGCTGGTGATTACACTGCTCAGTGCAGCACCGGCTGGGTTGGTGTTGTCTTCATTAATCGACGCGAGTGTACCGCTGCCACTGGCAACCGGCGCATCGTTAACCGCAGTAATAGCCGTCCCTAAGGTAACGGCATTGGCCGCATTAGAGAATGCGGTTGTGTCACCCGTGGCACCACCACTCAAATCAGCTCCCGCACCTGTAGCTACTGCACCACTAGAGCTATCGATTAAGCGCACGGTTAAATCACCCGGTGTGCCGTTCCAATCGGGTTGCGCTAAAAAGCGAACCTGATCGGTACTCGATAGTAAAAACGGATTCGCTAAACTGGCTGTCGCAGGGATAGCTAACCAGCCGCCACCACTGTTGTACTGCCACACACCTTGCGCGGCGGTCGCGGCATTATCAACAATCGCCACGCCAGCAAGGGTATTAGCCGTCGAGCCATTGGTGACGGTATCGGTGCTGTCATCAAACCTTGGCCCAAAGATATTGCTGACCGTATCGCCCACCGGGTTTGCAGTGTCTTCTGGAACAGCCGGTAAACTGGTGCTCGCCGCTGTGCGCAGCGGTGCATCATTGACCGGAGTAATGGTGATTTGCAGGGTTTCTGAATCGGTCAACGCACCACCTGTGCCGGTGTTGCCTTGGTCATCAACATTAACCGTTAAGTCTTGGGTAAAAGCCACCGTGTTTTGGTCACCCGTTGGCGTAAACGTCAACGAAGCCAGTGCAGTATTAATGGCCGCTTTGGTGCCGGTAAACACCATCGCGGTATCGTTAGTGCCATCGCCAGTGCTAAAGGTTAGCCCAGCAATAGTGCTTAAATTAATCGTGCCTTTAGGTGTGCCAGCGAGACTCAAACTGACTTGTAGGTCGCTGCCCGAATCATCGGCATCGGCAATAGAAATGCCGATTGCATTAGCGGTGCTGTCTTCTAAAACGGTGGGGTTAGCAGGCAGTGTGATAACAGGGGCATCATTAACCGGCGTTACTTCAACCGTGGTGTTCACCACCGTTGAGGTCTGCTGACCATTGGCTGCAGCCTCTGAATTTTCATCGCGCACTGTCCAATTGATGGTGCGGTCTGCACTGCCCGGATTATCTGAGCTTGAGCTGTAATTCACAGTGCGCAATAACGATTGATATTCAGCTTTGGTGGCATTGCCGCTAATGGTGAGCGTGCCGGGCACCGAACTGTCTACCGTTAAACCCAGTGAAGTTGCCAGTGCTGCATCCAGCGCTAATGTATCACCCGCTGAGAAACCGCTGGCTATGGTAATCACCGCTTGGTTTAAGTCAGCATCATCAACATCGGCCAAGCTCAACGCGGGCTCTAATACCAACGCCGGATCATTTTCTATATAGGTGTGCGTGGTAGCTACACCGCTGACCACTGGGGTGTCATTGACAGGGTTAACCGCCGTGGCGATGTTGATACTATCGGCCGACCAGGTTTCGGTCGTGCCTAGATTGCCAGAAATATCTTGGCCCGAGGCCTCCGCTTGCACGCTGTCGGCAAGGTGCACCGTTAGTGCTCCCGGCGTGCCACTGTATTCTGCCACCGGTAAAAACGAATATCGGCGGTGGCGGGCAGCACTAGAGCATTGCCCGATGACAAGCCTACGTTGGTGATCGTCACCCAGCCTGAACCACTGTTGTATTGCCAGCTACCTTCTGTCGCTGGATTAGCTGCGTTGCCAATAATCGCTATACCGCCAAGCGCTGTAGCGCTAGAGCCGCCAGCAACGGTATCGGTGCTGTCATCGTATTGTGAGCTGGTGATTACACTGCTCAGTGCAGCACCGGCTGGGTTGGTGTTGTCTTCATTAATCGACGCGAGTGTACCGCTGCCACTGGCAACCGGCGCATCGTTAACCGCAGTAATAGCCGTCCCTAAGGTAACGGCATTGGCCGCATTAGAGAATGCGGTTGTGCCACCCGTGGCACCACCACTCAAATCAGCTCCCGCACCTGTAGCTACTGCACCACTAGAGCTATCGATTAAGCGCACGGTTAGATCACCCGGTGTGCCGTTCCAATCGGGTTGCGCTAAAGCGAACCTGATCGGTACTCGATAGTAAAAACGGACTCGCTAAACTGGCTGTCGCAGATAGCTACCAGCCGCCACCACTGTTGTACTGCCACACACCTTGCGCGGCGGTCGCGGCATTATCAACAATCGCCACGCCAGCAAGGGTATTAGCCGTCGAGCCATTGGTGACGGTATCGGTGCTGTCATCAAACCTTGGCCCAAAGATATTGCTGACCGTATCGCCCACCGGGTTTGCAGTGTCTTCTGGAACAGCCGGTAAACTGGTGCTCGCCGCTGTGCGCAGCGGTGCATCATTGACCGGAGTAATGGTGATTTGCAGGGTTTCTGAATCGGTCAACGCACCACCTGTGCCGGTGTTGCCTTGGTCATCAACATTAACCGTTAAGTCTTGGGTAAAAGCCACCGTGTTTTGGTCACCCGTTGGCGTAAACGTCAACGAAGCCAGTGCAGTATTAATGGCCGCTTTGGTGCCGGTAAACACCATCGCGGTATCGTTAGTGCCATCGCCAGTGCTAAAGGTTAGCCCAGCAATAGTGCTTAAATTAATCGTGCCTTTAGGTGTGCCAGCGAGACTCAAACTGACTTGTAGGTCGCTGCCCGAATCATCGGCATCGGCAATAGAAATGCCGATTGCATTAGCGGTGCTGTCTTCTAAAACGGTGGGGTTAGCAGGCAGTGTGATAACAGGGGCATCATTAACCGGCGTTACTTCAACCGTGGTGTTCACCACCGTTGAGGTCTGCTGACCATTGGCTGCAGCCTCTGAATTTTCATCGCGCACTGTCCAATTGATGGTGCGGTCTGCACTGCCCGGATTATCTGAGCTTGAGCTGTAATTCACAGTGCGCAATAACGATTGATATTCAGCTTTGGTGGCATTGCCGCTAATGGTGAGCGTACCGGGCACCGAACTGTCTACCGTTAAGCCCAGTGAAGTTGCCAGTGCTGCATCCAGCGCTAATGTATCACCCGCTGAGAAACCGCTGGCTATGGTAATCACCGCTTGGTTTAAGTCAGCATCATCAACATCGGCCAAGCTCAACGCGGGCTCTAATACCAACGCCGGATCATTTTCTATATAGGTGTGCGTGGTAGCTACACCGCTGACCACTGGGGTGTCATTGACAGGGTTAACCGCCGTGGCGATGTTGATACTATCGGCCGACCAGGTTTCGGTCGTGCCTAGATTGCCAGAAATATCTTGGCCCGAGGCCTCCGCTTGCACGCTGTCGGCAAGGTGCACCGTTAGTGCTCCCGGCGTGCCACTGTATTCTGCCACCGGTAAAAAACGAATATCGGCGGTGGCGGGCAGCACTAGAGCATTGCCCGATGACAAGCCTACGTTGGTGATCGTCACCCAGCCTGAACCACTGTTGTATTGCCAGCTACCTTCTGTCGCTGGATTAGCTGCGTTGCCAATAATCGCTATACCGCCAAGCGCTGTAGCGCTAGAGCCGCCAGCAACGGTATCGGTGCTGTCATCGTATTGTGAACTGGTGATTACACTGCTCAGTGCAGCACCGGCTGGGTTGGTGTTGTCTTCATTAATCGACGCGAGTGTACCGCTGCCACTGGCAACCGGCGCATCGTTAACCGCAGTAATAGCCGTCCCTAAGGTAACGGCATTGGCCGCATTAGAGAATGCGGTTGTGTCACCCGTGGCACCACCACTCAAATCAGCTCCCGCACCTGTAGCTACTGCACCGCTAGAGCTATCGATTAAGCGCACGGTTAAATCACCCGGTGTGCCGTTCCAATCGGGTTGCGCTAAAAAACGAACCTGATCGGTACTCGATAGTAAAAACGGATTCGCTAAACTGGCTGTCGCAGGGATAGCTAACCAGCCGCCACCACTGTTGTACTGCCACACACCTTGCGCGGCGGTCGCGGCATTATCAACAATCGCCACGCCAGCAAGGGTATTAGCTGTCGAGCCATTGGTGACGGTATCGGTGCTGTCATCAAACCTTGGCCCAAAGATATTGCTGACCGTATCGCCCACCGGGTTTGCAGTGTCTTCTGGAACAGCCGGTAAACTGGTGCTCGCCGCTGTGCGCAGCGGTGCATCATTGACCGGAGTAATGGTGATTTGCAGGGTTTCTGAATCGGTCAACGCACCACCTGTGCCGGTGTTGCCTTGGTCATCAACATTAACCGTTAAGTCTTGGGTAAAAGCCACCGTGTTTTGGTCACCCGTTGGCGTAAACGTCAACGAAGCCAGTGCAGTATTAATGGCCGCTTTGGTGCCGGTAAACACCATCGCGGTATCGTTAGTGCCATCGCCAGTGCTAAAGGTTAGCCCAGCAATAGTACTTAAATTAATCGTGCCTTTAGGTGTGCCAGCGAGACTCAAACTGACTTGTAGGTCACTGCCAAAATCGTCGGTATCACTGATCGAAATCCCGCTAATTGCATTGGCGGTGCTGTCTTCTAAAACGGTGGGGTTAACAGGTAGGGTTATAACAGGTGCATCGTTGGTGCCAGAAACCTCAATGAAAAAATCTTCACTATCGGTATTGTTGCCATCAACACCAACGCCTTCAGTACCATTACCAACACCACCATCACGATCATCGGCAGTGGTGCGAATGCGCACAACGGTATCGACGTTGGCATCAGTTGGTGTATAAACCAGAGAATTTAAGGTCGCTTCAACATCAGCTGCTGTACCCGTTATTGTTATTGTTGCTGTGTTGTCATTACTAATTATCGCACCACCCGAGGTAGTGGCCGTCAAGGTGCCATAAGATGCACCACCCACCGTATTGGTCGCTGCAACGGATACAGAGATAAGATCAGCGGCCCCCTCGCTGGTGTCGCGATTATCATTCAAGGTGAATGAACCACCTTCAGCATTAATGTTAATACTGGTGCCCGAATCTAGGGATAAACCATTGGTTAGCGTTGCGTTGATCGCTAAAACAGGAGCGTCGTTAACCGGCGTGATGGTAATATCATTATCGACTGTCGCCGTTTGTTGGCCACCGGCATGATCAAAATCGGCAATAGTAGATCTTAAATACAGCGTGCCATTGCCAAGGCCAGGGCCATTAAAATCGCCACGACCCTGAAAACGTAGTGCGTTCAATGCATTTTCAACATCAGTAATGTTACCCGTGATGGTAATCGTATTAGAGTTATTACCAGTAATGACTACATCGGGCTGGCTGCTTAATCTTAAACGCCCCTCATTGGCGCTGCTGGCTAAAGTCGTGCGACCGGCATCATTAAAAAGTTCAATGGTGGCGGTAACGTCCTCATCAAAGCTATCGGCGTCTGATAGTGCAAAACCGCCTAATGTAATTTCTGCATCTTCGTCAACGGTAAAACCAGAAACATTGGTAATAACCGGCACGTCATTACTATTGGATACACGCAAAGTAATATCATGGGTCACACGATTATTGGCGGCATTAATGGCGGAGCCATCATCGTTAACCGGGCCGCCATTGGCATTGGCAAGCAAAGATCCCGAGTTATCATATAGACGATCATCGGCAACCACTCTAAGAATAAGATTGTCGTCATCAAGGTCAGCACTAAAGGCGATTGTTAGGCTGGCAAGCACGGCATCAATTTCTGCTTTAGTACCCTGCAAAATCATCACATCAGTGCCTTTGCCACTGACAAAACTACTGGGGTCAGCGGCGGTATAATTTAATAAATTAGCACCCGTACCCACAACGCTTACCTCAATGCGCATAAAATCAGTTTCGCCTGCCGTTATACCGTCGTCGAGATCTAAGTCAGCCAGCGTTATCACTGGTACAGCGGTAGTTGCAGCGCCCGCTGCGAAAACATCCAAGTTATCGGGGCCGCTGATTTCAGCAATATCATTGGTGGGTGTAATTTCAATTAAAAACGTTGAGCCCGGAGGTGACGGCAAGCCTTGAGCAACACTGACAGAATCGTTCGATGTCCAATCACCATCGCTGACCACATAGTCAAACGAATCGTTGCTTGTTTCAGTGCCATCATGTTGATAACTGATCCGCCCAGAATCTAGATCATCTTGAGTGAAAACCGAACCCACACCAAGCGCTGTAGTGTTTAAGAATAAGCTGCCATTATTGGTGGCATCGGTGATGCGATATTGACGCTGAATGCTTGAGTTATCGTCGTCGCCAAACACTAAGTGGGCGTTGCTCAAATTGGGGTCGGGTGTCGGCAAACCAGAACCGCTGACACCGTTAATAGTGGCATAGGATTGCGCACCACCAATAACCCGCGAACCGCCCTCAACAACAGCACCAGCCTCACCGGCAATAAGCTGCCGTTTAGACACAAACGTAGTTGCATCATTAGCAGGGAAAATAGTAATCGGGACGATTAAGGTCGAACCTTCTGAGCTAGCATTGGTGGCCGTTGGCACAACCACCCCCGAATCATCAAGAGGCACAAGAGAGAATGAATCAGAAAAATTTTCGCTGCCTAAATGAGTATAAGTCAAATCACCGTTTTGCAACTGGGCCAGGGTAACGATGGTTGTATTGGCGGTTATCAGCACGCCATCAAGCCTCAACTCGCCATGCAGTGTGTCGACCGTTATTCTAAAGCTCAGTTCATCATTAACCGCATTGCCAGTTTCGTTATCAGAAGCCGAGTTATCTCTGTCGCTCAAAACAATATTAGCACCGTTGATAACAACGGTATTATTTTCACCGACAAAAATAGCACTATTATTGACAGCCTCCGGTGTGTCATTTTGAGGCGTTGCGGCAATACTGAACGACTGCGGTGCCGACTCTGTGTTGCCATCAGAAATGGTATAACTAAAAGAATCAACGAAGTCTTCATCGCCACTATGAACAAAGCTGACGTTGCCGTTATTAATATCGGCCTGAGTAAAAGTTTGGTTATAGGTTAGTTCAGCACCATTGAGCCTAATAAGACCACTGGTTGGTAGTGAGACTAAGCGATACACCAGTTCATCTGGGCTGCTTTCAGCGTCGGTAATTAGCAGCTCAGTGTTACTAAAGTTAAAAGTGCCACCTTCGTTGAGGTCAGCCGCATCAATGGTGTTTGTGCCGCCACTGGTCGGCGGGGTATTAATGTCAGCGGCACCCGGAACAGGGTCAGGGCTAACAGTCACGGTATCGGGGACAACCACATCAAAGGTTATCGGCGTTAGCGGGCTGCCCTGTGAAGGATTATCGTAAATACCACCGTCTCGGCTATCTGGAAACAGTCGGATACCGCCATCTTTTACCGTAAAGGTCATACTGTCGGTACGCGGGGTGTCGCTAAGTGTTACAAACGTTACATTGCCAGCATTAATGTCTGCTTGAGTAAACGTAGCGCCAACGGTGAGTGTTTGGCCATTAACCGTAAAATAACCCTCTGCTGGGTTGGGAACACTGGTTAATGTATAAGTTAACGAGGTGTTGGCCGAATCAACATCAGTCACCTCAAGCATAGCGGGGGTCAAGGTGATCGAAGTAGAACCCGGTGCCATAGTCTGAGCTACGTTTGTATTCAGCACTGGGTCATCGTTGTTGGGCACGATGTTTAACTGAATGGTCGCCGAATCAGAAAGCACATTGCCTTCACCACCACCATCATCTTGAACCTGCATATTAAAGCTATCAGTGCTGTTTTCACCGCCTGAGTGGCTGTAAGTCAGCAACCCTGGGTCGGCAACAACAAAAGGCGTGCCCACGCTCGCCGCAACAATGGCCACACCGTTGTAAAACAGCGTACCGTTAATAGGTAAGCTAGTAATCTCGTAGTTTTGTGCTGTGCCACCCTCTGGGTCAAAAAAGCTAATCGCACCTCTCGAGCTATTAAATGGCGCGATTAATAAGCCGTTATCGGCAAGATTGACCGCAGTCTCCCCCTCAATAACAGTAATTGAGCCCTCTAAAGTCGGTGCCTGATTAATCGGATTAATATTCACTGAAACCGACTGGTTGGTGATCAATCCACCGGCTCCATCATCAACAGTAATTAAAAAGGTATCTGTTGTCACCGAGGTGACTTGTGAACCATTGTGTTGATACGACAAGTTATTAATATCAGACGCCGCAAAGGTCGAGCCGACCGCTATTAAGTTGCCATTTAATCGCAAATCACCATTGGCAGGGACGGCAGCAATTTTAATAATTGTCTGAACCGCTTGGTTATCAATATCTGACAACCCAAGCTGAGCTTGGGTAAAACCAAAACTCGCAGCCGTTGCAGCAGAAAAACTGCTGGTGCCACCCTCATTAACCTCTAAAGGCGTGCCGCCACTAATCGTTGGCGCATCATTAATGGCAACCACATTAATGTTACTGATTTGAATGTTCGTTGGGCCATCAGGGGTGTCAACATCATTGACGGTAATATCAATCAATGGGGTGTAAGCTGGGTCTAAACTGTTGCTGTTAGTAACCGGGGTAAAAACCATGCCATTGAGGGCTGAGTTAATTTCGGCTTCAGTGCCGGTAATCGTGACCGCGCTAGTGCCATCGGCACCCGCTGTCACTGCCCACCCTGCCCCTGCTAAGGTAATGCTACCGCCGGTCACGCTGATCGCGACCTGCAGCTCCACACCTGCATCGTCATCAGTAACACTAATGCCAGTGATAGTTAACGGCACGTCTTCGTCAGTGCTGCGAGTATCGACAGCTTGAGCATCGGTTATTTCTGGCGCACCGAGCAAGCCTGTAAAACCTGAAACTTCAACAACCTGTGATTCTATAGCACCGGCTTGCCACTCTAGATCCCAATCGCCACCTAAGGCTTTAGCGCCAGTGAGGTCAGTAGATGCAGCAATATCGGCCCCGGTTGCAGCCGCCAGTGCAGCAACAAAAGATTGCCCTTCGGCGCTGCCTGCCACGTCACAACCGTAAAGCAAAATATCGGCATCAACCGATAAAACAGCACGTATCTGGCTGAGAGCCTCACTATAATCTTGCGTTAGTGTCACCTCATTAACGGTGCTATTACCGAGTTGCAACTGCCCATCACTGCCGTGACTAAATAGATGAATAGCCTCGATATCGTTGCGCCCGGCTACTGCCTCAGCAATTTGTAGCAAACCATCTTGTTCACCATTGAGTAAAATGACCTCGCTATTGGCAAATTGATTAGCTATTGATTGTTGATTTTCAATACCGGCATCAATAAACACTATCTGCCGACCCGTTGAGCTTTCGGCAGAAAACTCAGGAGAAAAATCGCCTTGATTCTCAGAATTTTGATGAGGTTCAGCCGATGTGGGTGATTCGGTATGATTGGCGTTATCTGCCTGCTCAGCGATGGCTATGGGCAACGCTGCATCAAAGACTATTCGCGGTTCAAGTGCTAAACGTTGCGTTTTGGACTTGAAGATTGAGTTAAAACCTTTTTGCTGACTCATATTGCCAATAACCATTGTTAAAAAATTTTTAAGAGCAACATATTAGAAATCAGCTAACTGGTATTTTCGCTGTTAAAAAAGCAGCCAAAATACCGTTACTCCACTGTTAGTAAAAGTATGGACGAATATTTAAGTTCCCGACAATTAATATTTCAGTAATTACGTCACATAACGGTGTTAATGCTTAATCGATCTATTAATCGAGTAGCTCAGGCTTTATACGACCATAGATGCCGATAGGTTTTTTAACTCACCTGATAGATTATCAGGTATATAGAATATAAACAAGTTGCAATATCACAGGCAAAGCAGACATAAAGCTTTATTATACCCAAATATATTACAAGAAAAAAGGACAGTTATTTCATAAAAGTGAAAAGTTCAAGTTCTCACGATCAATGCGCAGTGTCCGCTCATATTCTGACCATAATATCTATAAAGAGTTAAGTGAAGTATCACCTATGCTAACCAAGGTGATGGCGGAGCTGGATGATGTTGTAGACCAGGAACAGCAAGAACTGGAAGCTAAGAATAAAATACTGAGTGATTTAAGGCACCTTGAAAAGGTCGTTAAGCAGAAAATTGAGGAAATCGAAGAGCAGCTGGATAAATTGTAGTTCTGGGCGGTTTTTATAAGCGTATGCTATAGGCTGATATTCTGAGGCGTCAGCTGGAGTCACCCTCTTCTAAAATTGGGTTGCTAATTGGAGGGCAGTGATAGTCGTCAACCACTCTTTCTTCGCCGTTTTTGTCACTAATTACACTTTCTAGATGAATATCAAACCCCCATAAACGGTGTATGTGTTTGAGTACGTCGGCGGTTCCTTCTTCCATGGGAACCCTATCCGCCGGAATATGCCTAAGTGTAAGTGAGCGGTCGCCTCTAATATCAACATTCCATACTTGTATATTGGGCTCTTTGTAGCTCAGGTTGTATTGTTTTGCCAATTGTTCTCTAACTGTTTTATAGCCATTTTCATCGTGTATGGCCTGAACTAGGTACTCGTTTTCCATATCATCATCTACGATGGAAAATAGTTTAAGGTCGCGAATTACTTTAGGGGATAAAAACTGCAGAATAAAACTCTCATCTTTAAAGTTTTCCATTGCGAAGTGAACAGTGTTTAACCAGTCATTGCCGGCTATATCGGGGAACCACTGCTTATCTTCGTCGGTGGGAGCCTCACAGATTCGACGAATATCCTGATACATGGCAAACCCCAGCGTATAGGGGTTGATACCGCTATACCAAGGGCTATCAAACGGAGGTTGGTAGGTAACAGCAGTATGAGATTGTAGAAACTCAATCATAAACCCATCGGTCACTAACCCTTTATCATAAAGTCGATTAAGAATGGTGTAGTGCCAGAATGTCGCCCAGCCCTCGTTCATCACTTGTGTTTGTCTTTGGGGGTAAAAGTACTGCGCTATTTTACGCACTATTCTGACAATTTCTCGTTGCCAAGGCTCCAGTAACGGTGCGTTTTTCTCAATAAAGTAGAGCAAGTTTTCTTGCGGCTCTTTGGGGAACCTGTTCTGCTCACCGGGTTTCTCTTTCCCTTTTTTTGTCGGGAGAGTAAGCCAAAGCTCGTTGACTTGCTGTTGCAGGTATTCCTCTCGTTCTTGCTGACGGTTTTTTTCTTCTGCTGCAGAGATGGGGGGTGGGCGTTTATAGCGGTCTACCCCGTGGTTCATAATCGCATGGCAAGAGTCCAGAAACTTCTCAACGGTTTCAACTCCGTGGCGCTGTTCGCATTTAGAAATATAGTTACGAGCAAACAACAAGTAATCGATGATCGCACTCGCATCTGTCCAAGTTTTGAATAGGTAATTCCCTTTAAAAAACGAATTGTGACCATAGGCCGCATGGGCAATCACCAGCGCCTGCATGGTGATAGTGTTTTCTTCCATTAAGTAGGCAATACAAGGGTCAGAGTTAATAACAATTTCATACGCCAGCCCCATCTGACCACGCTGATAGCGCTTAGACGTGTTTAAAAACTGTTTGCCGAAAGACCAGTGATGATAACCCACAGGCATACCGACAGAAGAGTAGGCATCCATCATTTGCTCAGCGCTAATCACCTCGATCTGATTTGGGTAGGTATCGAGCTTGAATTCCTTGGCGATTTTGGCAATCTCTTTATCGTATTGCTCTATAAGCTCAAAGGTCCATTCTGACCCTGATGAAATAGGCTGTTGGTTCATGTTCAACCCCATCTTTTGAACAATTATTCATAAAGTATAGCTCATGGGAATAGTCATACTCTCAATTTATTGCAGAGTTAGGATATAGCAACTATTCTTAATGCTATGGATAGAAACCACAGGGAGCTAGTGTTCGTTGTGTAGCGGCTGAAAGGTTTAGCATCGTATCGAAAAAGTACTATTAGTTAATGATAACGTTGATGGGTGCAGCGACACCGTTGAGTATTTTGAATTGATTTTTCATGCTAAATTTTTTGGTAATAGTTTATGAATAAGATTTTTCGCGTTTTTTGGAATTCAAGTTTACAGGTGTGGCAGGCAGTCGGTGAAAATAGTAAAGGTCGTAAAAAGTGTAAGGTTGGCGCCTCTAAGGCCTCAGGTCGGCTTATTGCTTCTGGTGCTCTGACGCTGTTGAGCGCTAATGTTTTTGCTGCTGACTTACCTACCAATGGAGTGGTTGTCTCTGGCCAAGTGGCGATCGAACAACAAGCCAACGTGATGAATGTCACCCAGTCTAGCAACAAAGCTGCGGTTAACTGGCAGTCCTTTGATGTGGGCAAGAATAATACGGTTAACTTTGTTCAGCCCAGCGCCACCTCAGCCATTCTTAATCGCGTCATTGGCAGCGATGTGTCTAGCATCCAAGGGGCTATTAATGCCAATGGTCAAGTCTTTTTAATCAACCCAAACGGCATTTTATTTACTCCTAGCGCACAAGTTAACGTAGGTGCGCTGGTTGCCTCTACGCTTAATATTAGCAACGAAGATTTTAACTCCGGCAACTATGTCTTTGCAGGCGATAGTAGCAGCGCCATTATCAACCAAGGCAACATTCAAACCGCTGATGGTGGTTATGTTGCATTTATTGCCGCCAAAATCGAAAACATCGGCAATATCACGGCCAACAATGGCGAAGTATTGATGGGTGCTGGTGCAAAAGTGACCCTAGATATGGGCGGCCCAGTGAAGCTTGAAGTTGAGCAAGGCGCTATAGATTCACTGATTGCCAACGGCGGCGCGATTCAAGCCGATGGCGGCATGGTGTATTTGTCAGCAAAAGCCGCTGGCGACTTAGCCTCCAGTGTGATTAACCACACAGGCATTGTTGAGGCGAGCAGTTTAAGCAGTGTGGGCGGTGAAATTATTCTGGAAGGCGATAACATCAGCTTAGCCGCAGGCAGCGAACTCAATGCCACCGGTGCAACAGGGGGTGGAGACATATTAGTAGGCGGCGATTGGCAAGGCACAGGCGACATGCGCCAAGCGGTATCCGTTGATATGGCAGCAACGGCCAGCATTGATGCCAGCGCCACGCAATATGGCGACGGCGGTAAAGTGGTATTGTGGTCTGATGTTGCTAACGCTGAATCTGTAACCAGCGTTAGTGGCGACATCACAGCCAGTGCAGGTGCAGAAGGTGGTAATGGAGGCAAGGTTGAAACCTCTGGATATCTTCTAAAAACAAGTGGAGTAAGCCTTGATTTAACCGCCGAAAAAGGTAGCGGTGGTTTATGGTTATTAGACCCTACTAATATCACTATTTCTGGTTCGGCTACAACAGCAGGAGCAACACCCTTACCTAATTATGAATCAAATGTTGATAGTTCTAATGTTTTAAATTCTGACATCGTAAACCAGTTAAACTCAGGTACGAGTGTAACAATTCAAACAGGAAGTGGAGGCGCTCAAGCGGGAGATATTACCCTCGCTAGCGATATTGTTACCGGTAATATGGCCGGTGATGCAACGCTTACGTAGGCGCGGCTAGGACATAGTTTCTTCCAATAGCCCTAAAGTACTCTGTTAGGCCTTTAGTTATAAATGTCTTACCTGTTCCGGCGTAACCTTTTAATAGGAATACGCTTTCTTCCTTATTGCTGAGAAACGAATCGAGCTTATCAACCAATAAACTTTGTCCATCAGTTAAATTGTATTCAGAGAAAGCGTCGTGAAGTTTAATTAGCTCTCGAGTGTTTTCGGGTGCCAGGTCGAATGTTGATACAGCCCTTGATGATGCTTCCTTGAAATCGGCTAGTTTAACTTGGTCTAGTTCTTTTTTGAGTTCGAGTGCCTGGTTTTGAGCGATTTGTTCTGATTCTTCAAGTTTCAAGAGCTCTTCTTTTACTTTTTCTAATTGCTCTTCAAGCTCTTTGTTACTCTGGCTTAGCGCGTTTAGCCCTATATCAGGGTGGCAGGGTTCTATATATGCTGGGTAACTTTCATATGTTGATCCGCTATATGTTTTGAACATCCACTGACCGATCAAATATGCATCTCTCAGTAGTGCTAACGCATCATCTGAATGTACGCTTCGGCCATGTGCCGCTTTATTTCCTAACATCCGGATTGCGTGCAGCTTTTCCACAATATTTTCATCGATTACTTCGATGAAAATATTGGATTTTAGTTTTTCGAAGAACCCATCACTTCGCTCGCAAGGTAAATTTAGTTCTCTATAGAGGATCCCTACTAACTGTTCAGCAAAGCAACGTAATTTGATAATTGCAGTGTGAGGATCAGTATGTACATATTTCTCAGCGAAATTGGCATGTTCATATAGTTGAGGCCAGCGGTTTTTTAACAATTCAAAGTTCTTATTGGGCATGCTTAATTCCTTTTATTTCAACCGCTTCTTATCTTCGTGATTCTTCATATCAATTGGTTTTTTATTTTTTATTATCGCCGTTAAGCGTAAATTCAATAATGTCTTTATGTTTGATGCGACGATGGGTCCCAACTCGATGAAAGGGAATTTGACCGCTTTCAAGGAGCTTAATTAGAAATGGGCGTGAGACGTTAAGAACATCTGCAGCTTCTTGGGTTGTCAGTTCAGGTTGCTGTGGTATGACCTTGACTGAACTTCCATTGCTAATTTCATTTAACGCGTCTGCTAGAAGGCTAATAGCAATTGCGGGCAGTTGAATAATCTTCGGCTCTTCATCATTTCTTATAACCTTGATTGAGTAGCTGGATACATTGTCACTTATCAGCTTGCGCAATACCTGTTTCCCTTTGTGTGCTAATTCGATGTCGCTAGCAGAGGGAGGGGAATTGACGTTTTTATGTGTTGACATACTGGCTCCAATGACAAGGCAGAACTTGAGTAATCAATTTAAACGAAATAAACGAAATAAACAATATATTCGAATCGTACATTGATACTTTATAAACTAACTTGGTTCATTGTTATGCACTGATTAACAACAGAAACTAAAATCTTAGATGATCCACTTGTGGGTATCATAACAAAGTACATTTTGCTCCCCACATGCTGCCAGAACTCGGCCTCTTGGGCATATTTTTTTGCTTTTTGGATAGCGACGTTTTCTGGCAACTGAGTTTTAGTTAGCCCCGAACATAGCAGCTTTGAGCACAAAGCCTTCCAAGGATGCTTAGGTACACCGTCTGAAAGCCGTTCCACAAACCGTTCCAGTGCATGACGAGTCACCACGACAGGTCCAATGTTCGGAACGTTGATTACCTCATCGATTTCTCTCACGGTAGCATTATCGACGATGTATTCTTCGAAGGAATGTGAGAGCCAATCGTCCCGCTTCTCTACCGAGATCTGTGCTTCCTGGTATCGAGTGAGCAAGAACCTAGTCAGGCTGTAAAGTGAATGCTGAGTTGAGCGTTGTTTCTGTAACTTTTTGATGGCTCCTTTACTGACTCGGATTTGAAGCCCATTGCCGCTTCGGTTACTCCCCATCACCTCTTTCACTGACAATAGGTGGTGAATCGCATAGAGCTCAGCTGCAATTGGCTTTTGCTGCTCAGGTAGCTTGTCGTATTGCTCACCTAAATCGACCTTTAGCTCACCACCTCTTCGAAGGCCGGTCTTCCAGTAAACCGTAAACTCACCATCAATCTGCTTTGTTAACAGGGTTAATACCATCATGTTTGTTTCTCCTATTGGTTATCTTTTTTTCATTCTCCATGTTTTTTCAAATATGCAAGGCGCAAAAAAAGGGGCCGAAGCCCCTTGGATCAGATATGAACTTTCGGAAAGCCCATGGCTCCGTAAACATTCAGCACATCATTCCAATCCCAACTTTTCACGCCGAGTGACGTTGGTATCGGGGGGATCAGGACTTGTGTCAGAATGCCTTTTTGCCAGGCTTTTTTCTTGAGTTCATTCGCTGCATTCAGGCCGGTCTCAGAGAGATCGTGATCTGCCCAGATGTACAGCATTTTCACATTACTTGGTGGTTCAAACCTAGCCAGTAGGGTTGCATTCACAACCGACCAACATGTTTGTCCCGTTGCTCTGGTAACCGCTAAAGCTGTTTCGATGCCTTCAGAAACACCTAATACTTCACCAGGCTCACCAATCGGAATGGCACCGCCAGTGATTGTTCTGTCACTTGGTATGGGCATCATCTTTTTAGGCTTTTCAACCGGCGCTTTGAATCCATCTTCACTTAGGTAGATCCGATGAAACGTGGCCGAACGCCCTTGCTGAGTAACGATTTTACCTAGCAGCGCTGGGTAGCTATCGATAAACAGACCATCTTCATCATGGTAAGGCAAGTTTGGATGAAACCTCAGCACCGAATCCCATTCAGGACGTACCCGCGTAACAATGCCACGACGATGCAAGTAGTTCCAAACCGGTTGCGCACGAGTACCTGCAAGGGATAACGTTTCTCCCCAGGTTTGATTCAAGCGATGGATAATCGCTTTGTCCTCTTCCTGCTTTTTAGTCTTCCAGTCAACAGCGTTACTCGGTATTACCCGAGTTGGTACTTGTCCGGGTTGAATGCCTAGAACTTGACCGATTGCTTCAATAGACTGAGCAAAGTTCCATCCATTAATCCAAGACAACAGTTCAAAACCATCATGAAAGATACCGCAGGTGTTACAAACGCCACCTCCGGTATATTCAGCATCTTTGAACAGCCTAAAGCCATCACGACCGCCATGAACAGGACAAGCCACATGACGGCCTTTTCGAGCAATAGCGGCATCAAGTTCTGGCACCAATGCCGCCAAGACTTGAAGCCATTGGCCATTAAGATATGGCCTTACTGTTTCAATCTGTAAAGGTAACGCCATATAACCTCCTTAAGTAAAATGCCAACTCCTACCACTGGTGGTAAAAGTCAGCTTGGGTCCTGCATTAGCCGTTCGGTTAATACAGGATCGTTAGTCAAGCTGGATACCATGTCGTCTTAATAGCCACATGATGGAATCACGAAGCACATCAGGATCGACAACCGCAGCCATTGCGCAAACACGAAAGCAAAATGGCGCAATTTCGTCATTTTGAATCCACGACAACACATCCTTTCGCAATCGAGTACTGACACGACCGTCTAGCAATACACGGATCGCATCCAATAGAATGCCTTCGCGTAACTGCCAGATTTCCGCGTCAGACCAAGTGACTGGGGCATCATCAAACTCAAATAGAAATTCGAGCTGTGATGATGTGTGATGATGGGACTGCTTTTGTGATGTAGGAGAATGGGCAATACGCCCATTCATTAAAGATAACCGCGTTCGGCAAGCGAAACGCAGCCCTCGGATGCGACCACGACATGGTCAAGCGTTCGAATATCAACAAGTGACAAGGCGTCACGGAGTCGATGAGTAATGCGTTTATCAGCTTCACTTGGCTCAGGATCACCCGATGGATGGTTATGAACCAGTATCACTGCTGCCGCATTAAATTCTAGCGCTCGCTTTGTTACTTCCCTTGGATACACGCTCGCTGCATCTAAAGTGCCTTTGAACAGCTCTTCAAATCGAATAACGCGATGCTTTGTATCAAGAAACAGCACGCCAAAGACTTCGTGCTCATACTCGTGCATCAGTGTTTGCAGGTATGAGAACGCCGACGATGGCTGTTCAATTTTTCGACCTTTACTCAATCGACCACGGGCAAGCTTGAGCGCCATATCTAAGATATCCGCTTCAGTCACTTGCTCAGGAACGATATAAGTACCGGCTTCTTCGCCAGCTAAGAACTTTTTGTTTTTCATAGGAGTCTCCCCAAAAAAAAAGCGGAGACGAACCCATGCCCTGAAGGGGACGGAATCGTCCCCGCAGGGTGGTAAAATTGATGCGGTTACTGAATTAACAGTTGTTGTGTTACTTCGAATAACTCACGCTTCAGATCTTTGACGTCATTAATCACAATGCTTTGAGGAAAGAATTTCTCAACACTGCGTGTTTGAATCCCGATCCCCAGCAGCTCAAAGCCACTGCGTCTGCACCGGTCAACAATGTCATGCGTGGCAGCCCAATCATCTGGGTCACCATCCGTTAGCACTATCATTAGCTTTCGCTTCTGTTTTTGTGCTAACAAACTGTTTGCCGCAAACCACATCGCTTGTGCCATAGGCGTACAACCTCGTGGTTTTTGGTCAAAACAGGCGGCCCGATGTCGAACCGATTGCTTGGGCAATAACGCGATAGAAACTTCCTGATGAATACCAGGAAAATAACTGACCGCAGGTACAACACCCGGTATACCTTCCAATGCCATGGCCAAAGCCAAAGCGGCTTCATTGGCAACATGAAAGTACTTGCGATTACCTTCGCCAATGGGCTTACCCATTGAGCCCGATATATCGACAAGCAAGTGCACAGCAGCATTGGGCGCAATGCGAGGTTGCCTTTGAATAAACAATCTCGATTCACCTGCTTGTGAGGCGGCAAGACGATGGGTTGCAACTCGAAGACCGTGCCGTTTAGCATGATTCCGATTGTCCTGACTGGACTGAACCATGCCCCTAAGTCGGGCTCGAATTTGAGCCGACTCTGACGCCGATAAGGTCAAGATGGCCTCATCACCCAACATAGCTTGCTCTGCTTGGGGCAAACTGAGAGGTGTGACGCCCTGATGTCCTTCAGCTTGTTCCGACAACACTTCTGCCACTTGGGCAAAGGTATCGGGTTCAAACTGAGCGGCACTGGCCTCTAAGGCTTGTCGCAAATTGTCAGCTTGATCAGAGTTATCAGAATCACCCGTTTCAGCAGCATCCCCTGTTGCAGACAAACCTGTTTCCGGGGTTTGACTGTCACTACTGTTATTGCTGTCATTACTCGCATCTTGTCCAATGTCATTACCGCTATCAGCATCCGACTCATCCTGTGGTGGACGAGATTCTTCTTCCAACATGGCAACGATGGCATCGACAAGTTTTAGCACTTCACCTGTAGACGCCAGGCTAGGCACTGCTGTCAGCATGGCGCTTAACCGGCTCATCGCTGCGGCAGGAAAGAGTTGTCTCACTCTTTCATCGACTGCTTGATACAAAGGCGTCAGCGCTTTCTGGCCCAGAAAATGGCATCTCAAGCGAAACAACAACCAGGCTTGCAAGTTAGATGCAGGCTCAAGCTGTTCAGGTACACACATTTGCTGTGTGTCCACCATGTACTCAATCACTTGCGAAATACTGCGCCGGGTTCCGGGGTAGTCCTTTGCCAATTCGTTTTCAATGCGAACATCCTCAATAATATTGAGAAGTGCCTTACGGATCGGCTTGGTCGACGCCTTCTGCACCATGTCAAAATTGGTATGCCGAATATGCGCCGCTTCATGAGCCAGATAACCCCAAGCTATCTGTTGATAGTGTGGGTCGTCTGGGTTTGCTGTTGGGATCACAATCCGCTCACCATCTGTAAACGCATCTTGTCCTTGAATAAGCACCTTCAAACCAAACTTTTCGCCATAAGCGGCGGCAACGATTGGCAGTGCATTTTTTAATGGATGATTCATGGGAGTCTCCTAATCATTAGGGGGAATACTCCCTCAGCGGGAGCGTTTCCCCGCTGGGAATGTAAGTGTTTAAACCTGTGCTTTTAGCTTATCCAGGTCGTATTTTTGACCTAACCAAGACACCAATTGAGCTGGACTCTCGTGCTGCTCAAATGACGTTTTAAGCTGGTCTAAACTCAGGATGTCATCCAATGTCAGACCGTACTGGTCTTGTAACTGAGTAGACACCTCGTGTTGATATTGCAGCCAGGCCCGCTCAAAAGCGGTTTGCTGCAATGCCATGTTTGGAACAAACACCATGGCCGTTACCCAAACACCTTGCCCGTCCGCATCTGCGATCAGTACAGGGTTCTTGGGGATCACGACACTATGTGTTGAGTACGACCGTTGTACTAACGTTCGACAACACGCCACTTCTGGTATCGATTCACTTTCAACAGCATCAGTCACACCACGAAAATGCGGCTCAAGCTGCTTCAGTTGGCTGGGTTTATGGATGATTGATTGCATAAATTCCTCTTACATAGTTCAGAGGACATGCGCCCTTAAGGGCAACATGCCCTCAAGGACGTTAAAAATAAAATGAGTTTGGTACAGTCGAACCAAGGTTTGGTCTGACGGTTGGTTGGGGTATTGCACGCAAGTTATCTGCCTGAGCAGATACTGGCTGTGCAGGTTTAGGTTCAGGTTTGGGCATCAGTTGCCTGATATCCAATTGACCTTCCCCGTGCATTCTCATCTTGTCTGGATCAGACAAAATTAAAATGGTCGCCATCAGTTCGTGATAGAGATTGTCTGTCACAGGGCCGGTCTTCGGCAGACGAACAAATAAATTGTTCATCGCTTCAACCATCGGCTGAACTCGATGATCCAGGAAGGACAAACCATCCAACTTGTCTCTTAACCGTTTGAGAGGGTTAAGGGCTCGCTGACTGATTTGATTCTTACCTGCAACGGAACGCTCAAACAGTTCGTTGGCATCACGAGCTACCTCCCTAAAGAGGGTGTGCCCCATACCATTGACCTTGTCATCTAAGCCTCCAGCTTGTTCAGCCGGTTGCATTCGATAGATGGCATAATCGAACTGAAGCCGTTGTTCCACGTCTTCGATGGGTGACAGCGCACGCCGGATTGCATCTGCAAATTCCGGGTGTTTTGCAACCCAGTCAAAAGTCACCTGATCATAGTTGTCCAAGAACAACTGCTTGCACTGCGCAAACTCCTGACCGATTCGGTCAAGCTCTGGAACAATCTGATCAATTCGGTCTTCAGGGACGGCATAGCCACCTAAAAACCGCACACCGACTTGCTCACACAAGCGCTGCGCTTCTTTCTTAAGCCTTTCAAAGTTCGCCAATGCCTCTGGGTCGCAAATTTTTTTACTCCCTAAGCTGGCAACATCCTTCGGTGGAAGTTGGCTGCCATTGGCTAACCTGAAATCTTCAGGCCTTAGTTTTTTTCTACCGCTCCAGATGGAACAGTCGATGTGACAAATCAACAGTTTGTCGAGGGTTTGAATACTCATAGTGCATCCTCATGCGAGATGGGGACGCACCACTCCCAACAGGAGCAATGGCCCCCATTTGGGTGGTAGTAGTTGACGCGCTAATGGCAACATCACTATCAGAAATAGTAATTTTGCGAATCAGGCGACGATTGGTTGAGATCGATTTTCGCAGGCATTAAGTCCAGTGCTTCAGCTATCGGGCGAACCCGTTCTAAATCACTGCCTAATAACCTCAATACATCTTTTTCCAACTTAAGTTGGTCGGATACTTCTATCCCTTCAGGACTCGCTACTGTGAGCGAACACAGTGGAGGTAATTGACGCTTAAAGGCCAGTAACAGCAACAATGGCCACGGGCCATCATCAGTGTTAACAATGCCAGCGCCTTCACCTGACACCATGCTGATTTGATTGGTTCTAGGTAATCCGCTTTTGCAAAACCCTAATGACCATTCTCCAATCCTGACCTGGTTATCATCAATAACAGCCAAGCCATAGGCTTCAAGCAGCTTTGCCATATCGAACAACGCTTTTTGCGCCAGCGATATTTGGCCATTGACGTCCTTGCGAGTACGAAACTCCCAACTGACGTTATTGGCGCACGCGAGGCTATCAAGCGCATTTGAGAGTTCAAATGGCCGCCCTTGATGATCAATGCCGACTTGACCAACCAATCGATAACCCTTGTTGATTTTCTCATTGATTCGTCGGTCTGCTTCAGCGTTAGGATCAGTCGAATCAATCAATCGCTGCTGCGACAATTGACCAGCTTTTCCAAACCGAACTTCAATCTCCTGGGTATCCGATCCAACGTAAATGGCCCATTCTTTGGCTGTCCCATCAGAATGACTGTAACGGTAAAGAGCAAAGCACTTTTCCATCATCAATCCTCCCAGTGGTCACCGAAGACATCAGCGGCAATACGGTGAATGGCTTCTCGTTGCTCCAACTCAGCACGAGCCGTCAAAGACCGAGCCAGTGCATATTCCACTGCGTTAGGAGCGCCTTTAAAAGCAAGTGTTAGCTTTGCCCAGCGCACCAAGGTCCGAGTGGACATGGTGATACTAAGCTCAGCACCGCCATCCGCGCCCCCAATAAAAAGACGACGAATGTCACCAGCCACTTTCACCATTTTTTGGCGAAAGACTTCTGGTAAGCCCGGCGCAACGTTCTCCAGAATGGCTTCCTCTACAGAAGGCTCTGCATAGGTCGCTTCGATGATTCTAAAGCGATCAAGAAAAGCCAAATTCTGTTGAAGCACACCTTGATATAAGCCCGTTTGATCACCGCTGCCCGCACTGTTGCCGGTTGCGATAAAACGAAACTTGTTATGTGGCATGATGATCTCACCGCCATTTTGTGCGATGACCAACGGGGCACCTTCCAAAATGTCATTGAGCCCAGCCAGTTCAGCAGGCTCAGCAAGATCCATTTCATTAATGATCAGCAAATGGCCATGCTTTACAGCCAGTGCCAGCGGTCCAAACACAAAGGTCATGTTGCCATTAACCAGCGTGTGGTGACCGATAAGATCGGACAACTCCAATCGACCGTGCGCAGTAATTTGCTGAACAGGCCAATTCAATCGAGAAGCAACTTGGCAAATTAGCGAGGTCTTACCGCATCCAGTGGGGCCTGTAATATACAAACCGTCACCGTCTGGGTTAGACAAAAACGCCAATACGTCACGTAAATCTTCTTTTCTAAAAACATACTCGTCCTTGCAAACGGGAATGTTTGGATGAGTAGTGTCGGCACTAAATCCTTCCAGAACGAAAGCATCAGGAGCCGGGACATTAAACGCTTGATTCACTTGAACCAAAAATGGGGATTGTTCAGTCATGGTAAACCTCATCAGTTTTGACGAGGCCCCATGCCCCAACAGGGAATGAAGTCCCCGTCGGGTGGTGTGTTGATTGTGGTATGGCTGTGTATGTAAGAGTTCAGCTCGCTCTATCATTCGTACCCAGCATTGGCTACGAGTGAAACTGCTTTCTGATGCACTCGATGTAAGTGCATGAGAAAGGAGCCGAAATCGGCTCCAAGTGAACGTTAAAAGTAAAATGAGCTCGGCGAGTCACCTGGCAGAACCAAGATCTCTTGCTCAAGGCTGATTTTGATTGGTGTTTCAACGGGCTGCTCTGGCTTATTGGTGCTGATACGCAACCGCTCTTGTGGCGCTTTTCGGTAAGCAGCTAAAACCTGATCGTCCAGCTCGCCTAATTTATCGGTGGCCAATTGCTTATAGTCCACCGTACCCGCCATCATGTAGCGGCTGAGTTTGACCCCAGCATAATCGGCATGAGCGTAGTTACCCATCATAGCGACCAATTTCGACTGAGCGTCTCGCATTTCTTCTTTCAAAGATTTGATGTGATTTTCCAGTCGGACCACTTCGGCATGTGCTGAGCAATACTGGCGAGACAACGATGTCCAGCGGTATTGAGCTTCACCCTTGGGAACAAAACAATCTTGCTCTGGGCATTTTGACGGTTCTTTTTTGGTCTGTACTAACTCCCAAAACTGAAGCGCTGTTTCTTGCAATTCAGTTAAGAACAATGCGTCTCGTTGTATTTCAAACTCAATCAGTTGATCCTCAAAATAGAAAACCAACCAACCACGCGTGCTATTGGCGACCAGTATTTGATGCTGTACTTGCACCCAATACAACTGGTACGCCTCGCTTTGTTCTCGGTGAGCTTGCACATCCTCAAAAACTGACTGGCAAGGACATTTCAGTTCAACGGGTTCGCCCGCATCGTTGATGCCATCAAAGCTGGCTCGAAAGATTGCGTTATGATCGGCTTCTGCACATAACGGCAGAAGAAAGTCATTATGCGCATTCTCAAATGCTCGCCTTGCTTGAGGCTCCAACCTTATACCGCGAAGCACATTTGGATTATTCGACAGGTCTTCCGGTAATACGAATCCGGTTTTTTCTGCCCATAATCGCCAAGGTGTTTTGTAGGGTGAACGCCCCATAATAATTGGGGCTTCAGATGCCGTAACCCCTGCAATGCGCCACTGGTGCCATGCAGGAGTACGCTGTGATAGGTCGATAACCTTCATATTGCCTCCTTTGAGGGGAGACTCCCCCGAAGGAGAGAACTCCCCTTCAGGGTTAAGTGGTTACTTTGCAGCTTGTGCTAACGCTGTTTGGTGCTGAACAACACTTACTTGAACCGAATCAATTGCCGCTTTACCGGCTTGAATCGAACCTACGACAAGGGCAACAACCAATACCAAGCGAAAAAGTGAGGCTGATTTAGTCATGGAAGATCTCCAAAAAAAAAGACGAGACCTTCCCCCTGACGGGAGAATAATCCCGCCAGGGTTCGTAAAGTGAATGCGTGGCGCTAAGAAGCTAAAGGCTGTGTGAGCGCTTTGGCTGCTTGTTGCTGTGCATTAAATATTTCTTGTTTCGCAAACGTCAGTTCAACACCTTGAAAATGTTCATTGGCATATTCCAATGCACTATTCCAAGCGTTTGAAGCTTCCGCCCGCTCGATAAGCTTGTAAACAAGCCCTCGGGTTCGATCATCAACTTGCTCGGGTGGAATCACCGATGGCTCAACAACGTGTGTTGCTTGGCCTTCGATAATTCGCTCCGCTTCGTCTTGATCGAAAATTCCCACAAAGCCAAACGCAATGCGGGAACACTGGATCATGGATTTATGCCTTAGCATTCGCTTAGTGTGCGTCTGCCATGGACCATCCACACGGTAAGGGCCATTTTTGCCGTTACCTTCAAAAGGCGGTCGATAGACTTCATCCAGGTACTCAGTGATTTTGACTGGGTGCGAACGGTCGCGCCGATAGATAATGCATTCCATCCATTCCGGGCATTCTTTCGCGCCATCCAGTGAGACTTTGGTTTCTGAAGTCTTGAACTCCATGCCATCAAACTGGTCGTGTTGATTGATGATGCGAGACCATCCATCGACACCTACCACTGGAATAATTCCAGCTTGTTTATCAGGGAACGCAAAAATCTCTTTGGTGAAAGGGTTCAAGCCGTACTGATCTGCAACCACCAAGAGCGCCATCATCTGCTCATTGGTCGGTGCACTACCGTCACGTTGCTTGAATGCTGTTGCTTTTAGGGTATCGAACAACTTGTTTGGATCGACACTAAAGCGCTCAGCAAAGCGTTGGATTAGCTTTGGTTTTTCCATTGTGGACTCCGACAATCAAAGTGGGAGTCTGACCCTGACGGGAAAGTACTCCCGGCTGGGTTAAAGCGTTTTCGCTCGGTTAAAAATCTGGTTCAGGATAAGTTTGTGCTCAATTAGTTTGGGAGCCTGCATCATCCGCCGGTGATGGCTCAGATGCTCTGTTCACACTATCAAGAAGCAGAAACTCGTCCGCGTCCACTTCGGTCAATCGATGCTTAGTGCCATCTTTCTCCCATGATCGCGTGCGCTGAGGCCCTTGAACAAAAAGCTTCGCTCCTTTTTGGATCAAATCTTTTGCTCTTAGCCCTAACTTAAATCCACCACGATCTCGAAAAACAACCCGATGCCATTCCGTATGCTCTTTGAGCTCATTGGATTGACGGTCGCGCCATTTCTCAGAAGTGGCCAGCGAAATGCTGGTCACCAAATCACCTGATGGATAGGCTCGCGTCTCTGGCTCAGCGCCAACGTAGCCTATGAGTGTTACTTGGTTTTTCATGATGTTCTCCTCGTCTTAGTTGAACTCTGTGCACACAGTCGCTTCTACCCGGCTGGGCAAAGAAGACTGACGACGCAGATAGGTTGGTATTTCGAGTAAAGCCATGTCGTACTGATGTGGCTCTTTGTAAAACGCAGATGTCAAACGGGGCATACCAGGAGCTTTAGGCACTGCCATTGGACGACGTTTTGGTGTTGGTGTGAGCAATCGCTTGATTTGAGTAAGTACAAATCGAAACGGGCGCACGCTTTGACGAGCAACCAATCGCAAAAGCGACCAGCTCAGTTTTGCAAGCAACATAATGCCTGCGACTTGGATAATAAATCCGAAGATATATTCCATTGGTGACTCCTTAATTAGGTTGTGAAGGAGTCACCCCCAACTGGGGAAAACTCCCCCAGTTGGGTGGTGAAAAGGCGAACCGCAAGGAACGCATGGTTGCGCATGTAAAAACATGCAGGCTATTTGTTTAAGGAGGCTAGCTACCTCTTAGTACCACTGAGAAAACTCAGCGGCGGGCTTCCTTTGAGCTCATGCTCTCAGGCGCAGATATCACTGAAACAGATCAGCAATATTTGATAGTCAGTGTAACCGTCTTATCCGGACAGGATAGTTAGAAAGATGCTCAATTCTTCCACCTAGCTGAAAGGCCATTACCTCACAGAGGATTAGGCTAGGGACTGATTATTGTCATATCAGGAGCAAACTTATGGCCCAAGCAAAACCCAATTACTCAAAACCCATCTTTGAACAATCATTCACAATTAATAGCTTACAGGCGCAACGTGTCGTTGACCGTGTTTTTAGACGGACGGTCAGTGCGCTTTACGGAATCGATGTCATCCTGCGCATCATTGGCGATGAGAACGAAATTGATGAAGTGGAACAGATCATTAGCCAGTTGATCGAGGATTGCGCTAAGGCGGTAGTCAACGAACAATCTCGTTTGGACAAATTGATGGAGTCCAACGGCATCGATGAAGTACCTGGCTACACCGACCCGATTACCTTCAACGCTAAAATCAGCTCGCCTCAGGTTGGCCAGTTTGTCGGCTTAGTGCGCAAACTCGATTCGTTGATGATCTCAATGGACACTCTCTGGTTGTCTAGCGTGCTTAGCAACAAGCAACGTGTTGATGGCAACTACGCATGGCAACAGCGCATTATCAAACTTGCACGACGCATTATTGATATCGAAATTCGAGCACGAAAATCAGCCCAAGCTAAGGGTAAAGAAGCTGAAGTTGAGCAAGCGGTGCCTTCTACCGATGACGATATCACTGAAGAGGAAACAGATAACCCCGCCAACTAGCCAACTAGGCTCCCATCAACCAGCCCCTCTCGAAGGGGCTCCTCAAAATTTGGTGTTGTGGGCTTTGAAACAATGGCTTCGTGTTTTATGCTCCTCATCACACTTATGGACAAAAGCTTCTTAGACTGGTCGCTCTATTTAGGCTAGTAAGCATTAGGAAAAGTAAGGGTAACGCCCGTATGAATCGACCGAGCTTTCCTAACCACTTAATTGCTTAACAATTAAGTACAAAACAGGCTTAAATACCCATTAATCCCAATGAGTTGCATCATATAGCCATCAAGTTGCTTATATTAATAAAGCCTATTAACCATCAATGACTCATTAATGAACAATATCATTGTATTAATTGCCACCACCCCTAGAGTGAACCTACTCACAGAGTTTGCTCTACCATCAATCCAGAGTCAGACACACCTACCAACTTCTGTCGTGCTTGTATCCGATAGCCGTGAGTTATACCAAAGTGAAATAGAACGTCTGCGTAAAAGG
This sequence comes from Methylophaga frappieri, assembly GCF_000260965.1. Taxonomy (NCBI): domain Bacteria; kingdom Pseudomonadati; phylum Pseudomonadota; class Gammaproteobacteria; order Thiotrichales; family Piscirickettsiaceae; genus Methylophaga; species Methylophaga frappieri. Next base: position 556,761 of record NC_017856.1, read on the forward strand.
CTGCAAGGTATCCCCTTACATACATTAACCAATGCATTTTCACCAGGTGCTGCTGGTAGTTGGAATACTGGCATCAGCTATATCTCCAAGCATTTCCCTAGTAGCTACATTGCGATTATCGATGATGATGACACTTGGCAGCCTGAGCACCTACAAACTTGCTTGCGCCACAGCGATGCGAACAAAGCGGATGTCGTACTGTCCGGTATCAACGTCAACTTTGATCAAAGAACAGTGGCAACTAACATACCCAACGAACTGACTGTTGATGACTTTCTAATTGGCAATCCGGGATGGCAAGGTTCAAACACCTTCATCAAGACCGAGTTGGCTTTCAAGGTAGGTGGGTTTACTGATGGCCTAGTGAGTAGCAACGACAAAGATTTTGCCATTCGGGTCTTAGAGTCCGGTTTAGCGACGATCCGTTATACCCATCTAGCGACAGTTAATTGGATGTGTAACCAGTCACCAGATGCACTTTCAGCACCGGGATCGAAGCAAAAGCTACAAGGATGTGCTCAATTTTTGCGATTACACGGAAACAAGATGTCTACTGGCACAATGGACCTTTATTTTCAGCGAGCTTTTGAGCTTTTTACTCTTACCAAGGAAGAGATCTTAAATGAACAAAAACGATTGGAGAGCATCAATGACTAGCTACAGTACCAGAGCTCCAAGCCAATATAGTGAGATTCTTTGCGACCGAAATGTAACGCTAGTTCACTCCTCTGCTGTTGAATTTAAAAATGCCGAGGTGGTGATAGCAATTGCTCACAAAAACAAAGCACAAGCTTTATGTAATGCACTAAAAAGCTGCCTACAACAAAGTCTAGTGCAGCAGTGTATAGCACGCATCCTTGTACTAGATGATAGCTCTGATGCCGCTTGGTCTTCGGAAATAGAAGCGTTACTCCACCACCCAGCAGTAACGCTTTTAAAGGCAGAATGTGGCTATCCCGCAAGAGCTCGTAACCTTTTGCTCGATTGGGCAGACACGCAACCCAAACTACAATGGATTGCTCGACTCGATGCCGATGATGAATTATTCGCAACAAATAGCCTCGAAGGGCTCTGGCGTTCTGTTTGCGGTACACAGAAAAAAGCGGCAATCGGCAGCAATAAGTTACGAAAAGATGGACGAATTCTACCCAGCGACAATATTGCAAACGCCCAAGAGCTAACAGATCATTTCAATCTTGCTGGCTTTATCGAATATTTTGCCTCCGGTAAGCAACAACGAGAGCTCCCTTCATGTAATTTACTGTTGAGAACTCAGCTGGGCATTAGGTACCCCAATATCCGAAGTGCGGAAGATCACTGGTTAGTGACCAGACTTTTGATGTTGCACCCCAATGACGTAGCGGTCTGTCCTTACCCTATCTATGCCATTTATTCGCTTGATGGTGACGATACCAAGCAAAACAAATCCAATCTGGCTTGGCGAGATCAGAGAAACCGATTGGCGTATGTCGCAAGAACTTGGAGCACACTACTTTCAACCAACCGATATATACTCGGAATTGGTATGGAAGGGGCTGTCTGGCTACAACACAACCAAGTTTATAAAGAGTTCTATCCCTGGGCGATCACCGACATCGAAGTGCAAGATCTGAGGTCTTTACTTGCTGATAAAGATGTTCCTATCCCAAAGTTAACATGGAGGAAGTGTGACGGGTTATGGCAATACAATACTGCCTACGAGAGCAGTACGCCGCCCGGATATAAAATCGATGAACAAGTGATTGTTAACTATCTAACAAAGCTATATCAAGCAGGTATAAGCACGCTTAACATCAAACGAGATAATCTTATCATCACTCCCAAGGGCGAGCTTCAGTACATTGATGTTGGCAAAGACATAAGGCCACTAACCTCGTCATACTTTCGTGACATGTGTGCACGTCTGTACTCGATTGGCATATTGGGCAACAGTGATGAGGAACTGGTCCGTAGAAAGAGTTGGCGCCGACAGGATGATGCATTAAAAGCCCTTCCGGGGTTTGAGCAATTCTACAACAAGCTAATAGTTCAACTTCATCCACAATGTATCGAGCTTAGTAGTCCCCCTCTCCCTAAAGCATCTTTCAAAAGCAAAGCTGTGACCCTAATGATCAAGGCCTGTGGACAAGATGCCAAGGTATTCACTGAGCAAGTAGCGCATATCGTTACGCAGCTTAGCTACCCAGTGACTTTTGCTAAAGTCATACTACTCATAGACCCGTATCAAGGGGAGTTTCTGCGCCAATATGCAAAGGCAAATCTAGCGTCAGTCATTGAGCAGGCTGAAACCCTAAAAGAGCAAGGGCTGATTGACACGATACTTATAGCCCCTTCAGAGCCAAGCATTATAATGGCGACATACGAAAAGTGGTTCGGTCATAAAGGATGTACAGAAACACATACTCCGAAAAATGCGCCTCTTTTCCCACAAGTTTGGGGATTTGACCAAGTGGAAACCACTTACGTACTACAATGTGACTTGGATGTACTGGTTGGTCGCCGGAACTGGCAACATGATTATATCGCCGACATGATTTATGCCTGTGAGCCAAAAGATGTGTTGGCTGTTGGTTTCAATATCCCCAAAAGCAGTCCTTGCTTTAATCCTTACCATGGTTCCCCTGGTGAATTTGCACCAGAGGTTCGATTTGGCCTGCTAGATCTGCGCAGAATAAAGGATCAGCTACCGATAGATAATCCACCAGCAGGAAATAGACTCACCTTAACTTGGCACCGGGCACTACAGGCCGCAATGAAACAGCGTGGTTTACGAGCGCTACGAGGTGGCGATCCTCAAAGTTACTATGTTCACCCTAGCAATGAGCACAAACATTTACTGGAGCTTTCGGTTGCACGAGATTTGATTGCACAGGGAGTCGAGCCAAGAGAGCAACACGAGCAGTTTGATTGGGTGCCAGGTACACACTGGAAATACCAACAGCGGCATGAACCGATTGTGTTTCTTCTAAAAGGCAAACTTACCGAGCACACCTTACTCAAGCGATGCCTAGATTCATTGCGAAGCCAAACTAATCAAAACTTTGGCGTGATCCTTATTGATGATGCTAGTGGCGCAGTGCATAACTGGTGCTATCCAATGTTGTTGGATGAGCTCCAGAGCAAAACAACCTTGATAAGGCACTGCGTAAACCAAGGCAGAATGCCCAACTTCCTGCTGGCCATCAATGAGATCTGCCAAGATCCCAACACCTTGGTAGCAGTGCTAGATCAAGACGACTGCTTAATGCAAACCTGTATTGTAGACGCTTTGCTTGCGGCCAAGCAGCAAGGCGCAGATCTCATTCAAATGCCGATGTTTCGCCCGAATAAGCCACTCAACTTATATCGTCCTGATTACACTCACCCGAGGCTCGCTGGTGGCGCCAATGTATGGAGCCATCTCAGGGTATTTACCAAAGCGCTCTTTGAACAAGTTCCCGAAGATTACTTCAAGCGCGCAGACCACTCGGACTGGTTTAATATCGTCACCGACTACGTAACCATGTTACCCATGGCTGAACTGGCAAAGAAGTCTGTTTACCTAGACTCCGGTTATGCATACTGGCACCTGCGCCAAAACTCTAGTCATGACAATAGACAGCAAGAAGACAAGTTGATAAGTGAACTACTTTCTAAGCCTTCTCTGTTAACGAAAGAAGATAGGTTTGCTGAACAGACGCCAGTATCTTCTGAAGGCGATTGACGTAAAGTGACGCTTGGTTGTCATACATCCACCAATTTGGAGAAAACTGACTGTCCCTTGAGGCATAGAACAGTGGCTCAATTGCCTGTATATTCTCATAATTCGCTTGATCGAGCCACGTGTGATAACCAACCTTTGAAAGATCTTCCCACAAGTAGCTTGCTTCTTTACGAGATAAGCTTGGTAGTTGTTGCAAGAGATGAAAACAGTCTTGACTAGCCATTGCGCATGATTTGCTAGGGCGTTGAGACTGCAATAGCAATTCCGGCCAATCAACCTTATCTTTCCAAGATAGGGCTAAACGCCTCTCTCCCAACCAATTGTGATAGGCCGCTGGCAGTGCTTTCTTGTTAGAGTGGTCTGGTGTCCTTTCTAATGAAGGTAGCAAAGCCATACAGCTAACACGTACATCGACCTGGTATCCGAGCATCGTCTGAATGGCTAGTAGCCCTAGCGAAGGCTTACATCCCAGCGCTTCTTCTAGTTTTCTACTGTTAGTGTCCAGTTTTTCAATGAACTGCTCAGGTACTTCGCCTTGGACAAGAAATCCTCTTTTAAGGCCTGCCTGTTTACTATTTGTAATTGTTACATCGGTACCAGGTTTGAACGATGCTGGTTGATTGAATCTGATGATTCTCTCGTTATCAACTATGATCAGTTTCCCCGGACCATTACCAACAATATGCCATATGCTCAATTACTCACCCCTGCTCAAATAGCCTTATTGGTGCCTGTCAGACTTCCAATCTCGGTAAATCTTCTTCCAGGTCATTGAAGTCTGCTGTACCAATATTTTTGGACGGAGCTTCGGTGGCACATAGTGCCCGTCTCTGAACCGACCACACAATCCACAAGCACTCTTCATGAGATCACGCATTTCGTCATCACCTGATGGTAAACGCTGCCGTCCATTTTTTTGATTTAACACTCGATCAATACCACCACCAACAGCGCATGGATAATACCCTTGAGGTGTAAGACCCAATCCACAAGTGCGAGCAATATCGCAGCCGTTAGAATAGTCACTAAACTTGTGGTACCAACTATCAACAGGCGCCAGATTAAATGGGCCAAAATCGGGCTGAATGGAGTCTGTTTTTGCTGAGTTCTCGATAGACAACCAATCAGGAAGCTTAGAAATGACCGTATTCACACGGCGCCCATATCCATTTGTCACTAGTTGAATGCATAAGTCAGGCTGAGCTATTTTAAGGCGATGCAACTCTGATAGGATTTCATTCAACTCAGGGTGTAGCGTTGGTTCTCCACCGAGAATACGAATTTTCCTCCAACTTCGATGCTGACATAGGCTATCCTCGACAAACTGAGATATTTCCTCTAATCCTATGTGTTTTTTATCCGGTGCTTGAGCGGATGAGCGATTGCAATTATTGCACTTCAAATTACATTGGTATGTGATATCTATTTCTAACAGATCATCAGCCGCTTGATATTGGTACCCCATCAACCTAGTTACAGGCTTCTGCACGCGAAACCATCGCCACAGAGCCTTCAGTTGAAACCAAAACTTAGCGAAGCGAACCCATTTTTTGGGATAATCGTGTGAATAGATAAAGGGCTCCATGCTATTTCTTAACGCCATTAGTTGCTTTTCCTTGGCTCGTTACTAATTGAAGTTGGAATTCGATACTCGAACGCATAGTGTACCGATTTAGAAAAATAAGATCATAAAAGTAGTGTTATAGGGTGCTAGTGAAGCACTCCATGCCACCGATTAGATTGAGTAGGTCAAACTACAATGCTGTCATTTTTGAGGTAAAGCATCGCTGGCTCACAATGGGGCAAAAGCGCGTTAGCTGAAGTGCAATCACAAAGTGCCAAATTGGTTACCTTAAGGCAAATTATGCTCATTAAAGTAACCAAAATGAAACATTATTGGCTCAGCTATTTTAGAAGGATATGCTCAATTATTACCCGAAATTTCTTCCGTCGCCTCCTGACGCAGTTTCTGGGTATCCATTCCGTTTAGCCGGTCAATGGTTCTGTCTGCGGCACTTTGACGGTTTCCATCCACGTTTAGCGTACTTCCTGAGCCTGTGAGTCGTTCCAGATCCAGTGACGGTACTTCGGGTAGGTTGCCTGTTATCGATAAGATACCTATCCATTCATCCAGATTGACTTGGCTCCAATCCACCTGGTTTAACTGACTCGCGGTCAAACCTTCACAGTTTGGAGACTTCGCACTGCCCCAGCCAAGGCCCAATTGCGGACGTACTTGCTCCTGAATGATCCGTGAAAGCGGCGAAGTAAAGCAGCAATATGATTGCCGCTTCTCAACACAGGCTCCTAAGAACTTAGACTTGCAATAAGAGCCTATATAGTGGCAACTCTTCAATACCCGCTTGGCGTTCATTTCAAACTCACTCTGCTCACATTTCCAGATAAGCTGAATGAGGATCATGGTGACTGAATAAATCATGTAGGCCGTCATAACCGTACTCAGAACCGCGCCCGCAGCGCCCCCCAGCGCAAAGTTACCGCCCGAAACGACACCATCGGCTCCAACCGCGCCACCAACGTTGCTAAACAGTGCCGATTGCGCCCCCGAACCAAAGGTCGTACCTACCCATTCAGCCGTTTTGTTGGTCAACACCTGCATGAAGCCAGTCGCAGCTTGCTCCGCTCCCGCGCCAGCAGCCGTTGATGGCCCAGCCCCCATGAGAGAGTCCCATGCAGACACAAAAGGCTCTTTGACCGCACTCCAAGTGCTCGTGATTGGCTCCCTGAGCGTATTCCAGGAACCATAGATTGCCGAAGACGGATTCATGGCCATGACTGCCGTATCAAGCTTGTTGACCGCCACAATCATTGTGATGTAATCCGATAACGACACGCCACTTGGCTTTTCACAGCAATCCACTATGCCGCCAACGGCTTTTTTGCACTGGCCAGCATTACCTTTAAAGACCGTACACTCGACGTTGTCTTGGCCATCAGCGCCCGTGCATGACATATCATTGGTCATAAACTGCGCCGCATTAAGCATCGCAGCGGCCTCTGCAAAGTTAGCCTGCTTGATTGACTCTGGCTCTAAACAATCTGTGCCCATACAGCGAACTGGCCCCTCACAGTTGTATTGAGTTTCCATTCGTGCATTTTGCACTTCAACGCTTTGTCCGCAGTCATACACCAGACTTTGGATATAGCAGAAGCCTTCATGACCAGCCCCGCCTTCAGTGCATTCGGTTCTGACATACTGGCAGGCCGGGTTTTGCTCTAGCGCGGCACACGTATTGGTGGTCGTGTTTTGTCCGTTATTAACGATGGTTTGTGTATTACCATTGGCATCTACCCAGCTATCTGAGCTGCCCATGTTGAACTCTGGATGAGCAGTCGAAGCATTGTAGGTTGCTCTTGCCCTCCAGCATGAGAGTCCCAGTCCATCAGAGCTGCCGCGACTGGTTAAATGAGCAGGAGACGAAACAACCGCTGGATAAAGGCTCCCAAGATTGGCCAACTCGCCACTACCAACCGTTAACCCGTCGATTCGTTTTGTGCCCGTATCCAAACACTGCCACTGCACCGCAGTAAACTGATCCGTTTGCATCAAGCATTGGTCTATGCTCGGATCACTTGATTGATGAACAATGTCTTGCTCTAAGAACTTGCCGGAGAATGTCAAGGAAGCGCTCAGTTTCGCAGGAGCCAAACACTTCTGAACTTCTCGGCTGCAAGTATCGAAATCGACTTTGTTCCAGCCAGACTCACATCTGGAACGAGTGACTTCCTGAGGTTCATGCCACGAAATAATAGACCCATTGACGACTTTACAGAATGAGCCAACCAAGGTTCCTTTTGGACAGGTCATTTCAGGGTACTTAATGGACGGTTTCGTCTCAGTCACAGTTTCCTCATTGCCCGTCAGAGAGAGTGTCGTTTTCCAACCATTTACCTTGGATGGCGACTCGGTGATTTTTATCTCAGTATTTTGATTATCAAAAATCCTCAGCGTCGCGTATCCAGTTTGCATGGTACTGCTGTGCTGTGGAACAAAGCTGAGCGTTTCAGAGCTAAAGCAACCGCGCTCAATGAACCAGCTTTGTTGATGGGTTTCAGCGGATACACGTCGCTCTAACTGACACTCAGTAAGCGTGCTGATCTTCTCGCAAACTTGGTAATCCGGTACATGCTTGGTTTCAGTAAATGGCGTAATCGTCTGAGTAGGCTCACAGGCCTCAAAACTACTTGGTATAAGGTTGGATACCACACACTTTGGATCGCTGGTTTGCAATCCACAGTCATAGGTATCGGTAAAACGAATGCATTCACCTTTATCATTGGTCTCGGCACATTCTGACGACATGAATCCACAGGAAGGATTCGCTTCAAGCACTTGGCAGGCCTGATTTTCAATCCCCTTATAGCTTTCATCATCCACACTCACTTGTACACGCCGACACAAAGGCGATATGCCAGCCACAGGGCTTGGGCCAAAATAGGATTCACAAACTGAAACACCATTGACCACCGTACATCCGTTGGTTGAAGACGTCTGATCCGTGCATTGAATGCTGTAGTCTGAAAACATCGTCGGGATATCCGCTGCTTGTTCAATACAGGATTGTGGCGACCAACTATCATTCATCACCACCTTGGTTGGATCAAAGCGCACCTTGATGCGTGCATAACCCTCACCACTACCCGTAACCGATACGCGAATTTTGACTGGCACTTCTAAACCTGGCTCTACCGCTTTTAGCTTGGCGGTGAGGTCAGTATTAGGATTGCGTTCCCAACTGGTACTAAGCTCGCAGCGACCTGCCGTTTCTGGTGGAAAGTTATTGTTCGGCCCAGACCAGACTTTCTGATCGCCAAGCCACACCTGCATGTAGTCATCCCATTTGGCGTACTCAAGAACGGCTGAGGTAATCGCATCGGGGTTCACGACTTTGAGTGTGATGGCCTGTTCAAACACTTTACAACGGCCACTCCAGTAGTTGTCGCCTATTCGTCCAATCCAAACTTCAAGACATCCCTCACCACAAGAGCGAAGGTTCATTGGTCCTGAAACATGCTCAATAATGCCTGCCGTGTAATCGTGAGTAATAGTGCAGCTGTTAACCGCTGTATTGAGCCTGTCACATTGCTGGTAGTTTGGGCTGCCTTCACCTTGAGACTCACAGCCTGGGAAGCTTTGCGTTAATAGATTTGGGTCAGTTTGAACCGCATCGGTTAATGCCCAAAGCGGATCATTGACCATATCTGGCCGAGACCTGTCTTTGATTTGCTGGAGCGAGCGAAACGCCTCACCCGTAGCGCCATTTTCGGATGCCATGCTCTCTTGGCGCTGCGTCCCCAATTGATTCATACTGGCATCAGAGCCATAAACGCCCGTTAAGACATCCAATGAGCCCTGATCCATACCAGGGAAAAGCTCTTGCAAGTTAATCGTCTCATTACCACTGCCATTCGGCACCGACAATGTATTGCCATTGAGTGCGGGCATCGCCCAGTTTTGCAGCAATTGCTTACCTTCTTGTTGTCCGCTTAAGCCGGATTGGCGCTGCACATCAGCGGCCACACCATGTAAGGGCAAGCACGCCATAGTGATTGATAAAACACCCGCTAAAACTCGGGTAAAAAGTGTTGGTTTCATGGTTAACCTCCCGAGTTACAGCAGTCTTGCCAGCGCCACAAAATGTAGAGAGCATCTTCTCCGGCACCTGGGATTGTTCGCCACTCTCCCCATTTCATGGTGCTTTCACCGATGACATGCGCACTTTCAGTTTCTGGTACAGGGAAGAACATACTCATCTTGTATTGGGATTTCGGTAGCATGGGTTCGATAACAGGTCGACATAGCGCACTGTTCCCCATTGTTCGCCTTGCAAGACCACGCCTGTGTTGAGCCGCGATTGCACGCGCCGCTAAAAGGCTGGTGTTTTCTGCTAATGAGCCAAAGGCTAAGGTGTGGCCAGATAACGGGTAGAGATGGCCCCAACTGCCAGCACACCAAAACAACTGGTCGATGGGTTTACCAAGCGTTGATGAAGCAGCGTCAGCGGTACAAGCCGAAATAGCCAATGGATTGGCAACGGCAGCAGCTTCAGGCTGAGTAAAAAAGGCCAGTTCATCGTTCAGCCATGTTGGGTCCAATTCGGACAAATACATCAAGTCAAAGTCCATGTAACCATCTGCATTGCAATTGCCATCCATGAACAAATCGAGCATGACCAAAAGCGGAAAGGCGTAATAATGGTAATGGTAGAAAGCAAGATCACCGGTGTCGTATTCACCCTCGCCATGACCACCTTGCAGTCGTCTATCACCTAACGGTAAACGAACCCCTCCCAGGGAAGGCGAACAACCCGGCGTTCTGACCAGTTCAATCAGACGCGCTGGCTCCCACATGCTGGTAACAATACCTGGCCTTGGCACACCTAAGTTGTCTTCACATAAGCAAAACGACTTGTTTGATGCGCCGCTTGGGACATTGCCAGAGCCAAGAGGAAGACCGGCAACCCGGATAGGAAAAATGCATGACCAGCAAACATCCGTCAGCAACTTGCCGGACAATAACCCCGCGTCTGGGCAAGTCAATTCGGCTTTTGCAGGAATAGATGCGCCCAGGACAAGCATGACAACGAGAGTCCGCATCAGACGATACGTATTATTGAGCTTTTTCATGAACAAGCTCCTTTGCTGGAATTTCTTCTATTTCAAACGCGAGCCCCTTTGCTTGAACAAACGATGGGGTGACTTGCAAATCAAAGCGCTGCTTTAGCGAGGCATTGAGAAGGTAAACCGGACTATCCAATGTCTTTTCGAGCGCATTGAGGCTATTCCAACCTTGAGTACGGTCGAGCTGCGTGGTGATAAGCGTAATGCGGCGCAGTGTCCTATCTTGCGTCTCAAGCCAATGCGCAACTGCGTCCACTTCTTCAGCGTTCGACGCATTAAACACCACAAGCTGCTGAGTAAACGGCAAGGCTTTTAGCGGGTTAATACGCGTTCCTGCTGGGATCAATGTTCGGCCATTGGCATCCAATAGTGGCCGCTGCATGACGATGGTTGGATCAACCGTTCTTATCCGATACTGCGTGGCTTTGGGTAAGTCAGTGAAAGTTTGGCGAGACCAGAATCGCTCAATGGCTTTTTTCTTTAACGCGCCCAGGTCAAGCGACTGTAAACGCTGCATCGCCACTTGCATCAAATCCGGTTCTAAAATGGAATGAATAGGACCGCGTTGACCCAATGAACCGGTATTGCCTGTTTCAATTTGACGCTGCAACCAGTCCTTGCTGTAAACCCCTAGTGCACTTGCAGTCACCTTGTCATCTTCTATGCGGAAAATGGCAGGCACGCTAGTCACCCGCCAGTGCACAAAGGCTTTCGGATCGATTCGAACCTGAGGAACAGGATCAAGTCCCACCATCAGCGTATGCCAATCACGGATAGCCGCCCCCAAGGTCTTTCCTTCAGGAATTCCCCGAAACAACACAATAGCGCCGGTAGCACTGGCCTCTTTAAATAGCTGCTTCAGTGAGGAATCACCCAATGAGGACGACGCAAATATCAACCATTCATCGCTGTGTTTGAGCGACACAGGTTGTTCAACCGGTGCAAAAGGCTCAATAAATTCAGATGAGCCATCCACAGCACTTTGTAAAATGCTGCGGCTCATTTCGACGATCTTTTTGTCCTCGTCAGACAACGGAAAAGGCTCTTGTGCCCAGGACACTTGAACCCAAGACAATTGAGCAACCAACAAGAATAAGAGACATAGTCTTGTCATCATCCACCTCCTACAAAAGCGGCCAAGCGCGACCGACAATCTGCTCGCGCTTAACGGCATTCCAATAGCGGGAGTCGAAACTCGTTTCGGCCTCACCGGAAAACCAATATTCGTTTTCTTGCAGCGTCAATGAGCGGCTAAATTGTGATTCCGCCACACCAAGACGCTGGGCTAATGCCATGCCGGTAGAGACTTCAGCACCGTTCACCAGCACATGCTCAGGAGTCACCTTGACTTCATCCCCAGGCATCCCTGTTAGGCGTTTAAGCATCCGAGTACCGTCGTTATATAACGGAGCGAGTCCTTTTGAGTGGAAGGCATACAAACCATCCTTAACGGGCTCTTTATTCCATAGATCAATCAGATACACCGTGGTATCAGGCAGACAGCGCTCTTGCTGGGTATCAATACCTATTCGGTAGCGCATCATGGCGTAGGTGCCTACCATGGCCATGATTAACGCAAGAACGGTCAAACGGATGAAATATGGCCGCCAAGGCATTCTTTTACGGAGTATCTGCATGAGATACCTCCTTTGAGCCTACTGGCACAAATACGGAATCATCAGCACCCACCACCGCTTGGGCATCCAGCACGATAAAACCGGCTGCTTTTAGCTTTTCAATTTGTTGATTGGTCTGAAGCAACCTGGATTCGATGTCTTGTTCGCTGGCATTGAGGCCCAGTGACAACACCGCCTCCCCAAAATCCACGACTGCAATGGGCGTACTTAACGCCAACTGGCTGTGGATGGGTTCGAGTGTTTTCATTAAGAGCCAGCTGGTCATTAAACCGCTACCAGCAATAGACAAAGTAATAGAGGCCATAAATGGCCAAAGCGTGGTCTTATTCATAGCCTCGCTCCTTCAACAACTGAGAGATGGCATCAGCAACAGAAAGGCCTTTGCGCGTTAACTGTTTAATCGCGTTTACATCTTCTGCACGGGACGAGTACAACAGCTTGTGAAACGGATCGACAATGAGGCGGCCAATCCCGGTGCCCATTTCGGTAATAAAGAAAATTTCGGAATAGACACCCGTGACGGTATGAACCGTTTTTAGGTACTCATAACCGCCTTCACCTAGTGGCAAGCGGCCTTCTTTTTTGAGCGCGTTGATGGTTTCAGCTTTTTGACCAAGCAGGTACATATTGGCCGAGTTTTCAGCGATGGCTTTACCTGTAGGGCTGTCATACAAATCGTTGACCGACTGCGTTACCGTTACAGCACTGCCGCCATATTTTCGAAATCGACGGTAACCCGTCTCGATGAACTTACCGACATCACCTTGAGTCAGCAGATCCCAGGCTTCGTCAATGAACACAATCTTGCGACGATCACGCTCACCTAAGTACATCTCTTGTTGGATTTGGTAGATAAGCTGAAGCAACACCACTTGTTGCAGGTGCTTGCGTCCCTTGAGCTCTTCTAACTCCAGAACGGTGAAACGGTTTTTGAAGCGAATATTGTTGTGGCCATTAAAGAAACGGCCATATTCGCCCTGTGTCGTAAACGGATAGAGCTGCTCACCCACGTCTTGCACACGTCGGTCTTCATGATTTTTTAAGGCCTCTGCCACATCATCAACCAACATGGCACGACCTTTTTTCTCCCACAGTTCACGGGTCTGACGCTTTAGGTTGGCCATCTGAAAATCAGTTAATGACTGCGTAGGCGCGGCCATTGCGGCCAATAATCCAACCAGTACATCCGCTTCTTCGTCATAGTCCTCAACGATTTCAAACGGGTTTAAGCAAATGCCACTATCCCGCCCGAACTGTAAGAACTCTCCGTCATAAACTTCACACAGCTTTTCATAAGAGCGGCCAACATCAATCACCCAGCATTGCCCGCCTTCTGATAAGTAGGAGGAGATGATTTCGTTCACCAGGAAAGACTTGCCCGACCCCGATTGCGCCGCGATGCAACAGTTGTAATTACTGCCCGAGTCATAAAGGGACACACTCATGATCTGACCATTACGGGAAACAAAGTTAATCACCGGCGTGCCAGTGCCTTTCCAATCCGCAAACAAAGGCAACAGAGGGATGACATGCCGTGTCGCCATGGTCTTGAATCGAAACAAGTCGTTCATCGCCTGGCGGTCAGCACCAAATGGCAAGGCATTCAGGAAAATGGGCAAACAGAAGTACTTGTCTTCCATCAGCTCAAATCCGAGCTCTTTGAAATAGGTTCGAGCATTTGAAACAGAGCTGATGGACGCCTCTTCCGTCGGGGAAAACAGCGTTAAGGTCATATTTGCCCGAATAGGACGATCACCTTCTTGCAAGGCTTCAAAAAGAACATCGAACCCCTTTTTCTTGGCTGCAAGCACCGGCACAAACTTGAGCATCGGGCCATAGGCCTGATTGACCGCCCATTGACGCTTCGTCTCTAAACGAGATCGCATCGCCTCAGCTGAGGGAAAGTGAATGGTGACATTTAGCAAAAAGCTGCCGCGTAAACCGCGACTGCCCGTCATCATATCGCCCGCAAAACTTGCGGCATGACCAAACCAGATCCGCTCAGGCAAGCGCTTAAACGATAAGGTTTTAACTCGGTAATCACCCAGCATCAGACCTTGGCTATCCACCTTGATAGATCGGTCATAATCCAACACTTGCTCTCGAAGTGGTTTATCTGCCTCACTGCGGATTGGAGATGGATTACGCCAAGAAGCATCTTTTCCCCAGTTAAGTTGCGCACTTAATGCCGCGAGCCAATTTCGGTCAGTCATCTCAGTGACGCGAAAACCAACCGTTGCCAACGCCTGCGAGAAAGAAGCCCGAAGCGCGGATGCTCGACTCAACTCACGCTCCGTCGGTATAGGACTTTCCAAAGGCAATTTGCAGGTGACGATCAGTTGAAAGTTGCGTACCTGAGTCTGGGTCGATTCTTCTATCGGTTGAACCGTGCCCCCATCGAGGAAATCCGCACGTTTGCGTATCGACGCCCTAAGCAATGGATCGGATTGACGATGCCGTAAGCCCATCATGCGCTGAAGGTCGGTTTGAATATCAGGCGAGGCGTACAGGCCAAATTGCAGCAAAGTGTCTTTTGGCCAGTCGTTGTTGAGTAGAACATTAACCCTGTCTGCAACAGACTCATCACCACCCGGCAATGGGTCACATAGAAAACCAAAGCCAACACTCTGGTCTTCCATGAAAAACAGTTGCTCATCGTCGGAATAGGCCAATACTGGCAACAGCTCTGAAGCGCGTTGCCCTGAATACAGAGAGGCTTTCATTACCGCCCCTCCAACCAAGCAGAAAGGTCATAAGGACGGCCTCGGCTGATGCGACCATCATTGGCGACGATGAAAGGCACACCTTGAATGCCCAGGATTTGAGCTGTAACCAAGGTACGCTGCATTGGTTCTAGGTCGCAGGCATCATCCTGTTCTAGGTTACCAATCCGGCCATTCAGCAATGCATCGGTGGCCGCTTTCTTGTCACGCGCACAGCCAAGCTGGCGAACCTGACGCTCTGAATCAGGACCAAGCACTGGCACAGGGAGAATTTGGAAGGTGTATTCTTTGGTTAACGGTAAGGCTTGTTTCAAAAGCTCATGGCAATGCGGGCATCGTGGGTCAACAAAGACCACCACTTTCTTTTTGCCTTCACCCAGCGTCAGTGGATTCAAATCATCCATTTTTAAGCCAAGACGACTTAAGTCCAGCGTGTTTCCCGCTTCTCGAATTTCTTCAAGGCTAGTAAGCGGCTTTTTCGACCAGGCATCATAGAGCGTGCCATCAATGACGAACCGGCCACTGTCTGACATGAAAACAATACGGCCATTGCTTTCGACCGCTTTCATACCCGTGACCGGCAAAGAAACCATGCCGTCAATTTTGCCAACGGGCGACACTTCAGACACAGGTTCAGCTTGAACCAAAGGAGAAAGCGCAAGCGCTAGAATGATTGGAGATAGTTTTCGCATGAGGAGTCCTCGTTAATGTAAATCGAGGCTCCAGTCTATGCAGTTGTCCTATGTGGACTCGGTTAGATAGATTGAAGAAATCGCAATCTAACTAGGGGGCTTATAGCTCGTTGAGGATTGTTATAAACGAATTACTCGGCGTTTGCGTTAACAAGCCAATCATCAAGCACTTGCTTTAATTTATCTAATTGCTCTTGATGTTTTGTTTGATTCTTTGCCAATTTGTTAATGTTCTGCAACTTCCAACGAATCGCTGGCAAGTCTGCTGCATTAGGATAGTCAAACAAAGCCCAGTCAGGTTGCCCTCTTTTGAATGACATAAGGAAAGCATGATCCCTTTCTGTGAAATGTTTTTGCAGTTCAATTAACATCATGGGCCTAACAGAGGCTAAGTCTTCGCATTCAACTTTTTCAAAAGTCATTCCGTCAAATTCTGTCTGAAATTTCTCATTCAGAGGCTGCCAGTTTGGCGACATGACTTCATTAATAGGCCGAGGGTGACTTAATGTATAGGTTAAAAAACCCACCAAAATCTCTCTCGAAATCCCTTCACTGCCAAGTAACATACGCACATCAAATAAGTCGCGAGGATGTTGGCGATCCATTGCAGCACACAATTTCCCACCATACAGATCGGGAAGACTGACTACCTGAATCTCAGCATAACCAAACTCGTCTTCAACAGACTCTTGAACTGGCATTATTTCTGCACTATGCAATGTACCTCTGGCGACGGGCGACACTTCAATTTTGATCGTCGCAACCGGACTTGATACAACTATTCTCAGTTCATCAGCTTTATTATCCTGAAATGCCGCTCTGATATCTGGTTGAGTATTGATTCTGTCTGTAATGCGCTGCAATGCAGCCCTGACATTAATCAAAGCCTCATCTCTTGGTTCAAGTGGAAGATAAGCAAGATCAATATCTACAGATAACCGAGGAAAATCTCTCACAAATAAATTAATGGCGGTGCCACCTTTAAGTGCAAAAACCGTCTCTGTTGCTACCACAGGAAGCATTCTTATGAGCAAGGAAACCTGTTTGTAATATGGGCTATCTTTATCCATTATGTTGTTCACCTTTTTTGACGCTTAATATCTCTGGCACTGTGATTTGATATCGCTCATCAAAACGTCCTTTTTCGACAACCTGCCGCTTTCCTGCACCCAACTCAATTCTTGTTTCATCTATGCGATTGACCCACTGGTGATCGTAGTATCGACCCAGAAATAGAAATATTCGGTTTGCCTGAACAGAGCTGCTTCGCTCAAGAATATCTTGTACTTTTCTAGGGCTAAGATTGACTAAACCCTGAAATAATTCTGCGACATGCTCAAATGAAATCAGCTTCCCAATCCCGTCTACCACTTCATAGGCAGCAAGTTCTGCACAGCTGACAGTGAGTTCTTTCTCTTTAACCGTGATCCTTTTCAAATCTTTCTCGGGATTCACTTCAAGCTTATGATTTCCACAGTAAAACCAATTCTGATAAGGGAATTCACGAAACCATTTTGGTAAGGACGACTTATTTTTAACGCAAATCCAAACTTGCTCTTTGTTCAGCTGTAAATAGTGACTCAGTCCTTGGTGAGTTAAGCTGCTCAATCCAGCCAAATGAACTGGAACGCCCAATTGCACATCCAATGCTTGAATGGCATCAACCCAAGTTGGCTTTATATCGCCCTGCGCATCTGGACGATAATACACGCCAGAACATAGCTTCTTTAGCCAACCGTTCTGCGCGTACTTTTGAGCCAAGGAATAGCTCACACCGTTTTCAGTCAGCCATTGCTGAAGTACTAGCGCACCAGGAGAAGTATGAGCAACAAGCCAGTTTATCTTAGATGACATTTTAACACCCAAAGTATGAATATCACGAACAGTATAAACCATATAGTTTATTGTGACAGTGATTTTAACACTTTAGGTATTAATATACCAAATACTGTAAACCAAGCCCGCTAATGCGGCGTTGTTGAAATGAAAAGGTCTACACAACATCACCAATAACCCGATGTTGTGTAGACCTAGTTTGATTACCTTAAGTGAACTGCCGACTATGGCTCACATTCAGGTGCCCAGTAAAACGGCGCTGATTGCTGGAACAGTTGTGCCAATAACTTCTTGAGTGCTGGCAACAACAGGTAAGGTTGCAGACATAACACTTTCAACGACGGTTGGCGTATTGTAGAGACCCATACCGCCACCAATGCCCAAGGCAAAAGCCATCAAGCTTTGGCGAGCGATACCGCCCACAATACCCACCAGAACCATGGCTCCCGCTACGATCCGTCCCAAAGTACCTTGGGTCCAATCTTTTAGGGTATCCCACACATCAGTGAAAGCATCACCACCGGTGCCCGCAAATGAGGGCTCCGAAATCATTAACGCCATTAAACCAAGCGCACCAATGGTCATTAGGCGCTGAGTTTGAATGGTGCGAACTGCATTTGTCATTCGTTAGTTTCTCCGTAGATACTCAAGTTATCGCGCTTACCATCAGCTCCCGCTGAGGCTGAATCGC
This sequence comes from Methylophaga frappieri, assembly GCF_000260965.1. Classification (NCBI taxonomy): domain Bacteria; kingdom Pseudomonadati; phylum Pseudomonadota; class Gammaproteobacteria; order Thiotrichales; family Piscirickettsiaceae; genus Methylophaga; species Methylophaga frappieri. The sequence goes on from NC_017856.1 coordinate 574,685, forward strand.
TTTGAGTCTGAAGTGGACGTAGCACTGGCGAAACCGTTCGAGGTGCTGACACCCCAATATCCCACCGGCGCGGTTCAATTTCGGTAAACACGTAGCTGGATAAATTCAGATCTCCACGGTCATCCTCCCAAGGCGCAATCCAAATCCGCATCACCCTTGAAGGAATGCGAATAGGTGCAGATTGCTGCGTCTCAGGTAATGCTGGATGGCTCAGCAGCCCTGTCTCTAAATCAGATTGTGAATACCCAGAGGGAGAACCAATTCGAGTCGCCACAGCATCAATCGTCTTGGGTGCAGCCCCATTACTGGTAAGCTCATAGACTTCACGAGCGGATAAACAGCGCACACCGTCAGGCATACCTGGGCATCCATATTCACTACTCCCAAGACCCAATGAACTACAGCCAGACAATAAGGTTGAGCCGACTGCCAATAAAAGTAATCCAGCTTTAGACCACTGTTTTGACTGGTGCTTTGGGTTGTTCTGCATTGATGTCGTCATGGTTAACTCTCCTCTGGATACACATCTTATTGTCTGAAACGGACTTCGATCGGTTAGCAACATGCAGGATTTTTTCATCTTCTTGCACCTCCCCCTTGCGAAGTGGCCAACGACAACGAGGCCCCACGAGTGACTATGACTTCAATTTTCCTTGCAGCGTCTACCTCTATGACTGGGAACATATTTTCAGCCATGTCCAAATAGAACTTGGCCACGCGATCCAATGCTTTACCGGTGCCTTTAATCGCAGCACCTTGTAATGCTTCTTGGCTCATGACTTGCTGGTACAGCTGAGTATCACCAGCATTACCCGTCTGAATCGTCGGAACAGGATTTACATCAAATGCGCCTGCCAAGCCCTGAAGGAATCCGGCCATCATTGATTTGGCCACCAGTTGGCCTTGTTTCGACACTAATCGGCCACGAATACCGGCTTTGCCGTCTTCACCCACGGCATAAGAATCCAGTCGCGTTTCAATGACGCCACCATCTTCTCTCACACATGAAATGGTCTCGCCTCGCAAATAGGCACGCTCAGAGCTCAAATCACCGTAACCTGCGGCGATCAAGAAACACTCTTTGATATCCGCTCTAAATCGGTTAGGTAAAATGGCTTCCTTTTGAATCCTCAGCAATGCAGGAAAAGGTTCTCGTCTTGCGGACTCGTGAGTAGGAGCATCCAAACCCGTGATCAAAGTACCCGAGATGATGCTGCCCGCCGGTAGATACAAAGGAGGCGCTTCTTGCACAACAACCTCTGGTTCAGCAACCACTTCAGGCTCAATCATACGAATCGTGATTGGCGGCAATGGAACATCTCGTGCTCGTGTACCTTGACCATTGACTGGCTGCTGATAGAGCGGATCAGGCAGCGGCGCATTGGCAAAATAGTCGTCTGGGTTAGACGGCAGTGGCTTTTCGTCTTTAGGCAATTCCATGGCAGATAAAGGCACTTCGAAACGGCTATTTGTGCCTTCAACTGCTGCATCACCTCCAGCGCGAACATCATCAAGTTCCGCTCGAAGGCGAGCCAACTCCGCGTTGACCTCACTTGGTATAGAAGGCGAACCTGGGCTTAGCCGTCCTGAATCGACGTCACGACGCAAGCGCTCAACTTCACGACGTAACTGTTCATTGCGCTCACTGAGTAGTTTTACGTTCGCAGCCAAACTATCGACCCCAACATCACGAGTATTGGTATCCGTAAGAATGTGCCGGATCGTTTCCTGTCGGTTCCGACTACTTGAGCCATCGTCAGGATTAGGTGAAAACACCATCACCATAAGGATGAGACCACCAGCAATACCAGCAACCGATAGACCCCGCTTCATGTTCGGGCTCATTTGTTCCCATTGTGCTTTCATCAAAGCTCACCTCCCACAAGAAGCGAAGGTCGCTGACTTTCCACCGCTTCTTCACGATGATTGCGAACAACCACATACAACTCAGTCTTTTCACCCGGTAACAAGATATTGCGAGGCCAGTAGGCGCTTGCCACTATATCTGGTGTATGACAGGCTATTTCACTGGCTTCTATCGGCTCATCGGCAAAGCTTTCAACCAGTCCTACATAGACGGTGAAGTAATGTCCCGTCACAATTTGCCCCTGCTTAAAACCAAACTTTAAACCTGGCTGAAAACATTTCGGGCTTGTGTCAGTTTGGCCAGCTAAACGGATGTCATAGCCTTGTGGTAACTCATTTAGTGCAAGGCGTCTGAGTAAATCACGTAAGCTATCGACGTATGGCTGAGCCGTTTCCCAAGTGGCGGCTTTTCGGTTCACGACGCCCTTAATAGGCCACTGCTGACCATCAATAGCTAAGGTGATTTCACGCGGTGGAATACGACGAGGTACTAATGTGACAGATAACGCGGGCGCTTCCTGACCAGGCGGAGTGATGTAAAGTGAAACCGGTGATTCTTTGTCCGTGGCCACATATACAACATTCCCCTTGATTTGCGTCTGAGCATCACTGGTTGTTCTCACCTGAGGCGATTCAAACGGCGTCACAATTCGATTCAGATGACCAAGTGCTACAGGGATCAGTTCATTAACCCCCGGTGTCATCAGTAGCGTTGTTGGCGTATCCGCTGCAACCGAATTGCTTTGAACCGGTGGATTTGCAGTAGCAGACTGCTTCATCACACTGGCTGGCACAATCGGCAATTCCACGTCTGCATACGACGCTTGTGATAACAGAATGCCACTCAAGCTAATTGCGATTAAGCTTGGTGTCATCCATCGACTAATTTTGGTTCGCATCATTCACCCTCCGGTTTTGCTCTTGGGTCAACTTTTCACGAACTCGCTTCGTTCTAGCTTGCCCCTCATACGTATCCATCCAGCTAAGTTTTGGACGGTATTGCTCAATATCGATATCAAACTCATAGGTGCGAGTTTGGCGCTGCTCATCTCCAGATGGTCCAGAGACCAAGGAATAACCGGTCACAAAGACATGGCCGGTTTCATACTCATACTCCACTTGTCTGGGTTGGAATTTGAGCGTGACTCGGTCTTCGCGGATTTGTCTTGCCTGAATCTCCAGTGCATCGACCACTTGCTGGTACACCGCTGGAGAAAGTAGCGGCTCAATGGCAACCCGGATGAAAGACACATTACCTGGCGTCACGTTACCCATAAGCTCAGCCAGGTAGAGTCCCCAGGATTCAAGGTAAGGTTGAGTGGCTTGGTTTCGTGACACTTCAGCCGTTTCAGACAAGGTTGGCGGTTGAATGGCTACCACGGTATTGCGAGAAAATGCTGCTACCGCAAGCAGCAAGTTAGATAGCACCAGCACCGCAATCAGAAACCGTTGCCATCGGTTCTCTAATTGCGTGCCTTGCCATGATTTTAAAAACACGTCGAACTTCACGGCAGATAGCTCCTGATAAATGGGTTAGGGATCGTCTTGGCTTTGGTTGGCAACAGCCCAGCCCAGTAGATGGCGTGAAGAATAAAACCATCAGGGCGACCATCACGAAAACGCCGATAGAGCTTGGTTGTTACCAACCCCAACAGGCATAAAACCAAGGCATTACCGGTAAAAATGCCGATCACTAGCCCCAACAGAATGGGAGCCATCTCATCGGCACTCCAAAGCAGGAAGTGCGGCGGATCATCGATATAGGACGGAATACTCACAGGTTCCATAGTCACTCCTCGTTGTTTGAATTGAGAAGTGAAGGATGCCTCGGGATTGGCAGCTTCAGTGGTCAGCTAGATGCCGAATTCTTGAAGGTTTTGAGGGTTCTACTCAGACAAGACGGTTAAGTTCTAGACAAACCGCGCAACCAGAGTTATCATTTATGATAACCTAAGTTAAGGATACCCATGAGCTGGAAGATCGACTTTTACGATGGCGTTGAGGATCAGATCCTCGATATGCCTCCCAAAATACAAGCTCGCATGATTAAGCTTTTAGAGCTGATGGAAAAGCATGGTGCAAACTTGGGGCCTCCTCATACTGAGTCTATGGGCGATGGGTTATTTGAAATCCGCGCCAAAGCTCAAGAAGGTATTGGTAGAGGCTTATTTTGCTACTTAAAAGGGAAGCACATTTATGTGTTACACGCTTTTGTAAAAAAATCTCAAAAGACGCCCAAAAATGAGCTCAATCTTGCCAGAGATAGACAAAAAGAGGTTCAAAAATCATGAGTCTGCAAAAACTGAAACAACGTGCTTTAGCCAATGCTGAAGTTAAGAATGAGTACGATAAGCTTGAGAGTGAGTTCAGCTTTATTGATCAATTGCTTACCATGAGAACAAAGGCAGGACTTACTCAAGAACAAGTTGCTGAAAGAATGCATACCCAAAAAAGTAATGTCAGTCGTTTAGAAAAAGGTAATGCCAATCCAAGTTGGTCAACTCTTCTAAAATATGCTCACGCATGTGGCTTTGAACTAACACTCAAGCCACAAAAAATGAGTTAACGTCATTCATGAGGCCTAACTGGCCTCATATCTTCTTCTGCAAGTGACTTAACGCCAACCCCGCCATCAATGCCAAGCCGATGATCATCGACGGTAGTACCACCGGTGGAATAGCCAGCGGGGCGAACAATCCCATAAACAGCAAAATGACGCCTGAGCCCAGGATAATCATGCTGTAGCGGTGAATGATAGGGCTCGAAAAATCAAAGGTTGTTTTCTTAATCTTCCAGGTCATCAAGCCGTCCCACAACGCCGGTAACATGAGAATAAGCGCAAAGGGCAACCAGACCATCAGCAAAGCAAATCGAGTGAACACTTGGTACAACACATCAAAAAATGCCTGAATACGGTCTTCTACCCAGACAAACCAAAAGCCTCCCATGTTCTCCATCCCTTTAGAACGAAGTCGCTGTTCTTCAGTGGGGATTAGAAAATCACGCACAGATTGCTCCATCTGCGTATCCACAATCCATGACTGATACCAGCCATGGCTAGTTTGACCAATCCAATAGCTTGTTTGAGCTCCCAATTGATTTTGGATCATCTGCTTCTCTTTACTAATGACCCGGCCAGTCCAATCACCGGGCACTAACACGCCAATGGCAATAATCTCTAGCATCAGTGCCAGACACAGTAGCCAAACCGACTTATGCTTGCTCATGCCAAACATCCTCTTCTACTCGGGCCAGCATGGCAGCAACGGTTGGCGTCATAATCCGGGTTTTAATCACTTGTTGAAGCCGCTTTGTCGTCGTATGGCCACTGACATAACGCACGTCGATGCGTCCTTCAGTCAAATACGCCATCCGATTTGGACGATTACGAATCCAGGAGTAGAAATACACACCATCTACGGCGGCCCACTCGAAATGGTCAGGATCACGTAGGCGAATCCCTGTTAAAGCACTGGCGGCAGTCCAGGTCAGTGCCTCAATGAAATGCCAAAGGCGTACACTATCATCATCACAACTGACTTCTTCATAACTACCCAGGCCATTGCACAGACACAAATCAAAGATGGAATGGCCATCTAAAGTGAACGCATCCGTTAAGTAGTCCGCCAAGCAATACACCGAGGCCAAAGCATGAGGCCAGTCGGTTTCAAGCAGTCTTAAGGTTTCCTTGAACTGGGGGTTATGTTGCTGCCACTGAGCGAGCATTTCTTTACTGGTAAGTGTTGTCATTTTCAGACAGACAGAATGATGCATACAGACTCCTTATGCTGCCTGTGTAGAGCTGGTTAAAATAGGAATTCGACCTTTGATCACGCGGCCGCCTGAAAGCTTGGCGATGTACTCCAGGTTGGGGAGCTGGCCTAATAACTGCGGTGGAAACATATCACCTTCTTCCTCCATCAAGCGCTCGCCATGATTGCCGGTAAATAACGCGGGGCTGTCCGAGTTGGACGACATACCTTGAGTTTGCATGATGTACTGCAACCGAGTCTTAGGCAGATTGTCGGTAATGTATTGCTGCGTTTCGGCATCCATCACCCGAAGGGCTATCAAGTTGTTGATGTTACCTAACACCTGGCGCGCCTTAGCTTCACTGCCTGTTCGAGCTGCAAAGTCAGCAAATGTCTGAGTAGCAATCACACAACGCATTTTTGCGCCACGACCTTTGTTGAGCAGTTGAATGAAGGGATCGTTGACGACTTCAGCCGCCTCATCGATGAAGATATTTACGGGACGATTTTCAACACCATAGTTATAGCGATCACCGGCCACGGCGGTGAGATCGGATAAAAGCAACGAACCAATGGCGCTGCCAACCATGGCGTCGGTCAATGAATCCAACCCGATATAGGCCACTTGGGCATTGTTGATAATACGGCCAGAATCCGTAATTAACCGGCTGTCATCCACATCGTTTGCAATAGGTGATAGCAATGGCCCTAATTCACTTGAAGTGAGCATATTGAGCACCGGCATCAATGAGGCCACCATCTTGGAATAGTGGGTTCTGTCATGCTCAAACATGCTCAAAAGGCCTTCCAAATCGGTATTGGCGGCAATGGGCTGAATGCGTTCGTAGTAAAAAAGCAGCATCGCCATGGCTTGTTTTGCCAAGGTATTGGCCTTTTCAGTAAAGCGTTTAATCTCCACACTAAAGTTTGGATACACCTGCTCCCCCCAGGCTGTGACGGCTTTTACTACCAAGCCTTCTGGGCCACCTTCCAAGAATCGTCTCAGTGTTTTCAGATCAGGGCGCTGTGAAGTAAGCAACAGACCTTGCACTATGTTATTCAGTGCCATTTGGCCAAAGGCTTTAAATGGATCAGCACCGGTTTCGGATGGGATTAATGCCGCAATTCGGCTGGCAATTTCAGTGCCCCGGTTAAAGTTTCTCAGGGGATTAAGACGTACTGAATGCTCTGGAAAACCCGGATGAAAATACACAAAGCGCTCAGGACTACCGGCGGCAATACAGGCTCGCTGCGCATTATCCTTAAGTTCTTTGTCGCCCTTGGGATCAATAATAATCACAGCTTCATTGCGCAAAATGGCCTGAGTGATCATCGCATCAAAGCATCGGGTTTTTCCGGCACCGGTCGTACCGACAATTAAGGTGTGCCCCTCAGTGTGACCAACTGGCTGGTAAACATCTTCTTCTTTGGGCTCAACACCATGAATCCAGGTCGAACCCATTTGTTTGCCGTGACCTTGGTTAAGCAAGGTTTGCTTATCCCGCTTTAAGATTTCATAAGCGCGTTGAGCATGACGTTGATCCCACTCAAAGCCATACCCTAACCACAATTCATCAGGATGTTTTGCCATCACCTTTTGCAAATGCGACAGCTCCATAAAAGCCAATGGTTTGCCTTTTAGCCCCTTCTGCAATTTATACAGACGGTAAGCCTCAGGCAGGCGGTACAACGCCATGCCCGAGGAAATCCCTGTCATCCACCAAAATGGCTCAGGTGGTAGCTCAGTCAGCATTTCTGCGGCAATTGCCCCAGTGGCCCCAACCAGCCAACCCGCTGCTGCCATGGCCTCATAGTTCGTGCGCCAGGGCATTTCGTATGCGTTTTCTTTCATTCATGCTCCGCAAAATAACCGTTTGCAATCTGCTCAACTTAAAATGGATTAACGTTCAGCGTGAGCGGTAAACAGAACCGTTTCCCCCTCATCAAACTGGCATTGGTCACTGGCCGAGATCCCCCGAAGCAGCTGTCCGGCTGGAATACCATGCTCATTGGCGACTTGGCGTAAGGTTTGAATCGTGACGCGAATACCATCGGCACTATGATCCACGTCTGGGTAATCACCATCGGTCAGTAAGATGGGCAAATCTTTCACAAAATTAACCATCTGTTGCCGCTGCACGTGTTTGGGGTCGGTACTTGAGTTCGCATTGGCCGCAATCGGCTTTTGCTTACGCTCAGCTCTTGTGGCGAGCTCTTTTGCTTGGGCACTGGTTGTCTCAGTTCGACTCGGACGCTGTGAAGCCTCTTTGTTCTGAATTGCTGACACTGATTCTGCGTCTTGTTTGGGAAGGTCAATCAGTGCAGTAAGCCCTTTAGAAATCGATACTTTCAGCAGCAACCCTTGCTCCTGAACGCCATCTTTCGTAGTCACAGTTCTGGCCTTACGTGTCGGGTTTGCGGGATCTAGTTCAAGCCAATCTAATTGACTGAGTTCAGCAAGCAGTTTTCGGGGAGCACACCAAGGCCTTACGGCATCGGGATAGCGGATCAAGATCTGTTCACCAACCATAACCAACGCACTGCTGGCCCCTGGGAGCCACGCTAAAGATTCAGGCAGATTCAATGTTGCTTCGTTTTGCTGGCTTACGTTATTTCCGATTGCAGCATCGTTTGAATCGTTAGGCTTTTCGCATCCATCACCTGGAGCATTTTCAGTTGCCTGGGGGTTATTAACATCACTAGCAAGACGAAGTTCATCATCTTGTTCGGACGGTTTTGTCGATGGCGACTTAGTCGAATTGCTATGTTCGATTGATGATGACGCTTCAGGCAAGTCTGGATGCTCACTGGAACGACTCTGAGGTTCTGCTTGTGTTTGCTGTGTTGCTTCCCACTCAGATTTGCTAAACAGTCTCACGCTACTTGGTACATTCGAGCTGAACAATAAATCGGCCTCAGATATATGCAGCATGGGTAACCAGATTGGTTTGTCGTCTTTGATCAGCACTTCAGGGGCAAGGCTTTCATATCGCTCATTTGAGGCGGATTTCGTGGCCAATCCTCGCTCAATGAGGATGTCCGCAAGGGTATCGGGATCTCTTGGAATGCCAGGTATCTTGTCTTTGGACAACAGCTCAATGATGTCCTTAGCCGCGCTTTTCCAAACCAGGTAAAGATGGGTTGATTGATTTGATTTTCGTACCCAGACTCTGGCGTCTCGCTGATTGACCAGCCATTGCGAACTGGCAAGTAATCGCCTCATGGCATCAAGTAGATAGCGTTCGACTGGGACACCAAGGGCATTGTCGTCAACGGAAATTCGTTGAGCTTTTAGGTCTCGCTGGACACTGGTTTGGTCAGCTTCAATAACCAATTTGGACAGGACATGATCGGGATCGGTATTGCCAATTGCCTCCAGCATGGCTTGCAAAATCTCAGGGCCCGGCTGGGTTAACCAGGCGAGCAACTCAGGTGTCATCACCCGGTTTAAAACCAGAATTGAGAATTGCTCGTGCCGCTTGCAACGTCCGTCGCGCCAGCGAATGAAATAGCGTTCAATGCTGTTATTAGTGGTCCACTGAGATAAGGTTTCTAAAAAAGGGTTCCATTGATAGCGTCCATCTTCATCCGTGATGGACAAGTCTGAAACGGGCTTACCAATATCATGGAACAAACCGCCCAATGCCGCCGCAACACGCCACCTTGGCTCTAGCTCTTTTTTCTCAACTGGAGTGCCACTGGTAACAAAAATGATCCCTTCAGCTGCTTGTGCCGCCCAGAAAGCAACTTCCAACGAATGACGTAATAAACCACCAGCACCACTGTGATGATGATGCTCAGAAGCTGGCAGCAAGTGGACATAAGCAGCCAGATGATCAATGCAGGGCTGAATCAGCCTTTGAAACTCACGCTGATTAAAGCCAAGTACCTGGCGCAGTTTGGCAATTAGCTCGTCTTGTGTGGACTGCAAATCCTCGGGGGACGCAGCTGGCAACCCTTTCAGGAATGGCGGGTAGCGTGGAATTTCCGCATCCGGTTGCGATGACAGCTCTGGTAGTGCTTTGGTTTGAAAAAATAGGTTTTTGAACATAGTGAACCTCCGACACGATAGTGTGGAGGTTCAAACAGGGTTGTTTAGTTCGATAGCTTCAAGAATCTTGCATCAAACTGTCATACCAATTTCTGGCCACTAAGTACCAAAGGTCCGTACTCTCTGCGCTCCATGTTTGCATCGTAATTTCCCAGGTATGACTCAAACTCCTGTTGGATACGATCAATATCTGAGGTCTCCGTCGTGATGAACCCAAATGGAATAGAAGCTGATTCACCCGGTTTTTGTAGGTAAAAGCAAAGCAAGGAAAAGACACCAGGAATAGAAATGACTTCTACTGACCCGCCCAGAAAACCTTCAGCAACCTTTATAGCTTTGTCCTTCATTGGGCCGAGTGCCTTTTTCCATATCTGTTCCTGATGTTTGTCCCTGCTACCTGCCACAGGCAGATAGAGAAGGGTTTGAAGCCCTTTGGTGGCATTGAGCAATTCTGAAGTTCGACTAAAGGATTGATTGCTCATTAGCCAAAAACGATCTGACGGTGCTAGCCAGGTACATGTGGCACTGGATTTGCCGTCCTTCAAATGCTTCTTGATGAGAGTCGTTAATTGGTTCCAGTTGGCGCTATTTGTTGGCGTGCCTAGAAAGTAGGAGCGGCAAGATGATGAGGCGCTTTGTTTAACCGCTAATATGGCTAGTGCAGTAAGGTCAATGCCATCCGATGTGAAACAATCGAGTAATTGTGGTTCATTTAGCGTAACTAACGCAGAAACAATGTCCTGAATATTAGAGGAGTTATATGAGCTGAGTAGTACCTCGTTCAGATTTTTTTGGATTTCATCAACATCAAAAAAACGGCTTTCTGAATGTCGTTCGATTGAATTACGTTCAGTGTCGAGTGAAAAAGTAAGCGCAAAACGGGCGGTATAATCTTTATTCTTTCTGACATCCGATAATTTATACAGCTCTACTTTACGAATATCGTTAACACCATCGAAGCTGATCGACTCTTCCTCAAAAATATCAATATAGTTTCTTAGGAATGCCGATTTAGCATAGTTGATACTATTGCTGAGTTTCTCTGTTTCTGGAGAAAGGCGTATGGCATTTAGAGGAGAACTAATCTTGTCATCGGATCGAATTAAACCAAATGACAATAGGTCAAATTTGAAGGTACTGGTTCCTTCAAATAATTTTGTGATTTTCGGACGATTGTCAGAGAGCCCATCAAAATATTTATGCGCCTCAGCGGTCAGTTGAATATTACCCTCGTTGTCCACGGAGATTTCATTCAGGCTGACTAATTGCGACACAGCTATGCTGATTTCCTTTTCAGAGAGTCCAAGAAATTTCGCCAATTGGGTAGCCGACATATTACCCACTTTCAGCAGGCGCAGGATAAACTCGCGAATGAAGGGTAAATCACTTCTGCCTACCAGTGTGTATTCAAACCTAAAGGCCTGAACAGGTACCGCAATATCTATCGTCATTAGAGGAATCAAAGTGTGATTTTTCATTATCGTTTCCCTCCATTCTTCACCGTCTGTTTCGCTGACACGATGCGATACTCTTCGCTTTGGTGACTTTGGATATACGAGGCCACTTGGCCAAGTGGCAAAGAAGCGTTTTCTCGGTTCCACATTTGCATGGAGCCAACAATCAATAAACGATCCATAGCACGAGACATGGCAACATTGATCCGGTTAGGTTCTTTCAAAAACTTGGGCTTTCGATCTTTACCATTGCGGGTAATTGACACAATGATTACCCGATTCTCCTTACCTTGATAGCTATCAACCGTATCGATTTTGATCAGGGTTCTGAACTCAGGACTCCAGGCTAATTCGTTGAACTTTCTTCGTAAGAGTCGTTTTTGAGCACCATACATACAGATAACGCCAATGGCAGGTTCGCCTGAAGAAACTAGAGAGGTAAGCTGTTCAACATAGTCGCCATTGGCTTCAATCTCTTTTAAAACGGCGAGAATCTGATTTGCTTCTTCAAGATTAACGAGGCTCGTACCATCTTCACTGTCGAAGCCGAACTTACATTCTGACGTGTCCAGCCAGGTCACAGGTGCTTTCAAAACATCGATGCCATCATTATAAAAAACAGGGATTTCTCGATCTCCTGTGATCAAAGGTTGTTCATAGAAAGTATCTGAAACCAGTCGACTGATCGGTTCAGCCATACGGTATTGAGTCAAAAGGCTCCTTCCGACGGCTTTGCCGTATGGAGACAGAAATGCCTTTTCAAAATCGCTCTTGAAGACTTCCTTTTGAAATGGCTCAACTCTTGGAACACCCAGTTTCCTCAATATGGCGTTTTTATGCTCCTCCTGGAATAGAGGTGGCAATTGCTTGTGATCCCCAACCAGCAAAATACGATTGGCAGATTGCATTGCAATAGCAAGCTCTGATGATATAGAACGTGCCGCTTCGTCGATAATCACCCAGTCATATTGAATCTGATTTAGGCCCAGATGCCCGAGCCCCATACCTACGCAAGTCCCGCATACCAAAGTTCTGGATCTGGCCAGAAACTCCTCATAGCTTCCAGGATTGGATGATAGCCTGTCTCTGTAATCATTAACCAAATCTAACAGGGCGCTTATGCGTCTATGCTCATGGGGGCCGATGCCATAAAGCACATTAAGGTGCTTATCGATTTTTTCACCGATACTGCCTAGCTCCAACTCACTGATCTCAATTGAATATGATTCATTGAGTTCAGATATGATTTGATAACAAAGCGATTCCAGGCTAGACGATAAACTGGCTGACAGTTGCTCGTCCGAAGAATCACTAATATCAGCCTGCAAGCGAAGTGCGTTTTTGATTTTCTTCTTGATACCAAGTTCCGCGTTGAGAATGGCATCAATATACTCAGGTTCCAACTTTAGTGATGGCTGAATAAACTGAATTCGCTCCCTGATTTCAGCAATAAAGGACTGTCTTCTTGATTCGATCAAGTTGCGTGAATAAACATCTTTAAGGCCTTGGGAGACCGATGCTTCTGAGTTACTGAATCGAACAATATCAATTGGAGTTTCCAGTCTAGAGCAGTGTTTACGGATACGCTCAACAGCCGTATTGACGGCCTCGTGTGACTGACTAACAAGCAAAATATGCTGTGCATTACCTTCAGTCATCAAGTAATGTACGAACGCCGAGATAAACTCTGTTTTACCTGTGCCTGGTGGCCCTTGTAAAAGTGACAGTGGCCCTTTGCTAAACAGGGTTTTGAAGGCATCGCGCTGTGCCTCGTTCAGACTAACTGTCAAATTGTCCTCATCGTCATATTGATTATATCGATCCAACTGTTCTTCAGTAGGAACAACTTTATAATCCGTAAAAGGTTGATCTATAGAGGGCTCAAAATAGTCTGTTAGGTCAGATATGACCGCATTCTTATTGAGCACTCTCTCCATCGCCTTTTTACGGCGACTGTAGGATGCCCTGTCTCGTTTTGTGCGAAGGTATAAAACGTCGCCGGTTTTTGGGTAATTCTTACCGGAACTCAGCGGGACTCGCATTTCTGAGCTGGTGGACTGGTCAATGTTGACCTTCCCTACGATAAACTCCTTATCATCGACCTTCTTGATGGCGATGACATCATCCTCTTTAGAAAAGCGGTCAAGCACTTCGTTATCTGAATCATAAGGAATAACCAATTCATTTTTTCGAATATCAGGCTTCGGATCGTCGGCGACTTCAACGCTTGGAAGCGCTTCTGTCTCTGTCTCTAAAATAGCCTTCCATATGTTCTTTGTGGCAATCTTTTCATTCTTTATTGAAACAATGGATTCTTCATCATATTCAACATCAGCAAGTAACTTCTTGAGTTGCTCATCAATGTCTTTACTGAGCTTCTCATCGACCTCTTTGCTTTGAGTGTTTTCCTTAACTGCTGCTTTACTATCAATAAGAAATGTTTCGTGAGCCAATAGGTAGGACTGAAGTGCTGAGGTATCCGTCTGGTAATCAGAAGGTTCGATGTTGATTTTTATGGGTAGCGTTAACTGGCTTTTATCCCGAATCCAGGGTGGAATATCATCGGTTTTGCGAGGTGTTAGTCCACCTTCGATAGCTTCATTTATCGGGTTAAAGAAAATCGTCCAGGAAGAGTCTACACCAGACAGTAACACCTTCACTGAGTCTGTATTTTTCGTGGAGGGTTCATAAAACAGAAACAGCTCGCCGTTATCAGGTAAAAGACTGATTGCTTCGTTAAAGTCCTGACGGAATAGCTGGACGTTCAACTCCTCGATGGATTCAGATGAGGTTTCGTAAAGCTCTTTGAGTGACTGGCTAAATCTTTCCAAAGAAATAAACCCGGCACTGTCCGATTTTTCAGCTTTGATGATTTCAATTAACTGCGGATGCGTATTTTCTTCTTCTAGGTCATCCCAGTCGAGTCCAAGGAGCTCACAAGCCATACGAATAACAGCATAGTTATCGCGCACAATGGCTGTTGCGTTATGGATCGTTTCAGGACTATATCGATGGTTTTTAACTTCAGTTGTCCCAAGCTTAAAGTCGGGTAAGTCGATGATATAGACGTTAAGTTCTTCACCTTCGGCCAGTACAAGTATATTCCCAGGATGTATATCGCCATGAGTAACTTCACTTTCATGCAAGAAGCTAACATGGCTAATTAAGGCGTTGATGGCTTTGAGCTTCTGTTCTTCAGAAACATTGTAAGTCGCCCATGTGCCCCATGAGGGCGCGTCGATAAAATCCTGGATCAGAAAAAGTTCAGATTTGTGGGTAATACCCGTGTCCCGAATGCTAGGGATAAACCCAGCTCCAAGCCCCTGGATCTTTTCAGCTTTCTCAATAAAAGCTTTGCAGAAAAAGATATTACTGGAATCTTCATTGTCGAGGGCGTTGTTCCAGATTTTAACAAGTAGCTGACCCGAGCGATAAACTTCTTTTGCATCGGTAGAGGATATTTCCTCATCTTCGACATAGGTCTTATAGAGTTTAATCTCGGTTTTGTATTGTTCGATAAGGGAACTATCAAATAGCTCAATGGTTTCTGCTTCAGGCTGTGATGCTGAAAAAGCGGCTAGAAATTCGTGAGCATTCCGGTAACGATCCTGTGGCTCAGGACTGATAGCTTTTTGTATGACAGGTGCGTACCAGATACTGGAAGCGGTAATGTTATTTATAGCGTCTTTAATTGATGCGGGATTGAGGCGTTTCCCCTGCATTATCAGCCAGGTCAGAATGCCCAGTGAATATATGTCACGGTCATACTCGGTGCCATTATGCTCCGAGTTCTGCTCCTCAGGGATGGGTATAATCCCTGAGCTAATTGCTTTGCGTCTATCACCGACAGTTCCTGCTGGCTTATGGTAGGCCGACATGAAACTGGACATGGCCATTTTCATACCAGGGGAAAGCCATAAGCTGTGATCGCCAATATCTCGGTGAGCAATTTTTATATCATGCAGAGAGGAAAAATTATTCAGGATAATTTTGACGAGTGTCGCCCGCTCTTCTTCGGCGAACTTGATAACAAAAGAAGAAATAAATTCATTTAGGCGTGAATAGTTATGGGGAAGCTCAAAAAGCTCGTAAAACTCCTCGGTAATATTGTTTGGATCAATATTGGTCAGAGAGCGTAAACAGGCGTTATATAAATCCCCGTCGTTTGAACGTATGAATGATAAGACTTCTTTCTCGTGACTGACGATTTTATAGCGTTCGTCTCGCGTTTTACTGCCAGCATCATCTAACTCAGAGAAGTCCCATCTTCTCAGCAGTGCAAAGTCGTCCTTGTTGTTCTTGTTTTTAGATAAGAACTCGGTGTATATGGACTCAATGTTCTCTGGCGGGAATATCTTCTCAATGGCTTCGTAACCATCGACGATTAGACTCTTGGGTTTGGTCTCACCTTCGGAGAAGATTTGATCAAAAACCGAGATGTCTTGGTTTAAGCTTTTATTGGCTTGCGGATGTGGTCGAAAGCGTTTGTTGTACGCATCTTCGACCGAAAGTTGTAGAAACTCATTTAGCGTTAGGACGTGTTCCTGTTCTCTAGGCGGCAGTTTAGAAGCATCAGCTGTGCCCGTTAACACTACTAGAAAGTCTACCTTGGGACGGTCAAACTTGTGCCCCTGAAAGCTAGGAAAAGCCCGCCCACACTTGGCAAGTTTCGATGTGAGCAGATGAGCCTTGTCTTGTGTTTTGCTGACAGCTGATCGCTCTCTGTACTCTCCATTTTGATACCAATTATCACCAGACGCAGTAAGCTCGCCATTCCAATGCTTTAGCTCAACGATGATGACGTTATAGTGGGTCACAATGACAAGATCGAATTCCCCTTCACGGCCAGAACCAGCAAGTCGAAAGCCTGCATATCCTTTCCAGGGGAACATAGCATTCCCTCCAAGCTTTAAGACCTTTAAGTCACTCAAAGAGCCGAGTTTTGCTGGTTTGGATTCCTGCTTCTGGTTAGCAGCAGCAAAAGTTTGAGCGATTTTTTCTATGGCTCTAACTTCGTGAAGCGTTAATCCACCTTCCCAGTATTTAACGTCCATTTTATTTGTATCATGCGACATTGATTAATATTCCAATTCAATTCCAGTTAACGTCATCCCTTCTCCTGCCATATAACACCTTAGAAGTGATGTATACCTACCATTCGTTGCATACTTGCCTTAAGTAGAGGTGTCATCAATTTATCAAATGTGACCACTTATTTTCTCCTTAGTCGTTTATTTGCTAGAAAAAGAGCACTATCCTTTTTATAGACGCCCAATTACCAAATTTGATAATGGCAAGCTCAACTAAATGAAGTAATAAATTAGTCTTGCTCTCTGAGCATCAGCTCAAAATCATCACAAAGTTTATCAACCAAATCTTCAGTCTCTTTAAAGAAATAGTCACCGACTTTGGAACGATAGAGCGCACGATACTTACGATAAATTTTTGAAAAATCATCATAGATTTCATTTTCTGAAACATGCGACTTAATCTTAACGATCAATCGCTCACCTTCAGTAGAGCTGTTTACATAGCTGAAGAAGTCAGAAATTTTTGATTCGAATTCCAGAATGAGTGAGCCGATTTTCTCTTCCTGATCGTTGCGTGCAGCAATAATTGCTAAAATGTCATATTGCCCACCAGGCCCAGGAGGTGCTCCGGTTGCGACTTCTGTTGGTTTCTTTTTCTTCTTTTTAGGTTCTTCAGCAATTACTTCAACCATGCCTATTTGGTTGTCAAAATACACTTCAATAGGGTCTTTGACGTCATCGCTTCGATGAAGCATGTTATATAGGGTGTTGAATTTACGCCAAAAAAACAGAAAGCTTGGTTCGCTATACTTGGCATCCAAGGCTATTACAAATTCAATGCGATTTAATATCGTAAAATATTGTGCTGCTTTAGCCTTGGTATCTGCTGTGCGCTGAGGGTTCGCTTCAATGTATTTTTTAAGACTGCTTTCAAAATCAAGATAGGATTCAGGCTGATCTCGTTTGACAGGGTCCCTATAAATTCCCATAAACACATTGAAAAACTTATCGTACGTATCAGACTTGTTGAGCTCAGTAAGGAGAATATCGAGAACCTTTTTATCTCCGAAAGGATCAAAGTCGCTGACAACAACATCAGAGAAATGCTCAAACGCATCTTTGATGTTCTGAACGTTTACATTGTTATAAGAGAAATCAACAATTTTACAGTCGTTTTTATACTTGGCCGTTCTGTTAACACGTGAAATCGTTTGTATGGCGCTAATACCACGAATTTCTTTATCCAAAAACAGCGTATGCAGTTTTTTCTCGTCAAACCCTGTCTGAAGCTTGGCGACAACGATGATCAAGCCATTTTTCTTTAAGGCAAAGTTCTCCAATACTTTTTCTTCAGATAGGCCTTCATTCAAGCCCGTAGCACTTTGCTCGTCCTGATTGCTCGAATAAACAATATGAATTGGAGCCTCTGCATATTTCTCATATTTAGGAAGCTTAACCAACTCGTTAAAGTATTTAGTGACGGCTTCCTTATAAGCGATAGCCGACTTAATGGAATATACTGCAAGCATGGCTTTACCAGTACCACGTATTTGGCGGTAAACATCTTTTACCAGAAGGTCGGCAACATACTTGGATATTGCGTCAATACGTTCTCGGTTCTCATACACCTGCTTTTTCTGAGCATCTTTAAACTCCTTCTCTGTGAAACCTTCGAGTGGATTTGAAGGTAAATCAAATAGCATTTTAGATGCTACTGGTACAATGTTTTTAAGCGGGTTGAGGATGAAGCCATCTTCTATCGCTTCTTTCATGGTAAAGCTATCAAATGGCCGCCACAGCTTTTCGCTTTCTGCATAACCGCTAAATTCACCAAAACGTGCCAGCGTGTGATCATCCGGTGTAGCGGTGAAACCGACAATTAAGTTCTTCTTCGTTGCCTTCCCAGCATAAGCTTCGCCATCAAAAGGACTTTGCAATTCGTCGAAGATACTGACCATTTCTTCATGTTGATCACCACTATTAGAGCGATGTATCTCATCGATGAGAAAAACAATACGCATTTTGGCAAGCTTTGCTAAAACACTCGCATCCATCATCTCTTTAACTGCGCCGAACTTCTGTAAGTTAACAATCACAATTCGGCTATCAGAGGCTAAAGCATTTTGAAAGGTCTTCTTGTTCGTAGCTTCAACCACCAAGCGCTTATCAATATTCATGTTAAGCATTAGTGAGTCTATCTGGCTGCGCAACTGCAATCGGTCAACGACTATCATGACCTTGTCGTACACGTACTGCATATTGCCATTTTCGTCTGGGCGGCGAAGGTCTTTTAGTTGCAGTGCCGACCAACCGATAATATTTGACTTACCAAAGCCTGCTGCATATTGCATTAATAGAGAATAAACGTTTTTGTTATTCGAATAGGCTTTACGCTTTTGAAGGAGCTCAGCTTTTTTAGCTTCACTAACGCCAACCAACTGCTTCTCAAGAAGCTTTTCGAAATAATCGGGGTCTTGTTCATGGTCTAAAAATTCATCTATCTTAGCCATGATTTTATCTGTACCAAACTTCTGTTTTGGCCTCGGCGAAATTAAGAATCCCGGCTCATTCTTAACCTCTTTAATGCCTTTTTTGACGTGTACGTCGCGTTCAATAAAGTTGTAGTATAGGATTTCTTTCTCAACCATGAACTTACTATAAAGAGCATTGAATAACTCTTTTAGCTTGGACTTTTTATCAGCATCAGGTTTAAGTAGAGGATATAGCTTAAATACGCTATGCGCCTTTTTTTCTATCTCTTCTCGGTCAAACTTGCCTTCTCGACAAGTTGTGAGTATTTCATCGAAATAGTCTGCAATGGTGCGAATAACATAGGTTTCACCAATATCTGTTGTGGTGATATGTATAGCCTTTTCGAATATCTTTAAAAAGTCTTTGCGCAGCGCAAGCTTTTCATTTTCACTCAACATATCATTACTATCGATATGTTGGTGATAGGCTTTCACCGCTTCAAAGTAGTCTTTTATCACCTTGCCGCGCCCGTTTTTACTAGCGTTTTGGCTGGTATAGTTACTTTTCAGTTCGCTATAACCCAGATAGATACCATTTACAAAAAGCACGATATCAGGGCGGAATGAGAATATCTGCTCGCCCTGAAACTTAAACTTATAAGGCAGCTCCTGTACAACCGAAAATATATTCTGCTCAAATAACTTGTTGCCGTGAATGACACTATCACTTGGGTAGAACAGGTGCAGCTTTACGCCTTGCAGGGTAATCGACTTATTTGCATTAATAAACAAAGCCATATTACGGCTACTGCCAATACGCTCTTGAATCAGCTCTATAAGCTCTTTAAGTAATAGGTTTTTGTCACCCTTATACTTTTTTAGCAGCGTATCGTAAGCCTTCTTGTTGAGATCAGTGTCACTGATGAAAGCTTCTAAGTCCTCCTCAATAACTAAAGAGTTGGTCACCGTGTTGGCCTTGACTTCTCTGTAGCCGAGTTCATTACAGAAGAAAGGAATCAAGAACTTATCTTGTAAGTGTAGTTCGTTCATGCAGCTCCTCCTGCATCATTGCTGGTTTTTGTAATCTTAACGTGTCCATTTACTGCGTCATTTACTATTGCAACCCTCAACTCCGACAATTTAGTTAACTGAGTTTTGAGATTATTAATAATTCCATCTAGCCTTTCAGTTGCCGAATCTAGATATGCCGAAATTTTCAATTGCTCATGATATGGTGGGTTAGGAACTAAAGTGTCTCGAATATCTTGGACAGATATAGCAACATACGTAGAGCCAGTTGCTATACTATTGAAATACCTACATAATGATTTCATTAGATAAAGGTGATATCGATGATCACCTTTGGAGCGGAAGGCACAAAGGCCACGACCAATTCCATAGGCTTTATTTGCCACGTTCACAGCACCAACAGGCGCTCTCACGGATACCAATATATCGCCTTCTTTGGCATATTTTTTAACAGCATTGCACCAAACCTTTTCTTGTGGATGCTCAGCGCCAAATTCTGCATTTCCTTGCAAGAATGCTTCGCCTTTACCTTCATCTACGTAACTTGACGACTCTGGTGATTGCCCCATAATAGTATCACCAAGCTCTTTAAGTCGTTTTACTTCCCAATGCTTAGGCTTTTTAGCTGCCCAGATATAACCACTTTCTTCAAAAATACATTCATTTTCTACGCCATTAACCACTGCATTAAAAATTATGCTTTCTCTAAGCTCTTTATACTTTTTGATCTTCTCTAGCAGTAACTTTTGTTTGGAATCTATTTGTTTACTTTTTGTGTCCAAGTAGTCTGATATAGTTGCTTGCTCAGCATAGGAAGGATTTGGAACTGTAATTGCTCCAAGCTTGTCAAAGTATAGCCGCAAACGCATGTCCATAATGCCGCGTGAATTTTTACGGAATATTTTTTTGGCTGTTTCAGTTCTAAAAAGATAAGCAAAGTACCTTGGGTCAATGTCTTTACTTACCTGTCTCAGTACGTCATAGGCAGGACTAGTAACACCATCATATTCAGACAAGCCCACTGAACCCATCCAAGCCAAAAGCTTGTTCACGACAATATCGTTCTTTCTGACAATCCAATACCCATCGGTCGTGCTGGCTTTGTTACCTCTGGCTTCCAAATCTTTGCGTGGCTTTACCCCAATGCCTGCATATAAAGAGAGTAACTCGTAATCATTGTCTGCTGGTGCTGCGTCGGTTACTAACCTAAATAGATCTTTTACGCGCTTTTCTTGCCACTCACTAGGTATAGTTTCTGACCATTCGCCTTCGGCGTTTTTATACGAATCATAGGTTTCTGAATGCAACTTCATAGTGCGATAGCCTCATCCAGTTGTTTTAACTCTTCCTCTAGTGCTGCGATTTCTTTTAAAACATCTTCAACACTGTGTTGCGCTTCAGGCTTGAAGAAAATTTTGTTAAAGTTAATTTCTACACCCACGACATTTTCAAGATATTCAAACGGTTTACTGATGTATTTCGCCATAAAGGCTTCAATAGCTTGCTGATTAAGCACAGAATCTTTGTTAAATGGAATAACTTCGTAGTCTTTTTGATAATCCGGAGTCAACTCAACAGTAATTTCAATTCGTTCCGGTAGTTTTTTTGTGCCTTTCTTGACCGCAGCCTTAATGATAATTTTCCCGCACCCTAATGCTTGAGCAGCCCCTGTTTTACGATCTTCTTTGATTAAGGTTTCTTGCTCGTCATCGTAATAGTAGGTGCTTGAATTGGTCGTGACCTTAAGTGATTGTTTTTTTAGCTAAGACCTGAAACAAATGGTTTGATATCTTGTTCAAAATACTCAAACAAAGAACTGTAAAATTCACTACTAAATTCTGTAATAGAAAACTCATTAAGCACTCTCTCACCGTCAGTCAAAGACGTAACCGTTAATGGTTTAGAGGCAGCTCTCTTCATTTCGCCAGTTTTTTTGTCTTCTTTCATTGGCAGCTGCGATTCAAAACTTAACCCGTTTTGATCTACATTGGTTAGCATGATCGCTTGTTTGTTGAAGTAGAAGTGTTCCTTTTCAAAGACCTTGGTAAATTCATTATCTTGATATTCAAGCAGTGCTTGTACTATCTCGGCTCTTTGCTCTTCGGCTACTTCGCGCTTCTTCGAACCTTTACTTTTCTTGAGTTCTGTCCACTTTTCACTGGCATTAATCAGCAATACTTTGTCTTCAGATTTTGGATCTCTATTTTTGTTTAGCACCCAAAGGTAGGTGTGAATACCGGTGTTGAAAAACTCATCTGTTGGAAGCTGAATAACGGCCTCGACTAGTTTGCTCTCCAACATCCACTTTCGGATGTTACTTTCAGCCGAACCAGCATCGCCACTAAATAATGTAGAACCATTATGAACAACAACGCCTATACCATTGGCATCCAATTTTGATATTAAGTGCTGCATAAAGAGCAACTGACCATCAGAGATGGATGGCAAGAATTTGAAACGTTCGGTTTTGTCGTTTTGAATGTCTTTAGCGTAACCGGACCAACTTACACCATAGGGTGGGTTGGCAATAACCACGTCAAACTCTTCGTTGTCGAATTTATCGTCAACCAAAGTATTACCGTGTTCGATTTTTGAATCAGGGCGAAAACGACTTTCGATCTTTGCTAGCGCATAAAGCGCGTCATTCCAATCTTGCCCATACGTTTGAGTTAGACGCTTAAACTTTTTGTTTATACGATCTTCAACACCAAATAGCATGTTGCCGCCACCGCAGGTACAGTCATAGATTTTAAGAAGCTTGTCGGATTCTTCTATTTTCGAAGCGACAATATCACTGATGAGTGCAATTACATCATCAGGGGTGTACTGCTCCCCGGCGGTTTCTGCTGAGATGTCAGCCCATTTACGTTTGATATGCTCTTCTAGTGTGGTGATCTCAGAGTTATTAAAAGGCTTGAGGTCAATTTCAGCCCAAAGTTTGGTATAGCCAAGCAATACCTTTTTTGCTTTGAGTTTGGCTATTACGCCTCGTATATCGAGAAACTTTTCGCCTTCAACGGCATCTACGCCAAGCAGGTCTTTCGTTTCACCATCAAAGCCATGAAGGTAGGCATCGAAGTCGATATCAAAAGATTTGTCGTTTTTACAAATATCGGATAAAGATTGGTTTTTCTCAAAAATGAAGATGTTGTAGCCTTGGCCTTTATCTTTGATGAGATCATAGAGATCTTCTTGTTGAATCTCTTTAAATGCTTCTTCGCCTATTTCTGCCTTTAGTTCATCAAACATCCGTATAAGCCGGCTTTCAATCATCACAAGAGCAAAGAAAGGCATCATGAACGAAGGCCATTCTGATTCTTTAATACCACTACCACGTAGAAGGTCAGCAGTTGCCCAAATTTTTGATTCGTATTGTAAAATATTCATGTTCTTCCCTATGCTGTGACGCTATCGAAACCAGGCGCAATCGCAAGGTTACCGACACCGTATAAAGTTTGATAATTTTTTAGCCATAAATGGAATTCGGGTGTTTTTAGCAGAGCCTCTTTAGAGCAATCAACATTCCAAAGCCGAAGCAAATACCCAGCGGTTGCCGCTCTAATCTCAACCTTTAGAACGCCACCCGTCATACCATAATCCAGCTCAATCGCTTCGCTATGCTCTATGCGTGGGTGCGGCACCAACTCCAGCTCTACAAAGCGATTCCATTGCCTGTCCTGAGTTTCGAGCTCCGTTTCAGACAACGTAGAGTCTTCAAGCACAACCGCTGCTTTAATTCTGGTCAGTACAAAGTCACGGAACTCACCATGCTTGCGGTCAAAACCACGAACATGCCAACGCAGGCCATTGTCCACCAGCGTATGCGGTACAATTTCACGCGTTGTTTCACCGCTCGATAACGACACATAGGTGATACTCAAGGCTTTGCCTTTGTGAATGGCCTCGGTGACCTTCGCCACTATAAATAGGCTTGGCT
This sequence comes from Methylophaga frappieri, assembly GCF_000260965.1. Classification (NCBI taxonomy): domain Bacteria; kingdom Pseudomonadati; phylum Pseudomonadota; class Gammaproteobacteria; order Thiotrichales; family Piscirickettsiaceae; genus Methylophaga; species Methylophaga frappieri. The sequence goes on from NC_017856.1 coordinate 598,275, forward strand.
TGTTTAAGTGATAAGGCGCTTCACAAGCCAGCGGTGGTTTTACCTTTCCAGTAAAGCCATCTCCGTATCCTTGGCTAATCGTCGCCAGCGTTCTCACAACGTCATAGTCGAACAAGGGTTCAAATGCTTCACCACGTTTATGCAACTTTAGCTTTTGGTCATACTCAATGTTGCTTGGTGCAAGCTCTCGGTACATTGTGAAGTCTTTCGTTGCTTGTGCAGCAGCTATGCTGAAGCGATCGACTAAATCCGCCCGTACCGCTTCTCCCTTAAACAATAAGGTGAAATCGATGTGGGCAATGCGATCCCTGGTTGCTTGTGGCAACTGCGCTATCTGCGAAAGCCTATCTGGCTTCGCCACTACCGTTTGTTTCAGACCATCATTTGTCATGCGTCTTATTTATCCAATTCAACCAGATTCTTAAAACTCTGTTTATAAAATACGGTCAGACATCGCTTAATCACATTGAACGGCATGGCACAAAGCTGCTCTTTATCCGCAATGACTAATCAATCTCTACTGGTTGAAGCTGGACAGATGACCATAAGACACTGAATAGGCTTCAACCTAATTAATTTTATTAGGTATCATCCTATCACAAATTATTTTGTAGGGAAGACTAAGCGGCAACTTTTTGATCTGGATTGCAATTGCCGCTCAGGTATGGGCGTGAAGACCTTGTTTGGTGCCATCGATGATAGTTGCTATCAATCAATGCGCTACCCGAACCAATGGCACCACGATGTTACCGCGATGCGATACCCCTTTGTCCGACTCTGTAGACATCAGGGCTCGTTGCTCACTCTCCCGAATGCGCCTAGCAACTTCTGCCTGGGCTGGTAGCAATGGCAGCATCCCTTCAGCAATCGCGTCTGGGGCTGACTCTTGGCCACAGGACATCAAGTGCTTCCATGGATCTTTAAGAAAGCGCTCGAACGTGATGCCAAATTCAATGATGCGGGCAGAGACGAAGATTTCGCCCCAGTATTCAATGTAGGTGTCTTGGTACATGGAAAGATTCCTCTTGTTGGTTAAACCATGAGTTCACTTTCCATTTTCCAGAGGTTTTAAAATATGCAAGGCTTACCTTGTAGAGAGCTACAAAGCTTTAAATCGATTGCGGGCATCTTTGTAGTCATAGTGGGCATGTTCTGAGCCACGATGATACAAATCATCCAGGTAAGTTTGTTCCTGCGGCAACTCGTCTTCGCTGATTTCGCGCCACCAATGTTTGTTGGCACCTTTAACACCGTCATGCCAGCGGTAACCACGCTCTTTTAAATAGTCCTTTACGTCAAACGGCGCACCAAACGCACGAACTAACACAGTTCGCCTGTCTGCTTCAGACAACAAATTTGCAACGGACTCGGGCAACAAATGAAACAACCAGGCCATCGCCAAACAATCGGTTGCAGCTCGGTGTCCTTCATAGAACCAACCTAAGCGAAGCAGCAAGTACTCAAGTTTCCGACTTTCAAAACCCAGCGCCTTCCAATCTATGCCACTGGCTGAACAGGCCCAAGATAGATGGCCTAATGCGGCAAACCGCTTTTCAAAGAAAGGACGATCAAACTGTGCATTGTGTGCAACCACCAACGGATCATCGGATAACCAACTCGCTACAAGTGAATCATCAATGTGCTGGCCTTGCACCATCTCATCGGTGATGCCGGTTAACTCGGTAATCAGCTCGGGGATTGGCTTGCCGGGATCTTCATACAAGCTGATCACATCAACAATCGACACAATCCGCTGAGCAGAGGGGCTGTAAAGCACCTTAACCATACCAAGCTCAATAATGGACTCGTCCTCGGCAGACAGTCCGGTTGTCTCTGTATCGAGCAGCACCATTGGCTGTTCGTCGCCTACCATAGGAGAAAGTTCAAGTGGCCAGGACTGCGGCTCACGCGTTAATGGAATACGCTCCAGCAATCTAAAATCTTCTGGTCTTTCTGGGATCTCCGCGAGGCGCTCTAGCGGAAATGGCGCAGGGGCTCTTGTCATTGATGGTTCCTCTTCAATTCTATTGTTCGCTTTGGGTTATTTCACTGTGCCACAGGTTTTTCAAAATGCACCTTGAATACCTCAGCGTTTTTTTAATCTTTCTACTGGGTGAACCCATGTATGAAGGCTTTGGCTGAGCCTTTCAGAAAGCCTTAGCTAAACCGTTTAGGTAACCCTTACCGATACCCTTTACGTCTGGCTTAGCCAACCCCTTTTCAAACGGTTGAAAAAGGCTTGAACTGAGTTCGACTGAGCATTTTAATGGTGCTCCTGACTTCGCTTTAAGCCAGTAAATTCAATACGAAGCAGAATTTTACTAACTGTTTTTAAACCCTTTGCAAAGGGTTCAACAAGCCTTGCCTGACGGTTACTTGACCCATGCGTTAACCAGTAGCAGTAACAGGATCAGTAACAGAAACAAGAGCAGTAGGCAGAAGCAGTATTGTCCAAGCCTTGCAGGCTTTGACGAGGGCGAGCGATCCACCACATCTAGTTTTTCATCACAAAAAAGAAATCACCGACAACACAGCGTCTTACTCGAACAACTACAGTTTTACCTACAATTTTACTTGTAGAAATCAGCATAGCATTAGATACTGTATAAACAAACAGTATTAATTATGATTTTTCGAGGTTCGTCATGAGTGTCTCGCTGATAGGCCGTAGCGGCGCACTTGCCTTCATCAAAGCCAAGCGCCTTCGTATTCCATTGTTCATGGAACGTGTTTCTGCTGGTTTTCCCTCACCAGCGCAGGATTATGTTGAGCAAACGCTCGACCTTAACGAGCTTTGCATCAAGCGACCGGCTGCAACGTTCTTTGTACGTGTTGAAGGTGATTCAATGATTGATGCCGGGATTCACCCAGATGATATTTTGGTGGTTGATCGCTCTGTCCAAGCAGAACACGGTGACATTGTCATCGCTGGTATCCATGGTGAACTCACGGTAAAGGAGCTTCAACTAAGGCCGTGCGTCATGCTGATCCCAAGAAACCCGGCGTATGAGCCCATTCATATTCCTGAAGGGACAGAGTTAGAGATATTTGGTGTGGTTACCAATGTGGTGCGAAACATGCGCCGCAAGTCGTGACTATCCCATGCCAGTATTTGCCTTGGTGGACTGCAACAACTTTTACGCCAGTTGTGAGAAGCTGTTTCGTCCTGATTTAAAAGATACGCCGGTTGTGGTGCTGTCCAATAACGACGGCTGCGTGGTTGCACGGTCACGTGAAGCCAAGTCACTCGGTATTAAAATGGGTGTACCCGTCTTTCAGATCAAAGCTGAAATGCAGCGTCATGGCATTTTGGCTTTTTCATCCAACTATGCGCTGTATGCGGATTTGAGCAGTCGAGTGATGCGCACTTTGGAAGAGATGGCAGCAAGAGTAGAGGTTTACTCCATTGACGAAGCGTTTTTGGACTTAACCGGTATTGAGTCTGCCATATCTCTTGTCGAGTTCGGACAACAAGTGCGAGAGCGCATAGGCCACTGGATTGGGATCACCGTCTGTGTAGGCATTGCACCGACAAAAACACTCGCCAAGCTGGCTAACCATGCCGCAAAAAAATATCCGGCCACTCAGGGGGTTGTAGACCTGACCAATCCAGATCGGCAACGTCGATTGCTCGCATTAGTCCCGGTTGATGATGTTTGGGGCGTTGGTAGACGGCTTTCTAAGCGTTTAAATGCGTTGGGTATCACCACAGCCTTAGACCTCGCCAATGCCTCTCCTAGAGCTATCAGAGACCAGTTTTCAGTGGTTTTAGAGAGAACCGTCAGAGAGCTCAATGGTGAGTCGTGCATTGAACTTGAAGAGATCCCGCCAATTAAGAAACAAATCGTCTGTAGCCGTTCATTTGGCGTAAAAGTGACGCACTTTGAATTGTTACGTGAAGCCGTATGCGAATACGCAACCCGCGCCACTGAGAAGCTTCGCAAAGAACAGCAGCAAGCCAAAGTGCTGACCGTGTTTATACGTACCAGCCCCTTTAAGGACAACGAGCCGCAGTACAGCAACTCTGCATCGGGTGAGTTGTTGATCCCCAGTTGCGATACGCGGGATTTTATCGAGCTGGCCAATCACTTACTCAAGCGGATATGGAAGGATGGTTTTCGTTATGCCAAAGCGGGCGTCATGCTGTCTGACTTTTACGATCCTGGCATGTTTCAACCAGGACTATTCGATGACGTATCGAACCGCTCTAATAGCCAGCAGTTAATGTCAGTATTGGACACCATTAACCAAAGCGGTGCCGGAAAGGTTTTCTTTGCTGGACAAGGTACGAAGAAAGATTGGTCGATGAAGCGAGAGCATTTGTCTCCCGCTTATACAACACGCTGGGACCAGTTACCACGAGTGAAGTAGACCCGGTGATTTAATAGGCATTCACTCTGCGACGCAGCATGTTGAGCTTATCAACCTGGCGTCGAACATCACTGAAGAATTCTTCTTTCTCCATGGCCAGCGCTAGCTCCCATTCTTTGGCCAAACCTTGGCAGTCCAAAAATGCGTATCTCAGCTTCGTCTTTGAGATACGCAGTCCTTTACTAAAGACTACGCGCTTGCCTCGTTGACCGTGAAAGCTGTTGATGTACCACTCAATGCCAAAGCCATACTTAAAGTCTCTGATACGGACACCAAGCAGCCCCCAGTCTTTAAAGGGCTCATTCTCACGAACCTTGTAATGGGTTACCCAAAAGTCATCAACTTCAGCTCGTGCCAGCGCTTTTAGCCTGTCTGTTTCTTGCTGAAGTAAATCTGATACCTCTGCTTTCCATTGTTCATTGACGGTTTCTACCAAACCAATTTCCCCATCCAATTAACCCCAAAAGCCAAAACCACTATCCGTTTGGCTTTTGGATCGAAACGCCAAACGTAAAACTGCCGTAACAATCACTGTTTGGCGTCTCGATATAAATCAACTCGCGCAATCCCATACCTGACAAGGGATACAGCCCGATTTCACTTAAAAACGCCTAAAAAGACGTATCGTCATGAAGATACAAACCGTTTGGCGAGTTCAGGCCAGAATGCAAACGACGTTTGGCGTCTCGATTTTTTTGGCTCTGTTATCCGCCGCCAAACAGAGCCTATTCTCATACTTTTGCGAAAATGCAATAGGCAGATAGATGAAAGGATTTGTCACCTTTCTGCCCACCGCCAGTGCACCGAATCCTGATAATGACATTTGAGTGAACCGCCAGAGCACTTGGAATAGCCCAAGCGTGAACAGCGCGGTTGATTGAAAACCGTTAGAGCACTTTGAGTGCACAGGAGATAAGTATGTTTGTACTAGGCGTAGATATCGGTTACTCGAACCTGAAGCTGGCAATTGGCCAATCAGGCAGTGAACCGAAAACCATTATTCTGCCTGCGGGTGCCGGTCCTGCGGATCGTATGCCGGAGCGTATCGGTGGAGGCGATGATGAAACTTGTTTGTATGTGTCTGTCGATAATGAGCGTTGGGCGGCTGGTGTGCCTGCTGGACGCCTTCAAGGCTGGGAACGAGAGCTTCACCCGGAATATCCCACCACAAAAACCTATAAGGCGCTTTTTCATGCCGCCTTGTTAATGACTGAAACTGACTCCATCGATTTGGTTGTCACTGGATTACCGGTTTCCCAGTTTCATGAACCACAACGCAAGTCTGACCTTGTGAAGCGTTTAAAAGGTGTCCATCAAGTGACGCCTAAGCGCAGCATCACCGTTCATGACGTCAAAGTACTACCACAGCCTGCCGGTGCCTATATGGATCTGGTTCAAACAGGTGGTGATCTGGGCTTGATTGAAGAAGGTCGCGTCGTCGTCATAGATCCCGGCTTCTTTTCTGTTGACTGGGTTGCCCTTGAGGCCGGAGAAATTCGCTACAGCTCATCAGGAACCAGTCTTCAGGCAATGTCCGTTCTACTGGAAACTATTGATAAGCTGATTTCGGAAGATCACGGTGCCAAAGTAGGTATGGATCGACTTGAAAAAGCCATGAGAACAGGAGACTTGCAGGTCCTGCTATTTGGAGAAAAAGTCGATATTTCACCTTATCTGAATGCTGCCATGAAAAAGGTAGCGCCTGTTGCTCTCACAGCCATGCGCCAATCTATGCGCGACGAAAGCATTAATGCGGACTTGGTATTGATCGCCGGAGGTGGAGCCTTGGCTTATAAGGAAGCGGCCAAGGAGATTTTTTCACGAAGCAAGATCATCGTGCCTGAGCAGTCTGTTTTGGCGAACGTCCGAGGCTTCTGGTTTTATGGGGCCTGATCATGAGAGTTGTCGTCAACATTCCCCCAGGGAGCCACCCAGAACTACTCAAAGAATTGGAAAAGACGCCACCACGGGAACGCGCTGAGCGTCTGCGGATGCTGGCCACCTTTGGGTTAATTCACATGAGCCAACCCAATCTATCCACGACATCTGTACAGGTGGATGACCATGCTCCAGAAGTTGAAATTACTTCTGTGAGTAAAGCGCCAGAACCCAAAGCAGAATCACGTAAACAATCATTAAAATCAAAACTAGGGCTGGGCTTATAACATGGCCTTATCAGTTAGCTGGCTCGATGCCAGGTTAAATAAAGAAGCAAAAGAAACCGTAGTAAAAGCTGATCGAGATGGACTAAGTGCTCGGGTATCGCCCAAGGGCAAAATTGTTTTTCAGTTTCGTTATCGGTTCGATGGCAAGCAACAGCGGGTAGACATAGGTACTTACCCACTTATGAAACTTGCTGAAGCCAGGAATGAGCTGGATAGGTTAAGAGCGGTGCTCGACCAGGGCAGAAACCCCAAGCTCTACCTACAGCAGGAACGGGCCAAGTATTCTGCCAATCAAAGCTTCGAATCGATTTTTCGAGACTGGATAGACTCTGCCGGTAAGCAAGGGCTAAAGGAGAAAACGTGGCACTACCAAAAACGCAGCAGTGAAATATATTTGCTGCCCCGACTTGGCAAGTACCCATTAACTGACATCAATGAATTGTCCTTAAGAAACTGTCTTCGTGAGGTTTCGGAATCGTCTCCGTCAAACACAGAGCGCCTAGTGTCTGTACTGCATAAGTTCTATGACTGGCTGATTGATGAACAGATCTTGGAAATTAACGCTGCTGCTGGAATCACAGCAAAGAAGGTTGGCGGTAAGAAAGGCAAACGAACTCGGGTGCTAAATGACAACGAGATCAGGATACTTTGGCGCTATTTGCATGAGTCAAAAATCACTGAGAAGAATCGCATCTACATAAAGCTGCTTCTGCTATTGGGCGGTCGCAAGGGCGAACTCATTCAAGCTGAAAAGCATCACTTTGATTTGCAATCAGCAATGTGGACAGTGCCTATAGAGATCCGCAAACAAGGTGAGAAAATTGGAGCGCCAATCATGCGGCCATTGATTAGGCCTGCTATTGAGCTGATTGAACTGGCGATGCAGATGAGTAAATCAACTTACTTGTTTCCCGCAAACGGACAAGAAGAGCTTGCCACAAATGGCTTTGATACCACTATTCCTAACAATGTGAAAATCTGGGCTCGCAGGTCGCTTGGTATTGAGATGGAACACTGGTCTATGCATGATCTTCGCAGAACGATGCGAACGCGAATGTCTGCCATCACGACGCAAGAAGTTGCCGAGTTGATGATTGGCCACAGCAAAAAAGGGTTGGATGCTATCTACAACCAATATCAGTACCTGGATGAAATGCGTCATGCTTACGACGTTTGGTATCAACAGCTAGAGACCATCATCGAGCCGACAGGCTTTCCGTTCAACTGGCGTTTCGGACAGTAAAATAAAAGAAAGAGGCTCAGTCCTCTTTCTTCTCATACTCCTCCAAGTCTTCAATGTGCCACAGCTTGTTTCGTGTATTTCGGTTGATACGAGGTTGCGGCAAGCTGCCATCTTTTATTCTTCGCCAGAGCGTCGTATAGCTAATGTGGTAACGAGCCATCACTTCGTAAGACGTTAGAAAAGGGGTTACCTGGTGCGCTACTGCTGTCATCTGCATTCTCCTGAAAATCAATGTAAAGCTATCATCGCCTGATTCATCACTTGTTGATGGTCAGAAAGATGCATGATTTGTTCAGAAGATCAGCCTTATCAAAACACAAATGTTGCTATTAGGTACTTTTCAGCTCAAACCTATGAATAACAAGGGCTACAAGGCGGTTTGTGTCATGAATAGCAATCAACACGCCTAACGAGAAAAATTTGTACACACTGTTTGTACACTCGCAACGATGACACACCAAAAACCACAATGACGAACCCTTTAAATTCATAAGCTTATAAACAAAAAACTAGAGATGATCGCATTTGTTCCGCTTTTGTAATATCGAAACCAAAGTACCAAAAGCAAGAGGTACTTTCTTCATCAAACCCAGTAACCACAAGGCCTACAGCCAGATTTGTGTCATGAAATTTTCGCCAAAGGCCTCTAAAACGGAATTTGTACTCAAGTTTGTACACACTTTCCGAGGTTACGCTTGAACATCATTGAAAAGCAAAGAAACGAGAAAAAGACAAAAAGCCTTTAAATTCAGTACGTAGAGATGTGATTTTGGTGTGCAATGAAAGGTGGTTTTAAGCGTTGAAAGGCTGGGCGGCATCAGGGTGCGAGATGATCGCGAAAGTACGACGTTTGTTAACTTCAGATTGCAAATTGACTGACATAGATCTCTATCTTTAGCGGTCTTGGCGACACAGAAAAAATTAAACCGCTTATTTTCGCTTAAAGCGCTTCGTCTGACAAACTGCTTATGTCGCCGTTTTTACGGCATTTCGTCCAGACTGCTTGGCGGCATACATTGCCTTGTCTGCCCGTTCAAGCATGCTGCGCCGACTTTCACCCGTTCGCCATTGCGTTACGCCAGTACTAATTGTCACCTGACCGACGTCATTAAACATAATACTGGCGATATGGCTGCGTAATCGCTCGGCAAGCATGGCAGCCTCATCCACGCCATTATTCGAGACCAACACAATAAACTCTTCGCCGCCCCATCGTCCAAGATAATCACTGGCGCGCAGTTGCGCTTCGATTTCCGTCGCTAAACGCTGTAAAACTCTATCGCCAATGTCATGACCAAAGTTATCGTTGACCCGCTTGAAATGATCGATATCAAACAACAATACCGAGCAGGCACGACCATAACGCTCTGCTGCTGATAATTCCGCATCAATCGCCTGTTCAATTTTGTAACGATTCCAAACTCCGGTTAACGAGTCGGTGTGCGCAATTTCTTGAAGCTGCGCGTTAGCGCGCTGCATCTGTTGATTTAGATTCGTGATGGCGTGCACGCTGAGCGCAATGGTCAAATCTTCAGCAAGCTCCAATGCCGCTTTTTGTTCTCGCGGTTGCCAATGTGGCGCGCAATCCACCACTGTCTGTTGCCAGATCTCGCTCGGGCTAGTGGAAATCTTTTTTAACTGACCATGCTGCAAATTTGCCAACTGACTTTGTTTGGCTAGCCAATAATGTTGGTAGGGCTCTGCGCGCCGAAACAATAAAACCCAACCGACTTTTCCCGCCGCCGTCGGTAATTTTATCGCCAACACACCCGCAATATCACGACTATCCACCATGGTGGCAAAATCCGTCGCAGCTAGCTGATAGCAATGCCAGATAGTGGCACTAGGCTGAGTGTCTGCCAGCCAGTCAACAAGAATATCCACCTCGCTTTTGGTCAGGGCGTGACCATGGCAAGTGATTTTATTCTCATACATTAGTGCCATACCGGATAACGAAAATAATTCAAGCCAGCTGTCACCATGGGCTTCAATAAGCATCTCTGGATCACTGATGAATCCACGTTCGGCCGACAACAACTCACGACTGTCCATGACTGCCTGCATAAACCGGGCATCATCCAGCGTCTGTAACAGGAACAGGCGCTGCGCTGCCATTTGCACCAGGCTATATGCGGCATCCCGCTCAGCCGGACTTAATTCCAAATGGTCAAAATGATGACAGACCAGTACTCCCCACAAACCAGTATGAGAGTGAATTGCGACGGATAGCTTGGCCCAAATGCCCGTGTTTTGTAGCTGATTGCTCTCTACTTCAGACAATGCCTGCAAAAAACCGGGGGTCAAATCAAGACTGACCATATCATTGGCACTGGTTGGAATTAGCGAGACCGGCTTAGCATTGACATTTGGCACGCTGGTAAGAGAATTTTTTTGATAGCGTTGGCGAACTGTTAATGGAATCGCTGACTCTGGAAAATGGTATCCAAGAACGCGTTTATCCGGATAACGACAACTTTCCGCCACCACGATACGGTGCGCCTGTTCATCAAACTCACACAACATAACTCGATCAAACCCCGTTATCGTCTGCACGCCCTGAGTGAGGGTTTGCAGTAAAGTGGAGATATCTTTTGTGACGGCCAGCCGCCCCAACCACTCGTTGATTTCCGGTAACAGGCTATGCTCTCCAGCACGAGGAATCCCTTCATACTCGACAACAATATCCGAGTCACTGCGATAGGCCATGACATAAAAACGCTGATACTGGCCGGCAATCTGACGATCAATCACCATCGGCGCATGCAGACGAGGCTGCGTTTTCAAACTTGTCAGCAATCGCTCGTGTAATTTTCCGCCCAACACATCGCGCGGCATACTGGCCAAGGCGGTACTGACATCAATGCCAAGTATTTGGGAAATGTTCTCACTAACTTGCAGAACAAGGCTTAGCGTCGCATCACAGCGTAATAAACAACCATGTCTCTGAATCCTCACAGCATCAGTCGCTGTCGCGTCTATAGATTGTCTTGCCACTTCAGAAGACAAGTCATGTCCTGTCATATCAGCGTATCCACAACAATCCCGTTGTGCTCCTATTCAATCAAATCTGCGCGACTAAACATAATACGTGCCATGCTTGCTTTTTCACATATCTTTGCACGCCAATCTATCGCGCGCAATCGATTTGTGATGCTCAACCAAGATTTTAATTAGCGTAGTATCAATAGTGGAATAGCGCTCATTCTGACCATTTTAGCCGTATTACTACCCAGCAAAAACTGTCGAATACGGCTATGTCCATAAGCGCCCATCACCATCAAGTCAATATTCTTTTGCTGTTGGTATTGGTACAATGCTGACTGAACTTCGCCTTGGAGTAAGGCCGTTGTCACATCAAACTTCGCTTCACGAAGCCTTGCTGCCGCCGCATTTAATTGTGACTGATGCTGACTGTCATTTTCTGCAACCATCGCTAAATGACATGGCAAGTCACGTAACAAATTACTTTCTGCCACTTTTTCCAATGATTTGCTAGCTGTCACACTGCCATCGTAAGCGATCATAAAGCTGCTTGGCGCAGCAAAGTCAGGAAGTGTAATCAATAATGGTCGGTGAACACTGCGAATGACATTTTCAAGATGACTACCTAATTGATACGGCTGTTGGCCGTGTGTTTCGCCTTGACGTCCGATGATCAGTAATCGTGTCTCCGCTTGCAAATCCAGCAAAGTCTCAATCAGGCTGCCATGCCGTTGATGGGTGGTGACATCAACTACGCCTTGCTCACGCGCATGTTGCCGCGCATCTTGCAACATGGCTTTACCATGTTCGAGTGCTAATCGGCTGCGTTTTTCCTCAATTTCAACCAGCTCTTCCAGCAGGTGTTCGCGACTACCTAAGCCGATATTCCCGGACAGGTTTTGAACATCAGCTGAGGCTAAATACTCAGACTTATCCAATACATGCAGTAGATCCAATGGTGCTTCAAGCCGCAAACTAGCCCAACTTGCAGCATCACATACGGCGGCAGCGGCAAGCGAGCCATCAATACAAGCGATAATTTTTGTCATGCTTTCTCCTAATGGCCGCCCAGCATTTTTTCAACGTCTTCCGGTTTATTATGCACACCAAACCGATCAACAATGGTGGCTGTCGCTTTGTTCATACCAAGTAACGTCACTTGCGTGCCTTCCCGGCGAAATTTAAGCACGACTTTGTCAAGTGCCGTCACTGAGGTGATATCCCAAAAATGCGCCTGACTCAAATCAATAACGACTTTATCCAACGCCTCTTTAAAATCAAACGCAGCCGCAAACTTATCCGCAGAGGCAAAAAACACCTGGCCCAATACTTGATAATGGCGTTGAGTATCGTCGTTATGGAGTGTGCTCTTGACCACCATAAACTGGCCAACCTTATTGGCAAAAAACAGCGCTGCCAATAACACGCCAACAAACACGCCCATTGCCAAATTATGCGTCATGACGACCACAACAACGGTAGCTACCATAACAATATTGGTCGACAACGGATTTTTTTTCATATCCCTGAGCGATGCCCAGGAAAACGTACCTATAGATACCATTATCATCACGGCAACCAGCGCTGCCATGGGTATCTGCACCAGCCATGCATCGAAAACCAAAATCAACAAAATCAGAAACACCCCGGCCGACAATGTGGATAATCGCCCGCGACCTCCCGATTTGATATTGATAACGGACTGGCCAATCATCGCACAACCCGCCATGCCACCCAGAAAACCCGCACCAATATTAGCGATGCCTTGGCCTTTACATTCCCGGTTTTTATCACTTTGGGTATCGGTTAAATCATCCACAATAGTTGCCGTCATCATTGACTCTAATAGCCCCACTATGGCCAACGCAATCGCATACGGAAAGATGATTGTCAGCGTTTCGATAGTGAATGGCACCTCCGGCCACAGGAAAACCGGCAAAGTATCGGGTAACTCGCCCATGTCTCCTACGGTCCGAATATCCAGATCCAAGGCAATGGCCACCAGCGTCAAAGTGATAATGGTAATCAACGGTGAAGGTAACAATTTGCCAATTCGGGGCACATACGGAAACAGATAAATGATTGCTAGACCCGCAGCCGTCATTGCATACACATGCCAGGTCACATTAGTCAGCTCAGGGAGTTGTGCCATAAAGATTAATATCGCCAACGCGTTAACAAAACCGGTGACAACGGACCTTGACACAAAACGCATCAAGTCCCCCAATCTCAAGTAACCCGCGATGATTTGCAATATCCCGGTTAACAGGGTGGCTGCGAGCAAATATTCCAGACCATGTTCTTTGACTAATGTCACCATAAGCAAGGCCATTGCGCCGGTTGCAGCAGAAATCATCCCAGGTCGGCCACCGACAAAAGCAATGATGACCGCGATGCAGAATGACGCGTACAAGCCGACTTTGGGATCGACGCCAGCAATAATCGAAAAGGCGATAGCCTCCGGTACCAGAGCCAAAGCCACAACAATACCGGCAATCAGATCACGCCGGACATTACTCAGCCATTCACGCTGAAGCGTTTGTAACATAGATATTTCCTGATAGTAATGATGATGAAACAGTAGCGGTGATCGGCCGTAATCATTGAAAAAAAAACTGGAAAATTACGTGCGCTGCAGGCGTCGCATTAAACATCGAATGCGTTGCTAACGGGCTGTTTCAATAGCCAAACCATTATAGCTTGCAATGCTATTGCGCTCAAACGCATTGCACATTACCCCGGTTTTTTTCAGCAACTGATACAATCACCGCCATTATCAAAATGACTGATGTTTTATGGATGCGTTATTGAACTTATTTGCTCAGCTAGAGCAATATCCCAAATTGACGATGTGGCTGGCGCTGACTGCACTCATTTTATTCGCTTGGTTGGCAAATTGGGTCGTCAAACGCATTTTGGTTCGTGGTATCTATAAACTGCTTCGTACTACGGCGCTCAATCGACATAGCAGTATCGCTGACTCACCGTTTATCGCCCGGCTGGCCAACATTGTTCCGGCAGTCATCTTATCGGTTGGTATTGGCCTCATCAGTGAAGTGCCGACCATGCTGGTTACGGTGGTGCAGAATGTCACCAGTGCCTTTATTGTGCTCACCATCGCACTGGCCATCAGCAATCTGTTAACCGTCGTTAATACCGCCTATAACAAAAGACCGGATGCGCATCTCAAACCGGTTAAGGGATATATTCAAGTCGTTAAAATTGTTGTCTTTGCCATCGCGACCATTCTCATGGTGGCCTCGCTGATTGATCGTTCGCCACTGATTCTGCTTTCTGGTCTTGGTGCAATGGCTGCCGTGCTCATGTTGATCTTTCAAGACACCCTGTTATCACTCGTTGCCAGCGTACAAATCAGTTCAAACGACTTGATTCGGGTCGGTGACTGGATTGAGATGTCGCAGCTGGAAGCAGATGGGGATGTTGTCGATATCGCCTTACATACCGTCAAAGTTCAGAACTGGGATAAAACTATTACGGTTATTCCCACAAAACGTTTTCTGAGTGATCCATTTAAAAACTGGCGTGGTATGAAAGAGTCTGGCGGTCGCCGGATTAAACGCAGCCTCTTGATTGATCAACAATCTGTTCATTTTTTAAGTCGTGAAGAACGCCAAAAGTTGAATCGTTTCAATTTGCTTGGCAACTACCTTAAAGATAAGCAAACGGAAATTGATGATTGGAATCAAAAATTAGAAGATATCGGCAAAGAGGCCGTAAATACTCGCCGATTAACCAACGTCGGTAGCTTTCGCGCCTATGTCAGCCAGTATCTGCAACACCATCCAAAACTGCGTCAGGATTTAACCTTAATGTGCAGGCAACTGGCCCCCACCGCAGATGGCTTACCAATTGAAGTCTATTGCTTTACCAACACGACAGAATGGGTACAATTTGAGAGCATTGCCTCGGATATCTTTGATCACCTTCTGGCCATCTTGCCCGAGTTTGGTCTCCGTGTATTTCAACATCCGAGCGGCATGGATATGCGTGAACTACGGTTGCCGCTACAATCCGATGCAAGCCCAAACAAAGGCTGATTACCCTCTTCCTGTTTCGGCATCAGACGAGAACACGCGCAATAAAAACCTCTTTAACCCAGCCATATATCTTTACATAAAGATTGTTTATATTGAGGCAAAAGCGTAGTCTATTGCCTTTTGTTAAGGCACTTTGCTATGCATGATGATATCGACACCATTGTTTCACAGTGGCATGCACTTGGCTTAAAGACCGACTTTGATGCCATACAGATTGCTGCCCGAATTTTGCGTCTGGCTAAGTCATTGGAGCAGGCAGTCGCTGCACTTCATCTTCAGCATGGTTTAAAACAGGGAGAATTCGATGTCCTGGCAGCACTTCGACGCTCACCCCACCCCTCACTAACACCATCTGCGCTTTATCAAACCATGCTACTGAGTTCGGGGGCAATGACCAGTCGCCTAGACCGGCTGGAAAAAAAACGGCTTATTCAACGTCAGCACTGTCAGCAAGACCGTCGTAGCATCAAAGTTGCTCTGACAGAGAAAGGAAAGCAGTGCATCGATACCATCTATCCAGCTCATTTTGCTTTGCTGTCATCATTACTTAATAGCCTTGAAAAACAAGAAAAAACAGGCTTGGTCAAGTTATTAAAATCAACATCTCTGTCAATAACACAAACGGATCCTGAGAAAACAGATGCCGATTAATATGCAATCTATCATTATTTTATTAGCGGCACTGACTGCAATGGCTCCCCTTGCCATTGATGCTTACTTGCCGGCAATGCCGACTATGGCCAGCCAGCTTGATCGGCCTATTCACGATGTCGAAATTTCACTCAGTGTGTTTTTGGCGGGCTTTGCCTTAGGTCAATTGCTGGGTGGTCCCTTGTCTGATCGCCTTGGGCGTCGACGCATTATCTTTACCGGCATCAGCTTTTTTTCACTGGGCAGTCTGGGCATTATTCTGAGCGACAGTATGACAAGTATTTGGCTGTGGCGGGTCCTTCAAGCTTTAGGTGGTGGCATGGCTATTGTGAATTCAGCAGCCGTGATTCGAGATATCAGTAGCGGTCGTGAAAGTGCTCGTTACTTATCACAAATGGCAATTATTATGATGATTGCGCCGCTGCTAGCCCCGATGATTGGTATGGTATTACTTCACCTTGCTGGTTGGCGGGCGATTTTTCTTTTTTTACTGATTTACGGTGTCGTACTTGGCCTGCTGTTATTTCGTTTTTTGCCGGAGACAAGACAGCAATTAACGGTAGGCAATGCCTTACAACGTTATTTATCAGTGCTAAGACATCGTCAGGCAATGGGCTTTCTGGTTGCCCAATGCTTTGCCTACGGCAGTTTGTTTACCTTTATCACTGCCTCGCCGGGTGTTTATATGAATTTTTTTGGGGTTTCCGAAACACTTTATCCTTTTTTGTTTGGTGCCAACGTCATCATCATGATTGCAGCAAACCGATTAAATATGCAACTTTTAAACTATTTTTCACCACCACAACTCCTCAATCGTGGTCAGCTCTTACAACTATCTATTGGCAGTTTATTACTCGCTTACGTTTGGTGGGCTGATACGCAACTGTTATTTGTCGTTGTGCTCGGTATCATGCTGTTTATTGGATTTCAGGGACTGATTGTCGCAAATGCGATCGCCAGTACCGTTGAGTTTTTCCCTGAGAGTGCGGCAACCGCGACAGCTTTACTCGGGGCTTGTGGATTTTTGACTGGCGCTGCCAGCGGCTGGTTGGTCACCACCTTGAGTGATGGCAGTGCGCTGCCGATGATTTTTGTGATGACATTATGTGCGTTAAGTGGCTGGTTTTTAAAAACATTGATTCAGTCGACGGGGAAGTCTTTACATAACTTTTCACCGGATTAACGTCATTTAACCCCGGTTAACGTTATGCTAGCGTCAATTTAGATTGCCTCATCAAGGAGCGCACTTGATCTTACCGGCTTGCCGAAATCACCTCTATTCGGGCCTTTTACTGCTGTTGCTCTCCGCATGTCAAACCGTGCCGAAACAACCGGATTATGCTGCTATCACAACGCAACAGATTGCGGCGGTCAGCCCATGGCAAAATCATACCGCTGCTTCCGAAGTTGGCAATTTGAATACGCTCATTGATGCACCTGAGGTGTATAAGCTGATTGATCTGGCGCTACATAATAATCCAAGTTTACGGCAAACCCTACTCACCCTTGAAGCTCTGGAAAAGCAACAAAACATTGCCCGTGCACAACGACTTCCATTGGTGACATCTGGCTTTAGCGCAAACCGAAATAAAGAAACGAATAATCAATTCACCACGAACGTGAATATCAGTTGGCAAGCAGATGTTTGGGGACAATTAGCCGATCTGGAACAGGCTGCGGAACTGGATGTGCTGCAACAAACGCTGCTATTGCAATCTGCACGAGACACGCTGGCAGCCGAAGTAATGCGCAACTGGATCACCTTGATCACTCAGCAACGTGCCATAGATATCGAAGCACAGCGGCTTGATAGCTTGCAACGAACGCAGACCTTTATTTTACAGCGTTACCAACAGGGTTTAGGCCTGTTGGAAGATCTTGATAGTGCTCGCACTGCGGTTGCCAGCTCTGAAGCACAGTTAGAAAGTCTGCATGAAGCTTTTCGTCAGCAACAACTGTTTATGCGTACATTGCTTGGTCAAATCGACTTGCCCACGTTTGATAATTTACCCAAAAACTATCCCAAGGTCGCCTTACCGTTAGCGGCGTTGCCAACACAATCATTGGCAAGACGACCCGATTTGCAAGCCGCTTATATCGCCATCAAATCCAGCCAGCAACGCACCGTCGCCGCCTATAAGGATATTCTGCCTGAGCTCAGTTTTCAGGCTATTTTACAAGACGTTGCCAGCTCGCCACGTGCCGCTTTATTTGAGTCCCCCGTATGGTCACTGTTGGGACAGTTGACGGCCACGCTTTACGACGGTGGAGAACGACGTGCAAACGCGGAAATCGGGGAATTACAAACTGAAATTGCCTACGAAAGCTATCGGGATCAATTGTTGATTGCTGTCACTGAAATCGAACAAGCACTGAGTAACGAACAGGCACTGGTTCGTCAGCAGGCATTTGTGGAAAAAGCCTTGGCCAGTGCTGAGAATAATCTGCGTCAATATCAGCAAGGCTATCAAAGCGGCTTACGAACCATTTTGGACCTATTAACAGTGCAACAACAAAATTTTAACCTGCAATCGCAACGCGATGATTTAATCTATCAACGCTTGATTAACCGGGTGAACCTAGGTTTGGCACTTGGACTGGAGATTCAAGCGTAATGAAAGTTAAAACCGTTATTGCGTTTTTATTGGCCCTGATTGTGATGATCGGTGTTTATTTCTGGACGCAGCAGAGCATTGAGCGTTTTGAAAACCGGCCCATCATGAAACGTGACGCTCCTGTCGTCCGTCCAGATATTTCAGTTATTACGGTATCTGCCCAAAGTTATCAGGCTGAGGTCAGTGCTTTTGGTGCCGTCCAACCCAGATTTAATATTACTTTGAGTGCACAGGTGGCAGGCCAAGTCGAAACGCTGGCTAATAACTTTGAAACAGGCCGATTGGTCAACAAAGGTGATGTCCTGCTAACACTTGAAAATAGCGCCTATCGTGCAGCCGTTGCACTTGCCGAACAACAACTCGCTGAGAACCAATTGCTGCTGTTACAAGAACAGCGTCAAGGCCAGCAGGCAGCGGCCGAGTGGCGTGCATCAGGTTTATCTGGCGACCCAGATGACCTGGTTCTGCGAAAGCCGCAGCTTGCTCAGGCTGAGGCGGCGGTTAACAATGCGCAGGCACAACTGAATAATGCAAAAAAAGAGTTGGCTTTCAGTCATGTCAAAGCCCCTTTTGATGCCTTGATTGTCAGTCGCGATGTTTCGCCTGGCAGTTATGTCCAGGCAGGCACTGCCATTGGCACACTCTATAGTACGGATCGTGTGGAAGTAGCGGTGACGCTATCGGAATATGAATGGCAGAATTTATCTACCGCCGAGCATATGATGAACACAAAATGGCCCGTCAAACTCACCTCTGTCGAAAGCAAGGCTTCATGGCAAGGGCATGTGCTGCGTACAGAACAACATCTTGATGGCATAACACGGCAACGGGCCTTAATTGTCGGTATCGAAAAGCCGCTGCAACAAACGCCACCCCTTAATCCGGGGACGTTCGTCGCGGTGGCGCTGGCAGGCGCTGAACTTGATGGGTTATGGCGTTTACCATTAACCAGTCTCAGTCAGCGTGGTGACATCTGGTACGTCAATGCTGACAATAATCTGGCGAAATTTGCAGCGACTCCAGTTTTTAGTGATGCGCAGTATATTTATATCTCCCCGCCACCGACCTTAACTGAAGACAAGCAACATGTGCTGATCCAGCCGTTAGACAGTTACCTGGCAGGTATGGCTGTTAATCCTGTCAGCACCATGGAAAACGCCAATGATTAACCCAAAGCGCGCTGGGATTATTGGTTGGTTTATTCATAACCCGGTTGCTGCCAACCTGCTGATGATACTGGTGATTGTACTCGGCCTTGTCGCCGCTGGAGATCTGCGTAAAGAAGCGTTTCCAAGAGGTATGGTTAACGAAGTTACGGTCAATATTTCCTATGACAGTGGTTCGGCAAAACAATCGGAAGAAGGTCTGGCAATTAAAATCGAGCAACGTCTGCGCGGCGTTGCCGGTATTGAAAATATCATCAGTCAATCCACTCGTAGTGGTGTATCGGTCGAAGTGGAAATGCAGAGTGGCTATGACATTGACACTTTGTTTCAAGAAGTCAAAACGCAGATTGATGCGATATCAACGTTTCCGGTGGACGCAAAAAACCCGGTTATCGATATGGGCGATGGCGATGAACACGCCATCTGGATCCAGCTTTATGGCGACACAGATCGTCAAAGCCTGCAACAAATTGCAACGCAGATAGAACGAGACCTGTTGAGCAAGCCCGCTATTCATCGTGTCACGTTATCTGGCTGGCGTGATCCGATGATGATGATTGAAATTGATGATGGTCGCTTACAATCCTACGGGTTAACCCTGTCCGATGTTGAAGCTGCGATTAATAACAACTCCTCCAATCCACTAACCGCCGTCCTTCGCAACGAAACCATTTATCTGCAATTGAAAGCAGCTGAGCAAGCCTACCTGAAACAGGACTTCGCCACCATCCCTCTGATAACCGGTAATAATGGTCAGCAGGTTTACCTTGGAGATGTCGCCGATATTTTGGACAGCTTTGATGATGATGTGGCTGTGTTGTCACGGTTCCAAGGCCAAAACAGTATCGGCCTCCAAGTCGTCACCTCGGCGTTAAATGATATTGGCGACTCGGTGAAACAAGCCACCGACGTTGTTGAAGTCTGGCGTAATGAACAAAAACTGCCCGCTGGCATTGAAATGGCGACCTGGCATGATCGTAGTGTCAATATCACGGATCGTCTGCAAATCCTGATTAATAATGCCATTATCGGCATGGTGCTGGTGTTTGTCTTGCTGGCTTTATTTCTTAATTTGTCTGTTGCCTTCTGGGTGGCGATGGGGCTGCCTTTCGTGTTTCTCGGCACCTTGTTTTTTATGGGGGACAACTGGGCCAACTTAACCCTGAACTCATTCACCACCTTTGGCTTTTTGATGGCGCTTGGCATTATTGTCGATGATGCCGTTGTCATTGGTGAAAGCATCTACAGTGTACGGTCCCGCGAAGGCGACACGATTCGCAGTACGATTAAAGGCACGATGCAAGTCGCCATGCCAACTATTTTCGGTGTTTTTACCACCGTGGTCGCTTTCTTTGCTATGTCACAAATTGAAGGTCGACTCGGCGAAATTTATGCCCAGTTTGCCACCGTTGTCGCAATTGCGTTGATGCTCTCTCTGATCGAGTCCAAGTTAATTCTGCCCGCCCACCTGACTCATTTAAACACTCAAAAAAAACCGCGACAAAACCCATTGAGCCGTATCTTTCGATTACTGCAAGATGCTGCTGATAATAGCCTGCAGTGGTTCTCCGCTCACGTTTACCTACCCGTTCTTACTTTTTGTCTACGGTTTCGTTATGCCATGGTCACGGTGTTTATCATGGTGTTTATTATTGTGTTCAGCATGCCATTTAATGGCACTATCCGAATGAGCTTTTTTCCCTCTATTCCAGGTGATACGGTGCGAGCCCAGATATCAATGCACAATGATGTCAGTTATGGCCGTACGCATGACACTTTATTATTATTGGAGCAAACGGCTTATCAGGCAGATCGGCAACTCCGTGATGACAACGAATCCAGTGGTATTGGCAATCTGCAGGTGATTTCCGAAGCAGATCATCGCGGTAGTATTACGGTAGAACTCAAACCGGATGCCCCCTACAACATGTTTGCTTTTAGACAGGCTTGGGAAAAACAATCTGGCCTACCTGAAGGCGTACGGAGCTTACGCATTCAAAGTGGCCGTCCCGATGATGATGCGTTACGGATCGAACTGCGCAGCAATGATGATCGCGTTCTTGAATTAGCCGGTGAAGAAATCTCGGCTCTGCTCGAACCCATGCCAGGCATTATTGGTTTGCAAAATAATCTGCAACCTGGGCAGCCGCAATTACAACTAAAATTAAATCCGCAAGGCGAGGCAATGGGGTTAACAACGGATCAACTTGCCATACAGATCCTGCAAGGGTTTAGTGGACAAGTGGTGCAACGTTATCAACGCAATAGTGATGAAATTGAAGTAAAGGTACGTTACCCGGAAGCAGACCGGCAAAATCCAGCTGATGTCTTGCAATCCAGAGTGCGCCTGCCTGATGGTAGTGTCATACCGTTAGCCAGTGTGGCTGAAGTGAGCTACGGTTTTACCCGTGACAGTATTACGCGCATTAATGGTCAGCGTGCCGTTTATCTCTCCGCAGATGTCGATAAGGACAGCTTATCAGTCACGGAACTGGTGGATAGACTGGAGCACAATGAAGTACCTCGATTGAAAGCCAAATATCCCGATCTGGATATTTATTTCGCTGGCGAGGCAGAAGAACAGAGAGAAACCGAAGCCAGCATGATTCATTTGTTTCTACTCGCCATGCTGGCTATCTATGCGTTATTAGCGATTCCACTCAAATCCTACATTCAACCGATCATCATTATGACGGCCATTCCTTTCGGCATCGTCGGTGCCTTGCTGGGCCATTGGGTTAATGATTTATCACTTGGTATTTTATCCATGAATGGCATTATCGCCCTCAGCGGTGTCGTCGTGAATGACAGTTTGTTGCTGGCTGCCCGTTTTAATGAAATAAAACGCGAGTCGCGTGAAATTACCAAAGCGGTTGTGAAGGCCGGACGCGATCGCATCCGGGCCGTTTTGTTGACTTCTTTTACAACGTTTGCGGGTTTAATGCCCCTGCTATGGGAAACCTCACAAACGGCCTTCTTTTTGGTTCCAGCCGCGGTTTCTCTGGCGTATGGCGTGATGTTTGCCACCATCATCACCTTGTTACTGATTCCGATGTTACTGATGATTGAGCATGATATTCGTAGCCGTTTGCCAGGTCGGCGTGATTTGTCTATTCCCGCCTGAGGGTTACAGCCCAGTTTGATAATGTTGAAAAAACTGTTTGGCCGTTCGGCCATTATGACTGGCACGACTCATTGCAAATAGCCGGGCAGCCTCGTGTAGCTGCTGCTTATCAAGGTTCGATGCCGAAAACAGGCTGTCAACCATCGCAAAATAGGTATCCCAACCCGGTGGATAAAAAGACAGCCATAAGCCGAATCGATCCGAAAGTGCCAGTTTATCTTCAAGGCTGTCGGTATAGTGCACTTCGCCATCGACGACTTTACTTAACTGGTTGTCAGATTGACGCTCCGGCATCAAGTGGCGACGATTCGAGGTCGCATAAATCCGGACGTGCTCTGGCGGTAACTCCAGCCCGCCCTCAAGCATGCTTTTTAGAGGTTTATAACTGACGTCTTGCTCTTCAAAAGACAAGTCATCACAAAAAATAATGAATTTAAAGGGCCGATCTTCCAGATCATCCAGAATATCAGGTAGCCATGCCAACTCTTCTTTGTCTATCTGCAACATGCGCAGTCCATCAGCCGCAAACGCATTCAGTAATGCTTTAATCAATGAAGACTTGCCGGTGCCACGACTTCCCCAAAGTAACGCATGATTGCTGCTGTCACCATGCAAAAATCGTTCTGTATTGGCTATCAGACTGGCTTTTTGTTCATCGATGCCAATCAGCTGCTGCAGGCGAATTGGATCCGGTCTGCTGACCGCTTTTAGTTTTTGCCGGTTGGGGCGCCAGACTGCCGCATCAATTGTGTGCCAATCCAAGTTGTTCATCAGCCAAATCCCCTGTTTTTTTAAGGTTCAAGCCACAAAAAAGCCCCGACCTGCGGGGCTTTAGTGTATCGCAATAAGATAACGATATCAGCTTTCTGCCGAGGCATCATCATGGACTGCCTTCATACTCAGGCGAATACGACCCTGACGGTCTACTTCCAGTACTTTAACTTCAATCATGTCGCCTTCTGACAGTTTGTCACTGACATTTTCAACCCGCTCGTTAGAAATCTGTGAAATATGCACCAGACCATCTTTACCCGGCAGAATCGTCACAAACGCACCAAAATCCATCAGTTTGGCAACGCGACCTTGATAAATCTTACCAACTTCAACGTCAGCGGTAATTTGCTCAATACGATGCAATGCATCCTGCCCGGCATTATAGTCAGAAGAGAAAATCATTACGGTACCATCATCTTGAATATCAATGGTGGCGCCGGTTTCTTCCGTGATCGCTCGAATTGTTGCACCGCCTTTACCGATCACATCACGAATCTTGTCAGCATGGACTTTCGTGGTAATGATGCGTGGTGCATGTTCAGACATTTCCTGGCGGTGAGTGCTGATCACTGCATTCATTTTGTCCAGAATGTGCAACCGTCCATCACGCGCCTGCGCTAAAGCCGTGCGCATGATTTCTTCATTGATACCTTCTATCTTGATATCCATTTGCAGCGCAGTGACGCCTTTTTCAGTTCCCGCGACTTTAAAGTCCATATCACCCAGGTGATCTTCATCACCGAGAATATCAGTGATAACAGCATAGGCATCCGGCTCTTTAATCAGACCCATAGCAATCCCCGCTACCGGTGCTTTAATCGGCACGCCAGCATCCATCAGTGCCAAAGAAGTACCGCATACCGAGGCCATCGAACTGGATCCATTTGATTCGGTGATTTCAGAAACAACCCGGACAACGTATGGGAATGCTTCAGCAGTTGGCATCACCGCCTGAATACCGCGTTTGGCCAATTTGCCATGTCCAATTTCGCGACGCTTTGGGCTGCCGACAAAACCAGTTTCACCAACGCAGTATGGCGGGAAGTTGTAATGCAGCATAAAGCGATCCCGGTACTCCCCTTCAACGGCATCAATCATTTGGGCATCGCGTTCAGCGCCCAGTGTTGCGACTACAATGGCTTGCGTCTCACCACGGGTAAATAAGGCCGAACCATGAACACGTGGCAACACACTGGTTTCAACAAATACAGGTCGAACTGTTTTAGTATCACGGCCATCAATACGTGGCTCGCCAGCAATAATACGACCCCGGACTAATTCTTTTTCCAGCTTGCCAAAAATGGCTTTAACTTCTTCTTCGTTCCATTCACCATCTTCGCTGACTAAGGCATCGACCGCAGTTTGCCGAACTTCGGCAAGCTGATCCTGGCGTAACAACTTGTCACTGACAGTGTAAGCTTGACCAATACCCGCGTAAGCGGCTTCTTTGACAGCATTGTAAAGACGATCGTCTTTCGCTTCTGCTTGCCATTCCCACGCCGCTTTACTAACTTCTTGTTGCAAATCACGCACCAGATTAATAGCTGACTGCATTTGTTGATGACCAAACATCACTGAACCTAGCATCACCTCTTCAGGCAACTCTTGGGCTTCGGACTCAACCATCAGCACGGCAGTTTCGGTACCGGCAACTACCAGATCCAATTCGCTTTCAGTGAGCTGACTTTTACTTGGGTTCAACACATATTGACCATTGATGTAACCAACGCGGGCCGCACCCAGAGGACCATTAAACGGGATACCGGAAATCGCCAAAGCCGCAGAGGCACCGATCATTGCCGGAATATCCGGATCGATAGCCGGATCGATGGCAACGACCGTTGCAATCACCTGAACCTCATTGATAAAACCTTTTGGGAATAAAGGACGTAAAGGCCGATCGATCAAACGTGAAGTCAGTGTTTCTTTTTCACTAGGACGGCCTTCGCGTTTGAAAAAACCACCCGGAATCTTACCGGCTGCGTAGGTACGCTCCTGATAGTTCACGGTGAGCGGGAAGAAATCTTGTCCTGGATTGACATTTTTCTTGCCGACCACAGTTACCAGAACAGCGGTTTCACCCAGGCTTGCCATCACGGCACCACCTGCCTGACGAGCAATTTTGCCTGTTTCAAGACTGAGCAAATGCTCCCCGAACTGTACTGTCTTTTTCACTGAATTCACTCTAATTTCCTTCTCTTGACGACACCATGAACGAACCTTTTCGTTCACAGTTTAAAAGCACTAAATGACAATGCCCCTGTATCCGGACGGAGTACAGGGGCATTTTCACTATCGAATGTTAGCGTGCCAGAAATAATCGCTTCTGGCCGCCGATATTTGTTTGAATTTCCAGACCACGCTGGAGATCAGCGACGCAGACCCAAGTCCGCGATCAGACCACGATAACGCGTGATGTCGGTTTTTTTCAGATAATCGAGCATCTTGCGGCGACTGCTGACCATTTTCAGCAGGCCTTGACGTGAATGATGATCCTGAGTATTGGTTTTGAAATGATCAGACAGGTTTGTGATACGTGCTGTCAGCAAAGCAATTTGTACTTCCGCAGAACCGGTATCGCCTTCACCGCGGCCATACTTGCTGATAATTTCTTTTTTCTGTGTCGCTGTAATTGACATTAAAAACTCCAACTTTTTCGATCTGGCTGATGCCAGTAGTTAAATTCTGAGAAAACCCAGTCTCACAGACCAAGTTAACCAACTCTTTTAAAGCTTGCAGATTTTACCGGCTTTCCGTTTGATCAGCAAGCGCACCTGCGTCGATATCACGAACAAATAACCGTTTGACGGTCAGTAATCCAGTTTCATCACAACGGCCAAGACCAATAAAATTTTGTGCTGCATCTAATAATCGTAAACTCTCACTAGACGTCTCTTGTGCTAATTGTACGGGTTGGCCGAAATAAAGCTGGTTGGTCTGTTGTTCGGTCAACTTTAATACTGGCCATTCTGGTAATGCCGATAAGGCTGGCTTGAGATATTGATTTCGTACCACTTCTTTTTCGGATGCAGCTAATTCAGGCAAGGCCACACTATCAGCGAGTGTAAACCCGGCGGCTTTGGTTCGTCGTAAGTAAGTGACATGGCCACAACTCCCTAATTCGGCTGCAATATCCTGAACCAATGTCCGAATATATGTGCCTTTGCTGCAGTCTACCCGCAGACTGAATTGCGTGGCATCAAACTCACCTATTTGCAGATTGTAGATGGTAATCTGACGACTCTCACGCTTGATTGTGATGCCTTCTCTGGCCAGTTTGTAGAGTGGCTGACCTTGATGTTTCAAGGCAGAAAACATAGGCGGTATTTGCTGTTGAATGCCTATAAACTGCGTCACTATCTGCGTCAGTCTTGCCAGATCGAAATTCGGCACGGGACGCCTGTCAATAATTTGTCCTTGACTATCTCCGGTATCGGTGGCAAGACCCAGTTTACAGGTAACCTCGTATTGTTTGTCCGCATCAAGCAAATACGTGGATAACTTCGTTGCCTCCCCCAAACAAATTGGCAACACCCCTGAAGCAAGGGGATCCAATGTCCCGGTATGGCCGGCTTTTTGCGCATTGAACAAGCGTTTAACGGACTGTAAAACGTGATTCGATGTGACGCCAGATGGTTTATCGACAATCACCAGACCGGTAATCGCCTGCCCTTTTTTTCGTCGAGCCATTGGCAAGTATATTTATTCGTTTTCGTCGTCGGGCTTATGCTGATCGGCATTTGCTTTGCTGATCAGCTCGTCCATATAAAACCCATGTTCCAGGGATTTGTCGTATCGAAATTGGAGTTCGGGCATAACCCGTAACTTAACCCGTTTGGCAAGTTGACGACGCAAAAAACCAGCCGCATTTTGCAAACCTTGTAAGCACTCATCCGCGGCCGCATCTGAGTCAAAGCCATTAAATCGGGTGACATAAATACGTGCATACTTTAAATCAGCCGTCACATCCACATGTGATACGGTCACTAAACTGACGCGCGGATCGGCGAGGTCATGCTGAATGAGTTGAGCCAACTCACGTTGCATAACTTCGCCAATACGACTTGTCCGACTAAATTCGCGCGCCATTAGAGTGTTGGTTTCATCAAAACACGTTCAAAGACTTCAATTTGATCACCGGGTTTGACGTCTTTGTAATTGCGGACGCCGATACCACACTCTGTGCCGGCATTCACTTCATTCACATCATCTTTAAAGCGGCGGAGTGATTCCAGCTCACCTTCAAAAATAACCACATTGTCTCGCAGCACACGAATCGGATTACTCCGTTTGACGACACCCTCCAATACCAAGCAACCAGCGATATCACCAAACTTGGGAGAACGGAATACATCATCAACACGTGCAAGACCAATAATTTCATCTTTATAAACCGGCTCAAGCATACCGGTCATCGCTTTGGTGACAACATCTAGCAAATCATAAATGATACTGAAATATTGTACGTCCAAGCCTTTTTCCGAAATGACCTTTCTAGCGGCGTTATCGGCTCGCACATTAAAACCAATCAAAATTGCTTCAGAGGCGGCCGCTAACTGTGCATCCGTTTCGTTGATACCACCAACGCCAGATCCCACAACGCGCACTTTGACTTGTTCAGTTGAAAGCTTTTGCAAACCTTGGCTAACTGCCTCGACACTACCGTGAACATCCCCTTTAATAACAAGATTGAGTGTTTTAACGTCACCCTCTTCCATCTTGTTAAACATCTCATCGAGTTTGGCTGCCTGCTGTCTGGCAATTTTTGCTTCACGCGCTTTTGTCTGGCGGAATGTCGCA
The DNA here is from genome assembly GCF_000260965.1 of Methylophaga frappieri. NCBI lineage: Bacteria > Pseudomonadati > Pseudomonadota > Gammaproteobacteria > Thiotrichales > Piscirickettsiaceae > Methylophaga > Methylophaga frappieri. Next base: position 626,224 of record NC_017856.1, read on the forward strand.
ATTTCTCTTGCAGTGCGATCATCGGGTGCAACTTGAAGTTCATCGCCCGCAGCTGGCGTGCCCGATAGGCCTAATATTTCAACAGGTGTCGACGGACCTGCAGTATCTAATTGTTGACCACTTTCGTTAAACAAGGCACGAACCCGACCAAACTCTTGGCCAACCACCACAATATCGCCTTTATTGAGGGTACCACGCTGCACCAATGCAGTAATGACTGTACCTCGACCTTTGTCCAAGCGTGCTTCAACGACCGTGCCAATAGCCGGCCCTTTCACGGGCGCTTTCAATTCCATCACTTCCGCTTGCAGTGAAATTGCTTCCAGCAAGTCATCAACACCCTCACCGGTTAAAGCAGAAACAGGGACAAATTGCACATCACCACCCCAATCTTCCGGGATGACCTCATGATTTGATAATTCCTGCTTAACCCGATCCGGATTGGCTTCAGGTTTATCCATCTTATTAATGGCAACAATTAATGTGGATTGTGCCGCTTTTGCATGTTGAATCGCTTCGATAGTTTGTGGCATCACCCCATCGTCTGCAGCCACAACTAACACAACGATGTCGGTAACTTTTGCCCCCCGAGAACGCATTTCTGTAAAGGCGGCGTGTCCCGGTGTATCTAGGAAAGCCACTTCTCCTCGGCTGGTTTCGACTTTATAGGCCCCAATATGCTGGGTGATGCCGCCGGCTTCACCTGAAGTCACTTTAGTACGGCGAATATAGTCCAGAAGTGAGGTTTTACCATGATCGACATGGCCCATCACGGTCACTACAGGCGCTCTGACCACCGCTTCACCAACCTGTTCCTCAGAAACCTCCAGTGCCAACTCGACCTGATTTTCTTGAACGGGTTTGGCGATATGGCCCATTTCTTCAACGACAATAACAGCCGTGTCCTGATCCAGAACCTGATTGATGGTGGCCATCGTACCTAGCCCCATTAATGACTTGATTAACTCACCTGATTTGACAGAAAGTCGTTGTGCTAAATCTCCGACACTAATCGTTTCTGGAACGCTGACTTCCTTCACAACCGGCGCAGTGGGCTTAGAAAACCCGTGTTCTGTTTCCAATACCGGTGTTTTTTGTGGAGCTGCCGCTTTTTTCTTCTTCCGGCGACCCGCTTTGCCTTCACGAACGTGAAGCTCTTTGCGTTCAAAGTCATCATCACGATCATGGCGCCCTTTACGTGCAGGTTTGTCTTTACCATGACGAGTGTCGGTATCTTTGCGATCAGTTTTCTGCTCTTTGGCCTGAGCATCGACCGTCGCCTGACGTGCTTCTTCACGGGCTTTTTCCAGTGCTTCCTCTTCTTCTCTGGCCTTGCGTTTGGCTTCCAGCGCTTTTTCTGCTTCTACCCGAGCCAGATTTGCTGCCCGACGCTTGGCATCCGCCTCTTCTAATTTTTTATGTGCCAGCTGTGATGCCGATAGTTTTGGCTCAGTTTTTTCAGTATTGGCTTTTTTGGCAGTTTGCGACTTTGCTTCTTCTGCCAGAGCTTTTTGCTCTTCCTCAGCTGCCAGCCGTGCTTCCTCAGAAGCTTGTTTTTCAGCTTCAATTGCCGCAGCAACCGCCGCAGATTCTGCTTCAGCTTCTTTCTGGCGGTCAACTTCTTCTTGCTGTTTTCTCGCTACTTCTTGCTGGCGTAATTGTTCTTGTTTTGCCAGTTCTTCAGCATGTTGTTGCGCTTGTTGCTGATTTAATAGCTCTGTCGCAGCGGCTTCGTCAGGTGTGCGTTTGACATAGGTCCGTTTTTTGCGCACTTCAACACTGACACTTTTTCCGCCTGAACGAGAAGAACCGCCACCCAGCTTGATTTCACTGACTGATTTACGCTTCAGGGTAATCTTGCGCGGCGAGGCATCTTTACCATCCGCAACGCCATGACGTTGCTGCAAAAACTGTAATAACGTCTGCTTTTGCTCTTCGGTAATCAACTCATCTGCTTTACTGACCGAAATGCCCGCTTCATTAAGCTGTTCAACCAGTTTTTCTGGTGAGACACGAATTGTATCGGCGAGGTCTTTAACCTTTATATCGCTCATTGGTTACTCCCCTGTATCAGTTGATTCATCGGCAAACCAGGATTCACGCGCTTTCATAATAAGCGCTGCCGCTTTTTCTGCATCGATACCACCAATTTCAACTAATTCATCAACAGATTGATCTGCCAAGTCATCTACCGTGGTCACGTTTTGTTCAGCTAACTTCTCTGCCAATGTCTGATCGACGCCAGGTAAAGCTGACAGAGGTTGATCCGGGCTTAACACTTCTTTTTCTTCTTCGTCCGCAATGGCACGGGTCAATAACACATCACGTGCTCTTGACCGCAGTTCTTGCACAATTTCGGCATCAAACTCTTCAATATCCAGCATTTCATGCTCAGGAACGTAGGCAACCTCTTCAAGAGAAGAAAATCCTTCCTGCGCGAGGATAAGGGCCACATCTTCATCGACACCTAAATCAGTCATGAAGCTCTCAATGAGCGCGCCCATTTCTTTTTCTGCTTTTTGTTCGGCGTCTGCCGAGGACATGACGTTTAATTCCCAGCCAGTTAATTGGCTTGCTAACCGAACATTTTGACCATTACGACCAATGGCTTGTGATAGCTGCTCATCTTCAACAGCAATGTCCATGCTGTGTGCATCTTCATCAACGACAATCGATAACACTTCTGCTGGTGCCATGGCATTGATTGCAAATCGGGCAGGATCTTCATCCCATAAAATGATATCCACCCGCTCCCCAGCTAACTCATTAGTCACGGCCTGTACCCGCGAACCGCGCATACCAACACAGGCACCAACTGGATCGATTCGGGATTCATGAGCCAAAACGGCAATTTTTGCACGCAAACCAGGGTCTCGTGCTGCGCCTTTGATTTCAATCAATCCATCACTGATTTCTGGCACTTCCAGACGAAATAATTCGATCAGTAATTGCGGCGCAATACGACTGACGATCAGTTGTGGCCCGCGCCCTTCCGGGCGAATTTCTTTTAAAAACCCACGAATGCGATCCCCGGACCGAAAGCTTTCACGTGGAATCATTTCTTCCCGAGGCAGAAAAGCTTCTGCATTGGCGCCTAAATCGAGAGTGACATTGCCACGTTCGACGCGCTTAACTGTACCCAGGATCATTTGGCCGACTTTTTCGCGATATTGATCGACTACTTGGGCACGTTCAGCTTCGCGTACTTTTTGAACAATTACCTGTTTAGCAGTTTGGGCCGCAATTCGACCAAACTCAACTGATTCCATTGGCTCAGAAATATAGTCGCCAACACTGATATCGGATTGTTTTTTTGTGGCATCTGAAAGGCGGATTTGTAATGCCTCGCCTTCAAACTCTTCATCCTCATCAGCAACAACCAGCCACTGCCGAAATGTTTCATAATGGCCTGAGATACGGTCAATCGCGACATGGGCATCTAATTCCATTTCATAGCGTTTGCGGGTCGCCATTGCCAATGCCGCTTCAATTGCTTGAAAGATCACTTCTTTGCTGACGCCTTTTTCGTTAGACATCGCATCAACGACCAGTAAGATTTCTTTGTTATTCATTACGCCCCCAGTGGATTTTCACCCGGACACAAAATCCAGACCAAGATTTAAATTTTATTGCTTGTCTTATGCGCTTCAGGCTAATAGCCGCGCCTTAGCCAATCTGGTGAATGGCAGAGAAAAAACTTCTCCATCCACTTCAATTAATATTTCGTCGTCTTCTACACCTTGTAATTCGCCAGTAAAATTACGTCGGCCATTTACCGGTAATTTGGTACTGATTTTTGCCATCTGACCAGCAAACCGGACAAAATCCTTCTTCTTAAACAATGGCCGATCAAATCCAGGTGAAGACACTTCCAGCATATAGGCTTTAGTGATCGGGTCTTCGACGTCCAAAACACCACTGACCTGATGACTGACACGCTCACAATCCTCAATCGAAATGCCCTGCTCGGCGTCAATATAGATTCGCAGAATGGGGTTGTGCCCACCTTGCAAATATTCAACACCCACCAGTTCATAACCGAGAGTTTCGATAGATGCCTCTATTAATTGCTCAACTTGATCAGTGATGGCCATAGTCGCCTCAACGTGTCTTGGACACGAATCGAATCTCCAGAAAAACAAAAACCCCATATAGGGGCCCGGAATTAATAAATTTGTCATGCGGGTCGAGTTGCCAGCCCCGCTCTGCAACAGCCTTGAGTCAGCAGACATCCGACGCCGATACTCACCGCTTCCCAGAAAGCATCGAATATTAACAAAATCAGGCTTTCTCAGCAACTAAAAACAATTCTCTCGAAAACCAGAGGTGTCTTGCCTGTGTCGCTCTTGATAAGCTGTTCCGTCGTCAATTACAGTCGCAACGTTTGTCGGTACCGACAGGCTGTTAAACCTTCATAACAAGCACTAAAGCCATTTAGCGCTGGCCTTCTTTCGGCCTCAGATGTAATCGCATATTACAAATGCAGGCGCAACGGGCGTTGCGCCATGGATGGTTGTCAAGGGACGATGGTGTCCTAGCCTAATCACAACCGGATTTTGGTTCTCCAGCAGACATTATCCGCAACGTAATGTATTGTTAATAAACGTCCCGCACATAGCGTTTTTGTTTTTTCAGTTGCGTGACATATTCTTGCGCAGCCTGAGCAGACATTCCACCATGTTCAGCAATGACATCATGCAAAGCCACATCAACATCCTTTGCCATGCGATAAGCATCACCACAGATGTAGAAGTAACCGCCCTGTTCCAGCCATTTGAATAGCTCTTCACCATTTTCTCGCATGCGATCTTGAACATAAATCTTCTCTTCCTGATCCCGAGAAAAAGCCAAATCCAGTCTTGTCAGTAAGCCGTTCTTCTGCATGGCGGTGATTTCATCTTCGTAGATGTAGTCTGTCGCACTGTTTCTATCCCCAAAAAACAACCAGTTAGGCCCTTTTGCCTCACGCACTTCACGTTCTTCTAAAAAAGCTCTGAATGGCGCAATACCGGTTCCAGGACCAACCATGATCATCGGTAAATCATCATCTGCTGGCACGGCAAAGTTTTTATTTGGCGAGAAATAACACTTCACTTTGTCTCCGACCTCGGCCACATCCATCAAGAAAGTCGAGCAAACACCATGATGTTCACGGTCATTCTTGTTGTAACGAACACTACTAATGGTGAGATGGACTGATTCGTTATGTTTGTTGATGCTGGACGAGATAGAGTACGCCCGAGGCGCTAAGGGCTTGCATAGAGACAGGAACTCAGCCGGCGTCAACTCAGCCGGGTAAGCACGAAGCAAGTCGACAATGTCTTTACCCCATAAAAAATCATCAAGCGCTTCTTTATCATTGTTTTCCAATAACCGGTTCAGCTCAGCGTCACCGGTACGCAAAGCCAGTTCTGCCAGCAGTTCCTTGCTTGGCAAGCGAATTTCGAACTCTTCGGTCAACAATGTTTTTAAAGAGCGGTTTTGCCCATTATAGGGCTCTATCTGATCATCATCCGCATTAAGCAATGTCAGCAATTCCGAGACCAGATCCGGTCGGTTGCGTGGAATCACATTCAGCGCATCACCTGCCTCATAATGTTCACCACTACCGTGCAATGAAAACTCATAATGCACGATTTCTTTACTGGAGCCCGCCTTATTCAATACCCGTTTTGCGGTCAACTCAGCTTCCAGTGGGTTTTGCCGATTATATTTTGACTTTTCTTTTTTTGGCTTGTTTTCCACTTTGCCAACGTCACCAGCTTGATCGGAGCCCTTTTGCGCAATGGTTGGCAATGCTTCCGACATCCAGTTTTCTGCTGGCCCGGCAAAATCAACATCACAATCAACCCGATCAGCAATACGCTTTGCACCAAGCTCTGCAAGGCGCTCATCCCACATTTTTCCGGCAACACAGAACCCGTCATAGTTGGTATCACCTAATGCCAGCACCGAATAATAGGTATTGGCAAAACCGGGGGCATCTTCTGCACTTATCGCATCCCAAAGGCTTTGCGCATTATCCGGCATTTCGCCTTCGCCATAAGTACTACAAACGATTAACAAACGCTCCGTTGTTGCTAATTGTGCCAAGTCTGCATCATCCATATCCATGACAATCGGTGACAAGCCATGCGCTTTGGCCATTTCAGCTGCATCTTCTGCACAACTTTCTGCATTACCGGTTTGCGAACCATAAAGAATCGTAATGGGTCTTGCCGCGACCGGTGCTGCCGCTTGTGAAACATTTTCTTCTTTAACCAGCAATCGAGTATGTAATCCGGCAAGAAACCCGCCCATCCATTGCTTTTGTTCGTTATTAAACGGTAAGTCACCAGGCAGAAAAGGAACCGTTTTTTCTTTATTTTCTACCTGTTCACCATTTACCATTTTTTTCATTATGTTTGTCTCCAACGACTCGGCTTGTACCGAGCTTCCTAACTAGCTAAATTTGATTTTGCAGTCTGACGTATTTGTAAGGGGCGCTATTATGCCGCTTTCCGAACCACCTGCGCCAACACATGACTGTAATGTGATGCCAACTGCTCTTCCAGACGTGGGAAAGTACCAAGTTCGGCCTGGTTCGCACGGTCACGCGCAATAATCCAAACACTGGTTCCCCACGCCCGGGAATCCCAGATTTCCCGCAACGTCAGCGATTCTTTGTAATCACGAACGCGTTTGTCAGCCAGCAATGCGGCAAGTGCTTCATCACTATATCCGGCCAACGCTTCCTTAAGATCCTTAAACAGCACTTCCAGCAATTTTCGATCTTGTGTTTCTACCAAGTGACGAGCGGCCCTATCGGCACTGACGGCGCCGGACTGGACCAAATCCAGTTTTTCTGCTGCTTCCAGCGCACGCCGAAGCACCCCTGCTGCATTAATATATTGACAGATCAGGTGGGTATCGCAGTCACCATAGCCAGGTAGCATACCGGCAAAAATTGGCTGGTCATCGTTAGTAAACTCTTTGTATGCTTTATCAATACGTCTTAGGTGCCAGGTTCCCCATGCCTGAGAAAGCTCTTCCAGAATGGCTTTTCGCTCCATTTTGGCCAGAATCGCTTCTCCACAATGATAGCTGTACAACGATAAAGGTATTAACACATAAAAGTGTTTACGGCTTTCTTGCCAATTATCAAGCAGGTTTTTTACTAATTTTGAGCCCGTATGCTGGAGATGCATTTCCAAGTGATAGCGCAACGCCATCTCTTGTCCTTGCATCAGTTCGCTATCCTCTGCAAGCGCAGTGGCGCGAACTGAGTCATGGCTACAACGTTTGACAATATCACCTGACGGATCATACTGATATGCACTGCCGCCACTCATGCCATTACCAAAACCCTTACCATAAGAGCCAAGGTTGATAATGCTGCCATTCGTCATGTATTCGCAGCAGAAGTCGCCAACCCCTTCGACAACGGCTACCGCGCCAGAATTACGGACGCCAAAACGGTCACCCGCTTGCCCTCGGACAAATAATTCACCACCACTGGCACCGAACAGGGCAAAATTACCTACCAATACGTTACCCTCGTCAGCATCTGCGCCACCGCCGGGGTTACGGACAATAATTCGCCCGCCACTCGCCCCTTTCCCTACACCATCATTACAGGTGCCGGTATGGTCCATGGTGATGCCAGAATTATTAAATGCAGCATAGCTTTGCCCAGCAGAATTATAGGTTTTGACTACCAGGCTGTCTTCACGCAGAACAACACGGCCATTCTGCAAAGTATCAATAGCTGGGTGGTTTGCGCGCTGTTCAGGTGTCAATTCATAATTGAGGTAACGCTCGACATCAATAGAAAACTGGCCACCAGTCGACTTGTTCCGGTTGTGTAAATTCGGCCCTTCAATCACATGCTGTGTCAGCGTATCAGCAAAGAATTTTTCATAAGCTTCTTCAATAAATCTGTCATCCGCTTCGAAATTTGCTTCCAGATACACCGGGTGATCGACAATCACTTCATCAACGCGACGCAACATGCCGGTCATGTCTAATTGGCCAACCATGCTGGGATGGTTAATCAAGTGCAGCAAATCAGCACGCCCACGTAACGCTCTCAAGCTGCTAAAGCCTAATGAAGCCAGTATTTCCCTCACCTCATGAGCCAGATTGATAAAGTACTGGGCCAGCGCCCGCGGGTCGCCCTGATATACTTCAGGGTTGGTTGTCAGCCCTGCTGGACATTTGACGTTGCAGTTCTTTGCCATGACGCACTTAAGCATCATCAATGCCGTTGTACCAAATTCAAACGAGTCACCGCCCAACATGGCAGATTTGATAACGTCGAGCCCGGTCTGGTGGGCATTAGAACAACGTAATACGACCTTGTCGCGCAGGCCATTCTCAGACAACGCCTGATGCACTTCTGCGATCCCGATTTCAGCGGCCCGGCCAGTATTTTTAAGACTGGTCACCTGCGCCGCGCCAGTACCACCGGTATTGCCAGCGATATTGATAAGGTCTGCCCCAGCTTTGGCAACGCCAACAGCAATCGTACCCACGCCTTCCGAAGAAACCAGTTTGACGATAACTTTGACGCGCGCCGCTTTGGCATCATGAATCAGCTGACCCAAATCTTCGATTGAGTACGTATCATGATGCGGCGGTGGCGAAACTAATTCCACACCTGGCGTACCACCACGGGCGGCCGCAATTTCAACATTGACCTTGGCAGCAGGTAATTGTCCGCCTTCACCCGGTTTGGCACCTTGAGCGATTTTAATTTCGATTTCCTGTAACGACGGATCGGCAAGATACCCCGTCCAGACTCCAAATCGACCAGAAGCAAACTGTTTAATTTTACTGGCTTTGACACTGTTATATCGACGGGAGTGCTCGCCCCCTTCACCAGAGTTGCTCATGGCACCGGCAATGTTGGTACCTTGCGCAACTGCCTCATGTGCTTTTGCCACTAGGGCGCCATGGCTCATGGCACCAGACGCAAAACTGGCGGTAATTTCGTGGGCAGGTTGCACTTCGTTTAAATCAATCGCTTCAGGCGCAGTAATCACAGTACTAAAGAGAGCGGTTAGCGTTTCCCCAGTTTTAATCACCAGCTGTTGCTCGCTCACCTCGGAGACTTCCAGCGACGACCCAAAGCAGCTAAGCAAGGCATCAGCAAACGCCTGATGACGTGATTCTGTTGCCGCCTGCAACTGTAAGGACCATTCATCGCTATCACGCTGCGTTATCTGCAATCCCTGAAAGGCAACAGACCGGTTGCCCAGCAGGTTGATACCAGCCAGCTTTTTATTAAAATCTTCAATGCTCTCACACGCCTTGAGATCAACCGGTAAGTCAAGCACATCTCGAAGCGCCGCCGGCCGCTTTTGGCGTTCAGCATGAAGACTCAGACTGAAACTTCGATATGCTTTAGTGACGCTGAATTTGTCAATTTGAGCTGGCTCAAGTTTTTCGTAACCCAAGTCCCGATAGCTGATATCAGAGGGCAAGGTTAGTGCCGGCTCCAACTCAGGCAGATCAACATAACTGATCGGCTCTTCGGTCATATTGATATATTCACGGACAGCCGTATTACCGAAACTGTGTCCAGCTCCTTCATTACGCTCTTTAAACAAGCCGAGCAAAGGTAATTCTGCTTCACTTTGAACAGAGGCGACTCGCTGATGCCAGTCCGCTGCACTTTTGGCAATATCTGCAAATTGTGCGCCGCCCACTGGTGAATGAATATTTGGGAATATCTGTGCCAGATCAGGATCTTTGGTATCAATGAAGTTGGCTTCAAAGAACTCTCCACCGATATAGCTTTCAGCAGTGCACAGTCCAAATTTACCCATCGTTTTCATCAAGGCTTTTTCAACGGCTTTCTGGAACTTGTTTAAGCCCTTGATAACACCCGCTTCATCTGAAAACAGCTCCCTTGCACGGTGATATACGGTTAGCGGACAAACAGCCGATGCGCCAAACCCAAGCAAGCAGGCAATATCATGGGTACTGGCAGCCTGACCAGTTTCATAAATCACACTGACATGGAAACGAAGCCCCTGACGAATCAGTCGTTGATTCACTGCACTAATGACCAGCATAGCTGGTAACGCTGCGTGCTCAGCACTGACCCGCCGATCCGTCAGCACCACAATGCCACACTGACTTTTTGCCAGTGCTTCAACACGATCACATACGTCTTCCAACGCATCTCTGATGCTTTGTTGATTTGCTGACGCATCCTCGTAATCTGGGGTAAACAAGGTATTGACGGTTTCGATCTGAACCGATTCTTGCGCATAAATCTGAGATAATTGCTGTGGCTGCAATATCGGTGAGTTGATGACCAATTGCTTACTTTCACCCTGAGTGAAATTCGGTTTGCGACCTAATGCAACCCGCAGCGTCATCCCATCTGCTTCACGAATACTATCCAGTGGTGGATTGGTGACCTGGGCAAAGCGCTGGCTGAAATAACGTGACATGCCACCTTCATCACGATTCAGGGCATTTGGCGCTAAGCCATAACCCATAGCAGAGATTTTTTCCATGCCGCTTTGCAGCATCGGATCCAACAAGAATTTAAAACTTTCCTGGTTCATGCTATAGGCAACATGACGCGCGGATAAATTCAACGTGGCATCATCTTCCAGATCAACCAGTGTTTTTTCCGGTAAATTGACTAATGCAAAGCGCGCTTTTTCCAGTAAGGCAGAATAATCGCGCTCTTTTGCAAGACGTTTGAGAACATCATCAGTCAGTTCAACTGTTTTGTGTTCATGATCAAACACAATCATGCCGCCGGCCTCAATACGACCACGCTTAATGACAGTTTCCGATGGAAAATCAATTTGGCCTGCCTCACTCATGACAGCGAGGTAATCATGCGTTTCTACGCTTCGCAAAGGGCGCAGGCCTAAACGATCCAATCGTGCGCCTACTTTGATACCATCGCCGAAAATCAAGGCGGCAGGACCATCGTTTTTTTCTTCAGACAAACTGAAATATTCCAGCATGTCGCGAACATCGCCAGGCAATTTATCGTCATTTTCCCAAGCAGGCGGCATCATCGCCAAGGCTGCTTTATCAATAGCCAAGTCATCTTCGATGATACGCCGCGCCATCGTCTGATCTAAACGCGCAGAGTCAGACTGACCTTTCGGAAAAATCAATTGCTTGTTGTGTGACCGTGCAATCGCCTCTTCACTGAGACGGTTTTTACGGTCGGTATTCAACTCACCATTGTGCGCCATCCGCCGAAATGGCTGTGCGAACATCGGATTCGGCTCGGTATTGGTCGAAAACCGGGTGTGGAAAAACAAGGTATGAATATGATGTTCTGGATGGCTCAAATCATGGAAATACGGGATCACCTCCCAGCTGTTCAGACGGCCTTTGTACACCTGTGTACGAGAACTCATCGACAGAGGATAAAATCCCTTTAGCTTTGGCTCAGTAAAAGCAGGATACTCAATTTCTTCCAGCGCCTTATGAATCAGCTTTTCAAAGTCAGCTTGTGTTTTGACAGCTGGTGGCCGAAGAAAAACCACCTGCCGAATAGCAAGCTGTGCCGCCGCACTACGCGAATTCAGGGATGAAGAATCGACTTCGACATCACGCCACAAAATGGTTTCCAAGTCGTGATCGGCGAGTATTTTGGTGATCAGTTTTTCTGCAGCAGAGTGCTGCGTTAAGTCAGACGGATAGAAAAAATTGGCAACACCGAACTGGCCTAACACCAGATCCTGACGCCCCGTCAGAAACCGAAAGAAATTCAGAGAAATATCAACATTGACGCCCGCACCATCACCAATACCCTCGGCACTCATACCACCACGATGGGGGATTTTACAAAGTGCCTGATGTGCTAAATCCAATAGCTCATGGGTCTGCTTGCTATGCTTGTTTGTGATAAATCCAACGCCACAGCTCGAATAGTCCAGATCATGATCGTATAAATTTCGCATACCATTTCCGTAAGTTAATGTGTACAGTTAACATCAACCACCGGTCGCGCGCGTCGAACCAGTTAATGTAAAACAAAACTGGCAAGATCCTCTCTATCCACACAGACCCGGTAGTCTGGATGCACTCGTTTGCTGCTTTCTAATATTTATTTTCATGCTCGCAAACGCATCATTATTTGGGCAGGTGACATTGTTAGCCTCTGCGCTAATAAATTCTTTCGTAGTCACGCCAGTAACAGGCGAAGCTAACGACAGCATTCATCACTTATCCAATTTTGCTTCTATTATACCGTTTAATAAGCCAAAAGTTGATCACCTAAAATACAACACATATTCCAAGGTGAATAAATATGGTCAATTCAAGAGACATGCTGTGACGGGCCGGCATCGCGTTAACCATGACTGGCGAAAAACGTTAACAGCTCAGCGTTGTCCCGCTGATTTGTGCTGAATTAAAGACGTCCAGATATTTTCTGGCTAAAAAGAGCTAGAAACGGCTGATTTCAGATAAAAAAGGCCCAGAACATTTCTGAAATTGTTCTGAGCCTTCGTTGATTCTGAATTCAGAATTGGTAGCGGGGGCTGGATTTGAACCAACGACCTTCGGGTTATGAGCCCGACGAGCTACCAGGCTGCTCCACCCCGCACCTGAATAAGCAGATAAGTATACAGTGAGACGATATCTCTTGCAAGGATAGATTCAATTCTCTTTTAATTTTCTGGTCAACGTATTTCGCCCCCATCCCAACAACTTGGCAGCTTCCTGACGTTTACCTGCTGTTTTTTCCAAAGCGACTTCCATCAACACATTTTCAATCATTGGCACCACATCGGCCAAAGCCCCTTCCTGCCCGGTCAAGGCCTTGGCTGCGGCCCACTGTTTAAATAGTTGCTGCCAGTCACCATGACGACGACTCGTGTCATCATGATTTTCAGCTGATAGCTCACCGGGAAGATCATCCATTTGTACAACTTGCCCCGGAGACATAACCATTAGCCAACGACAAACATTTTCTAATTGTCTAACATTGCCTGGCCAAGTTAATTGAGACAGATAATTATCGACTTCTGCTGCCACCGATTTAGTTGCCATGTTCAATTCGCGTGCCGCTTTGCTTAAAAAATAGGCCACTAGCGCTGGTATATCTTCACGTCTTTCCCTGAGTGCCGGTATATGGATCCGGATGACGTTGAGTCGATGAAATAAATCTTCTCGAAAATCGCCCCGTTCAACCCGTTGTTCCAAATTTTGGTGCGTCGCGGCAATAATCCGAACATCGGCTTTTACCGCACTATGTCCACCAACGCGAAAGTACTCGCCATCAGACAATACCCGTAACAACCGAGTTTGCAGCTCAATTGGCATGTCGCCAATTTCATCAAGAAATAAGGTGCCACCGTTCGCTTGTTCAAAGCGCCCTTTTCGAGCGGCATGCGCTCCGGTAAAAGCCCCTTTTTCATGACCAAACAGCTCTGACTCCAGTAATTCTTTGGGAATGGCAGCCATGTTCAATGCAATAAATGGCGCCGTTCGCCGTGGACTATGCTTGTGTAAGGCATGAGCGACCAATTCTTTACCGGTACCTGATTCACCATTAATCAAAACCGTAATATTCGATCGCGCCAGGCGTCCAATCGCCCGAAACACCTCTTGCATGGCCGGTGCTTCACCAATAATTTCGGTACCCAGATTAATTGCATCATCCGGTTCATCATGTTTTTGTTGGCGGTGAGCAATGGCACGTTGTACTAATTCGACCGCTTCATCCACATCAAACGGTTTTGGTAAATATTCAAAAGCACCGCCTTCATACACTGACACGGCGCTGTCCAGATCGGAATAGGCGGTCATGATAATCACCGGTAACTCAGGCTGGTGCAGTTGAATATCGGCCAGTAATTGCAAGCCATCCATGCCTGGCATCCGAATGTCGCTGACTAATACGTCAGGGTTGGACTGCGCTTCCTGCTTTAATGCGCGGAGTGCCAAATCGGCATTTTCGAATGATTGAACGCTGATATCGACAGATTCAAGCGCTTTCTGCAAGACCCAGCGAATTGAACGATCATCGTCGACTATCCATACGTTTGGTTTATTAGCCACGTTAGCTTGACTCCAGCGGAAAAGTTACAGAAAAGACTGTTTGCCCAGGATGGCTGCTGCATATCACCGTCCCATCATTGCGTTGCACCAAGTTTTGAACCAGGTATAAACCCAGACCGGTGCCATCAGCACGGCCGGTGACCAACGGATAAAACAAACTGTCTTGTAAATGTTTGGGAATACCCGGTCCGTTATCTTCGACTTCAGCCAACACCCCTAATTTATAGAAGGACTTATCAATCGTCAGGTTACGCTGAATACGGGTGCGCAGGCGGATGATGCCAATACCGTGCATCGCTTGGACCGCATTACGAACGATATTGAGAAAAATCTGGATGAGTTGATCAAAGTCGGCATGTAAATCTGGAATACTTGGGTCATAATCGACAATAAATTGAAGTCGCTCATCAACTTCGATATCAACCAGCTGCCGAACACGTTGCAAAATTTCATGAATATTGACCGCTGTTTTGTCAGATTGCTGATACGGTCCTAACATTCTGGTCATCAGATTTTGTAGGCGATCTGCTTCGCTGATAATGATACGGGTATATTCTTTCAGATCGTCTGAGTCCAGTTGCCTTTCAAGCAACTGCGCTGCGCCTCTTAATCCGCCTAAAGGGTTTTTTATCTCATGTGCCAGACCGCGAACAACCTGTTGTTGCGTCTGTAAGTTTTCATCCCGGTTTACGCGCTGTTGATAATCCAATTGAGACAATTCAATCAGCAAATACGACTCACCAAGGTCCATCAGTTTAATGGCACAATCCACCACAATTTCGCCACTCGCCGGCAAAAATAACGTAATTTCTCGTTCGATCAATGCTTGACCACTGCTAAGCACACGCTGGATCGATTTCTGAAGGCGCAACTCGCCGGGTAAAAGCATTTGAAAGGGAATGTGCTCTGCCTGACGTTGCGAAATCTCAAACATGATTTCTGTGGCGGTATTGATATAACAAACTCGGCACTGTGTATCGAGCACCAGTACCGCCGTCGCCAGATTCTCCAAGACATCTGTACAGGCAATTAACTCATCATTCATCAGCAGGTGATCACTTTTCATGTCGCCTAGACTGCAAAATCCACTCCAAACACAGGATTAAAAACAGTTTTTTTTATAAGCGATTGATTAGATTTACATTTATTTTTTACACTGGATTGATTTGCTGGCAATACGTTTATCGGCATCAATCAGATAGCGTGATCTTGCACCATTTTGATGCATACCACCAGTATAGCAGTTGAAAAGAAGCTAGGGCGCTGGCACGTTACGCGTATTAGGGTTCAATAAAATACTATTGCGTTGCAAGTGAAACTTGATTTGCGGGCTTTCGGCGATAACTTCACCATTTTGATTAATCACACTGGCTGACAGCGTATGGGTGCCTCGATCAAGATTTTCGAGAGAGAAGCTTAACTGGGGCAAGGGTTCGCCATGGGGGCGGCCATCAAGATTCAGTTGAATCTTATCTTGCCTGTCACTGCTTAATGCGGGGCGTATTTCGATATTCACCGTTAAATTTCCATTGTTGATCCGCATCGTTTCATCATCTTGCGGACTCACAACACCAATCTCATAATCAGGCACCGCCGTTGCTTCCTCTTCTGTTAGGTCACTATCAGTCTCATCAGAATCGGGATCAATATCAGGCAGGTCAACTGGGGAATAGGTCGATGCTTCAGGTAAATCGACCGGCTCAGCATTTTCGACAGGTTGATCTGAAAAAACGGTATTACCATTTTCATCAACCCAACGATAAACCTCAGCCGTAATAACAACTGGTAAAAAACAAAGCAGCAAAGCAATTATTTTTTTCATACCAACAATATAGGCCAGCCAGATAGGCATGACAAGTAGAGGATGATACAAACAAAAACGCCTCCGGAAAGGAGGCGTTTTCGCTACAAATTATGCTACGGTTTTAGACACTGTAGTACAGATCAAACTCAGCAGGATGTGTTTCCATACGCAGACGGGTGACTTCTTCCATTTTCAGCGCGATATAACCATCAATCATATCGTCGGTGAAAACACCGCCTTCAGTCAGAAAGGCACGATCTTGATCCAAAGCATTCAATGCTTGATCCAGCGCATGACATACTGTCGGGATATTTGCAGATTCTTCTGGCGGCAAATCGTACAAGTCTTTATCCATCGCATCGCCCGGGTGGATCTTGTTTTTAATGCCATCAAGACCCGCCATCAACATGGCACTGAATGCCAGATAAGGGTTTGCTGAAGGATCTGGGAAACGCACTTCGATACGGCGT
Organism: Methylophaga frappieri; assembly: GCF_000260965.1. Classification (NCBI taxonomy): domain Bacteria; kingdom Pseudomonadati; phylum Pseudomonadota; class Gammaproteobacteria; order Thiotrichales; family Piscirickettsiaceae; genus Methylophaga; species Methylophaga frappieri. The sequence goes on from NC_017856.1 coordinate 642,526, forward strand.
CCTTTAGGGTTACTGACAAAAGGAATACGGATTGACGCACTACGATTTCGTGCTGAATAAGCCAGCATGACCGGGGCTTCAAAGCCCGGTACCAGGCGTTTGTAGCTATTGGTGCTGGAGTTAGTAAAGGCATTAAGCGCACGGGCATGTTTGATAATACCGCCGATATAGTACAACGCTGTTTCTGACAGACCACCGTACTTGTTACCAGTAAACAAATTATCACCATCTTTAGCAATGGATTGGTGAACATGCATACCACTACCATTGTCACCGACTAATGGTTTTGGCATAAAGGTCGCTGTTTTACCGTAAACGTGCGCAACATTGTGAACGACATATTTCAAAATCTGTACTTCGTCAGCTTTTTTGACTAACGTGTTGAATTTGGTGCCGATTTCACACTGCCCCGCTGTCGCCACTTCATGGTGATGTACTTCAGTTACCAGCCCCATTTCTTCCATGGTCAGACACATTGCTGAACGGATATCTTGCAAAGAGTCGACGGGGGGTACAGGGAAATAGCCGCCTTTCACACTTGGGCGGTGACCTTTGTTGCCATCAGGGAAGACTTTTTCGGTATTCCACGAAGACTCATCCGAATCAATTTTGTAGAAAGACCCTGAAATATTACTGCCCCAACGCACATCATCAAGGATGAAGAATTCCGGTTCTGGGCCAAAATAAGCGACATCGGCCATGCCGGTAGATTGCAAGTAAGCTTCCGCCCGCTTAGCAACACTGCGGGGATCACGTTCATAGCCTTGCATTGTCGCTGGTTCAACGATGTCGCAACGAATGATTAAGGTAATGTCATCCATGAAAGGGTCTAACACGGCCGTTTCCGGGTCCGGCATCAGAATCATGTCTGATTCATTAATTCCTTTCCAGCCAGCAACAGATGAACCGTCAAACATCACACCTTCAGAAAAGGTATCTTCATCAATACCATGCGCCGGATAAGAAACATGCTGTTCTTTACCACGAGTGTCGGTAAAACGGAAATCGACGAATTTGACTTCTTCGTCCTTGATCATCTGTAAAACATTTTCGACTGACATGTAATCTCTCCAGGTTTAAAAATGCACCCCGCGGTGCTACAAAAAATTTACACTCACCATAACAGCACAAAGCTTGCCAACTTCTACAATGCACTCAAAACAGGCAATTAACCGCTTCCCCTCACCACAAAAGCACCAAAAAGGTGCGGTTATTGCACGATAGGCACCACTTTAGTGCGACGCACCAACTCTGACCGTAATGACCCAGCCCGCTTCGCGCGTTTGCTGTTCGGTTATTTCATGACCATGGATTCTCGCCCATGCCGGAATATCATGCAATGCACCCGGATCGGTGCAGCTGATTGCCAGTGTATCGCCCGCTTGTAACTGCTTTACTTTATCTTGAGTCCGAATCACCGGCATCGGGCATAAAAGGCGCTCCGCATTCAGGTAATGGTGACTCATAAATACCAACTTTGCGGGATCTGAGCCGCTGGCATAGGCCGAATTTTTACCATTTCCCGATGGTTATCCGGTTTTCTCACTTCAAGCATCACTTCATCGGCCAGTTTGCCCTGACCAAATCGCGCCACAATCGACGCAGCCAAGTCTAATTGAGCAGACGAGATATCGCCATCAATTAACGCCATTGGACCTTTATGACTGACCGGAGTGAGACTGACATATTGGTTGCGATATCCCTCCATGAATTTACATTCACCTTGATCTCGCGCCACGATAACCTTAAACGTTTTTTCAGGACGCAAGTGACGCCCAACTTTTAATAACATAATGTCATCTAACTCATAATCCCGTGACTGACGCGCCTGCCACAAATCGACCAGTTTGCCTGAATAGCTGGCATCCGTCAGAAAACAACAGCCGCCGGCCGGCGCAGCATAATCTGTAAAGCCAAATGACGCCGCCAGCTTCATTTGCGGCGTACGATTACGCCCGGAAAAACCATAAAGTTGGTCACGATTAATCCAACCTTCACGTTCCGGTTTTGTCGGCGCCAGATTCTTCGCACAGAGCGGTCTGAGCAATATATCCTCGGCACCAGATTCTCTCGCGACAACGGGCATGCTCTTTTTTAGCTGTGATTTAGGCCGTTGGCCGATGACTTCTCCGGTAATAATAAAGTCGAAATGATTGTGATAATTTTCCCGAATCCATTCAACGGCTTTGCGAACCATAAATACCTTACAATCAAGACAAGGGTTCATATGGCTGCCATAGCCATGTCGCGGATTTAGCAAAACATCCTTGTACTCTTCTATGACATCAACAATATGTAGTTTTATTCCCAACTGCTCTGCTGACCATAAGGCATTATTGCGTTTAGTTTTTTCTCGATGCTCATTGCGAATTGCATGCGTATGGCCTTCGACACAAAAGCCCGTATAAAAATTTATCCCTTCAACCTCGATACCCTGTTCCTGAATGACGCGGACCGCCAACATCGAGTCCAAACCACCAGAAAGTAAAGCAATGGCCTTATGGGGACGATCAGCCATTAGGCGGTTCCCCCCACTGTCAGCTTGTCGACTTTCAAGGTGGGTTGCCCAACACCAACCGGGACACTTTGTCCGTCTTTGCCGCAATTGCCAATGCCTGAATCCAAAGCCACATCATCAGCCACCATACTGATACAATTCATGACATCAGGCCCATTGCCTATCAATGTTGCACCTTTGACTGGACGCGTTACTTTACCGTTTTCGATTAAATAAGCTTCGCTACTGGAAAAAACAAATTTGCCTGAGGTGATATCGACCTGACCGCCACCAAAATTAACGGCATAAATGCCTTTTTTTACTGAGCTGATGATTTCATCGGGCTTATGCGGGCCAGCGAGCATGTAAGTATTGGTCATGCGGGGCATAGGTAAATGCGCATAAGACTCCCGGCGACCATTGCCGGTGGTTGGCATACCCATTAACCTGGCATTGAGTTTATCCTGCATATAGCCTGTCAACCGACCATTTTCAATCAAGGTCGTGCACTGTGTTGGCGTGCCTTCATCATCGACAGTTAGGGATCCACGCCTATCGCTGAGGGTACCGTCATCCACAACAGTACAAAGTGACGAGGCGACCTGCTCACCAATTCTGCCTGAAAAAGCAGAGCTACCGCGTCGATTAAAATCTCCCTCAAGCCCATGCCCAACGGCCTCATGCAATAAAACACCAGGCCAACCTGATGCCAGTACCACAGGCATACTGCCAGCCGGGGCATCAACTGCTTCCAGATTAACCAACGCCTGCCGCACGGCTTCTTTGGCAAAAGATTCTGGTAAGTCATCCGCAACAAAATACTGATAATCGAGTCGTCTGCCACCGCCGGCACTACCCCGCTCACGTCGGCCATCCGACTCGACAATGACGCTGACATTTAAACGAATAAGAGGACGGACATCTGCTGCCAACGTACCATCACTGGCCAGAATAAAAACCAGATCTTCTTCACCGGCAAGACTGACCGTTACTCGCTTGACTCTGGGGTCAGCCTCTCTAGCTGCGGTATCGGCTCGCCGTAGCAAATCCAGTTTGGCATCAGCGGATAAAGTCGAAATCGGGTCAGTAGCGGCGTAATAGGGTGTAGCGCGTACCATGCTAGCCAGACTAATTTTTTTCTGCTGCCCTGACTTCACTACAGAACTGGCTGCATCACCGGCTTGGAGTAATGCAGATTTTTCTAAATTGTCTGAATAAGCAAATCCCGTTTTTTCACCGCTAATGGCACGAACGCCAACGCCTTGCTCAAGGTGAAAACCACCATCCTTGATGATCCCGTCTTCAAGTAACCAGTTTTCACTGCGATTACGCTGAAAATAGAGATCCGCATAGTCCACGCCTGGCCGCATTGTTTTGGCCAGTGCAGCTTCAGCATCTTGCAACTGAAGTGACGCCGGGGTCAGCAATGATGCTGTCACGACATCAAGATAGGCTGTGCTCATAATGCTTCTTTTAATCTGGATAAAACGCTTATTTTATCAGAGATCACGGACTTTCCGCGTCAAACAATTGCATTTCCGGCGCATCCCATGGTCCAGTCAGGTTGTAGCGATAGCTGATGATGTCGACCAACTCACGATCAAAAAGCCGTCCGGCTATTTTATCGGCAATAAAGATGGCCGTACCAACCCCCAGTCCGACTGGGCCACCGGCAACCGCGCCAGCCAATGGCAATGTTGAAGAAACTTTGGGCGTAATTTGCACGATTTGGTTATAACTTCGGTCGACTAAGTTAACCGGCCCAGTCACATTAATTACCGCTGTATCACCTCGCAACTGCAAATTATTCGTGGTCGCCAAACCGTTGGCAAACTCAAAACGTCCATCAATTTGGCTGAAGTCCAGACCCTGCCCAAAAAGGTCGCTAAAATCGAGAGACAGGCGACGTGGAATTGCTGTAAAACTGAGCAAACCAAAAATTCGCCCCGCTGCGCCCGGCTCAATTTCCTTCAAGGTGCCTTTGCGTGCTTCAACTTGCAGATTGCCGGTTAACGTTTTTCTGTCCATTGCCAGAGGCTGATCCGGCCAGTTAAATTGCCCCGAAACACGGACCGACTCAGCCTCTATCGCAGGTTGATAGCCAAGATCTGTCAATAAGGCTGCCATATCACTGCTGCTCAACTCTACGCGTAATTCCGTATTATCACCATCATCAGTACGACGCCAATTACCGCTTGCCGTCGCTTGTAGTGACGGCGATTGTAAACTGGCGGAAACCAATTGCCACCGCATCGGCTCACGTAATGCAGTTGCCTGCAAACGCCCAAGCTGCATACCGTCAATACGCAGGTTGTTAATGTTCAACTGAAAACCAGGCCATAAAGGGGACTGGGATGGTTTTGCTTGCTGCGCAGTCGCCCCATCCGATGCTGGCAAGGGAAAATCAATGAAATCAAAGTTTAAGCTCGGCAACACATCGCCTGATGTTGGCCAGTTTATATTGCCTTGTAATTGCGTTGCCGAAAGTTGTAGTTGCCAAAAAGCGGCTTTTTTTTGGCCTTCAAGGTTGACCGCATCCAAAGTCAGCTTAGGCAGCTTGAGTTCCTCAAATTGTAGATTCAACTTATCTGGTTGCCACACTGAGGACGCTGATTGACCAGATTGATTTGCAAGCCACTGTTGCCATGGTGCTAAATCCAGCGATGCCATTTGGCCGGATACCGACACACCGGCGTCAGGTAGAGTCAGATCAGGCTTATTAAAACCAATAGCAACTTGCCAATCGTCTCCCTGCTGCCTTGCTGACGCACTGAGTCCATTATCAAGCGATCCGTTTATGCGTAACGTATCCGCAGGTTCAATTTGTAATGACAACGGCATGGCTGTCTGCGCTGATTTATTAAATGGCGGTGGCAGTGACGATGCAATACCAATAAGGTCTGATTGCAAGTTGACCAAAACCGAAAAATCACCTAGCCCAGTCTCACGAATAGCAATACTCGCCGCTAATTCTGTTGTACCACTGATATCAGCCAGTAGCGGCATATCTAATTGCCAATGCGCTGCCAGGCTGGACACGGACGCACTGGTTTCAATGCTCACCAGTGTTTTGTCTTCGTCTGTGTCGACATTGACGCGAGCCGAATTAGCCAAAAACTGGGTTTGCACATCCGTAGCATACAGCCCGTCATTATCAAATTTCAGCGCCCCGTTAATTGATTGGAACTGCAATTTAGGTAAAGCGGTCAGCGTGAGCTGATTCCCTGTTAAGCCGATGTTACCCTGCACCTGCGTGTTATCGGGATCGAGCAGTGGCACTGTTAGTGCCAAATCCAGGGTTGATTCGCCCTGCAGTGTCAATGATTCAGCCAGCGGTCCAAACCGCTCTGCAAGTGGACTGTTTTTTAAAAAATCCATGCCGGACTGGGCCTGTCCCTGTAATTTTCCATCCACGGTCAATATTGGCAAACCGTTAATCAGGTTATCAATCTCGGCAGCAACGGTTGCAAACTCATAGCCGGCAATTTGACCTTGACTGGCCGCGATAGTCAGCTGATTATTATGACCGTCAACTTGTCCTGATACCTGCTCTAAAGGTGGCCAGCCTTCACCATAATCGAGGGTAACCTGATGCACGGGCAAATGAAAACTGAAGTCGCCTGCGTCCGGTTTTGTGTCGAATGGAAATGCGCGCAAGTCACCATTGAGCTGAACATGACCATCGATAATCTTGCCGGCAACAAAAGCCTCACGCGCCCAGTTTAAAAAGGTCGGCTCCAATATTGACTCCGGGACATACCGCAGCCAATTGGCTACCTGAAAATCGGCAATAGAAAGGCGCATGTCAGTTTCTGGTTCTGTCCCGCCTCGCCAGCTGCCATCGAGTATAAGATGCATATCGGGGTTAATAATCTGAATCGCTTCAACCGCCAGTAGATCACCTGTCGATGCCGGCTGCCAACTCACCCTGCCACTGGCTTTATCAAAATACACGGTTTTCGGCAGTGTCTCGCTATACAATGCAAGCGCTGTACTATTCAGTTCAATTTGTGCTTGTTGTTCATGCCACTGCACCTTCGCCGTCACGCCAGAGACCCCGGGGAAATCGCGATACGGCGCCGTCGCAACATTGCGAAATTCACCGCTTAAAACTTCCAGAGACTGCTCAGGGGATAAACGTAATTCAAACGCGGATACCTCACCAGCCGGGTCCAGCGCCGTCATCCAATCAGGTGTCGCAGAGGTAAGTTTGGCAATTTGACTCACATCACCAATCTGCATGAAGGAACTGGTAAGGGATACACCCGACTTCGGCGAGACGGCTATCTGCATTTCCGTCTCAGGCCATTCACGATTGTCGATATTCACAGCAAACTGATCCAATGCAAGCTGCCACTGAGACGCTTCGTGAATAAAGTCCAGTGCTGTTGAAAAACTATTCAGCGTAACTGCCAACTGTGGATCGTTTGCCGATTGCAGAACAATATCATCCCCCTCCATGGTGCCTACGACTGAAAACATGTCGAGTTGTTTTATTGCGGTCAGGTTCAGCCCTGTCGTACCTTGATTAATCTGAATATCGGCAAGCGAACGCTGGCCAAGTAGTGCGGCTAATTCAATTTCACTGCCTGCAACCCTAACTTGCCAATGATCCAATGCAGGTTGCGCTGTAGACGCCTCAGCCTGAACCTGAATGGCTTCGCCCAAATGCACCGGTGGCTGAATATTGACGGAGCCTTTAATAAAACCGGCATCTTGAACGATTAGTCCATTTTCAAACTGATAGCGACCTGTCAGTTGTGGCCATTTTTCATCTTCATAATCAATGCTGGCCTCTGACACACTCACAGACTCGATGCCCAACGCCCGTTTTTGAAACGTTGCGATATCTTGACTACCCGTTGTGGCATGACCACCAGACAAATGGACTTTTCCTTGGCTATCTCGGCTAATCTGGGCTTGCAAGCCACTTACAGCAACGCTGTCGACGGCTAATTGCTGGTGCTGCAAACTGCTCAGCAAGTCCACCGCCACATCCAGATTGTCAAAAGATAATACCGGCTGACGCGTTTGCTGTGTGAGCACAGTCACGTCACTAAGTCGTAACTTGGGAATGATATCTAGCCAGTAAATACGTGCATCGCCAATCTCAATATCATAACCACTTCGTTCACTGGCCCACGCTGCGATTTCCGCCTGTCTATCGGCAACCGCTTGTGAAAGCCAGTAACCACTAGCCAATATGAGAATCAAAATAACGGCAGCGATGGCGATCAACATGATCAATTGCCGACCGGCAATATGCAGACCTGTCAACCACGATTTCATATTACATCAGCACCACGTTGTACTGTTCTCGACCATATTGAGGTTCACATTGAAACAGAATGGGTTTACCAATTAACTGTTCCAGTTCTGCTACTTTCGTGGAGTCTTCATCATTAAGTCTATCAATGACATCTTGTGACGCTAAAATCAAAAACTGTTTTGACTCATATTGCTTGGACTCTCTGAGAATTTCGCGAAAAATTTCATAGCAGACGGTTTCGACATTTTTGGTATATCCCCGTCCCTGACAGCTTGGACAGGGTTCACACAGAATATGGCCCAGACTTTCCCGAGTGCGTTTACGCGTCATCTCAACCAACCCCAACTCCGATACCGCACTGATCTTGTGTTTGGCACGATCCGTTTGCATGGCTTGTTCCAAGGCACGCAGCACTTGTTCGCGATGACTGAGTTCAATCATGTCAATAAAGTCGATAATGATGATGCCGCCGAGATTCCTTACCCGCAGTTGACGAGCAATCGCATGCGCCGCTTCCAAGTTCGTTTTGAAAATGGTTTCCTCAAGGTTTTTATGGCCAACAAAGCCGCCGGTATTGACGTCAATCGTTGTCATCGCCTCGGTTTGGTCGAAGATTAAATAGCCACCGGATTTAAGTAAAACCTTGCGCTCTAAAGCCTTTTGGATTTCATCCTCAACACTAAACAAATCAAATAAAGGACGCGGCCCTGGGTACCACTCTAACCTGTTCAGACATTCCGGCATGACGCTATCGGCAAAATGACAGGCCGCCTGATAACTTTCTTTTGCATCAATGCGGATACGTTCAATTTCTGGCGTGATTAAGTCGCGTAAGGCGCGTAGTGCCAATGGCAGATCTTCGTAAAGCGCTTCACCACAGGCTAATTGTTTGCGCCGCTCAGTCAGTTTTTGCCAGAGCCGATGTAAAAACTGAAGATCGGCGGCAATCTCAGCCTCACTCCCGCCCTCAGCAGCTGTCCGCATGATATATCCGCCAGAAGAAATAGGCATTTTCTCAAGCAGACACTGTTTTAAGCGCTCCCGTTCCGCTTCATCTTCTATTTTCAATGAAATACCGATTCCTTCTGCTTCTGGCATATACACCAGATAGCGTGAAGACACCGATAATTGTGTGGTCAAACGTGCTCCTTTCGTACCCATGGGGTCTTTAATGACCTGCACCATGAGTTCCTGCCCCTCTCTGAGCAGACTGGTAATTGGCGGAGTCACGGCACTGGCTTCTAGATCTCCCGTCTGTCCTTTTGGAATCGAAATATCAGAGGCGTGTAAAAAAGCAGCACGTGGCAAACCGATTTCAACAAATGCGGCTTGCATGCCGGGCAAGACACGGCAAACCTTACCTTTGTAGATGTTGCCTACCAGCCCACGGGACTCACTGCGCTCAATGAACACTTCCTGCAAAACGCCGTTTTCAACGACAGCGGCACGGGTTTCACTGGGCGTCACATTAATCAGCAGTTCACTACTCATTCGGAGATTCCATACCTTGCAATAATTGGCGGGTTTCAAACAACGGCAACCCCATAATGCCCGAGTAACTGCCCGTTATATTCTCAATAAACTGGGCTGCCAGGCCCTGAACAGCGTAACCACCGGCTTTATCGTTGCCCTCTCCTGTACCAATATACCAATCAATTTCTGCCGCCGTCAGTTGGCAAAATGTCACTGTATTCCACTGAAGTCGGCATTGCAGTGCTGTCCCGTTCAATACAGTCACCGCAGTAATGACTTGGTGTGTTGTACCAGAAAGCCTCTGCATGAATGATCGGGCCATAGATTCATCGACAGGCTTGCCCAGGATCTCATTACCAACTACAACGGCCGTATCAGCAGCCAGGATGGGTTTGCGTGTTAATTGCTGCTCCTGCATTTTCTGCCAACCTGCTTGAACTTTGTTAGTGGTTACCCGTTTGACATAGTCCTCAGGCAATTCATTGGCCATCACCGACTCATCCGTTGTTACTGCCAGTACGTCAAAAGAGATTGCCAATTGCGCCAAAAGTTCGCGGCGTCGTGGTGATCCAGAAGCAAGATAAATGCGTGGAAATCTCATGCCCGATGATAGGGATGATTATTTAAAAGCGACCAGGCACGATATATTTGTTCAGCCATAATCACACGGACTAGCGGATGGGGCATAGTAAGTGCCGACAGTGACCAGAGCTGGTTTGCTCTTGCCATGCATTCTGCCGATAAACCATCGGGACCGCCAACCAAAAAACTGACATCTTGACCACGTTGTTGCCAGGCAGCAAGCTCGGCGGCCAATGCCGGCGTACTCCAAGGCTTTCCCTCAACAGCCAGCGCTACCACATGATCCTGTTCAGATAGCGCTGACAGCAATCGTTTGCCTTCATCTTGCTTCCATTGCTCTGCATGACCGGTCTTGCCTCTTTTTGCCGGCACAATTTCCGTCAATTGCAGGGAACAATCACGAGGTAATCGTCGAGCGTACTCCTGATAGCCATCAGTCACCCACTGCGGCATTTTGTGACCAACAGCGAGGAGTTTTAGCTTCATTCACCGTCTGCCGCCGTCTGCTTGTTTTCAACCCGCCATAACTTTTCCAGGTTATAAGTCGCACGGGTAGGTGCCGTCATGATATGGGTAATGACATCTCCCAGATCAACCAACGCCCACTCCCCAACATCTTCACCTTCAATACCGAGCGGTTGAACCCCAGCGGCTTTAGCCTGAACCGCCACTTCATTGGCAAGGGCTTTCACCTGACGGTTTGAATTGCCGGTGGCAATAATCATATAGTCACAAACATCAGTCATATCAGTGACTTCGAGTACCGTAATATCCTGTGCTTTGATTGATTCCAAGGCATCAAGTACCAGTAATTTCAAATGTTCTGCCTGCATGGCATCTCCATTGGTTAACATCAGTTTTAGTTTAGCGCATGTCGCCTTTGGCGTCTGCGTCATTTCCGGGTGCAGGAAAAATGGATGGGCTTTTTCCGGTCAGATAGTACACCACCAAACCCAACCACTCCCGGCATGCCAGCTCTAGATTTTTCCAATTAGATAAGGGTTGGAAACGGAGCTTTCTATACGCACCGGACTCGGTTCGATAATCGACTGGATAGGGAGTTAGCTTTAGTCCCTGCTGACGTGCCGCACCAATCGCTCTTGGCATATGAAATGCGGACGTAATCAACAGATAATAACCATCGCGGGGTAACACTTGAGATAAATTCTGCATATTTTCGGCCGTATTGCGACTTTGCTGCTCGATCCTCACTTGTTCAGCAGGTAAGCCGGCAACCTGCATCACACGCCGGTGAATCGCGGCCACTTGCGCATGATCTGTCATCGTCAACGCGGCGCTGCCACCACTTACCCACACCGGTGTTTCTGGAAAGGTTCTGGCCAGTTGCGCTGCCACCAGATAACGCTCTGCGGCTTCCCCTACTTCTGCACCACTATGACTTAGTGATACCGTCATATCTTCTGCTCCGCCAAGCACAATCAGGGCATCAGGTATCTGCTCAGTTAGGGCTGGAGCGGCGAACCGGTTCTCTAGTTTACCAAGCAGCATATCGCCCCAAGGATAAAAACTGGTCAGCACCAGTAAAAGGGATAAACCACATAATCCAACTTTGGCCGTGCGTATCCAGCCGACCAACAAGAAAATTGTTGCCAGCACAACACCCCATACTATCCATGCTGTTGGACTGACTAACATCCAGCCAATTTTTGATAATGTGAAAAAATCTGCTTGCATCACCTGTCAGTTGGATACAGACCAAGTTGATCCATCGCGGTCAACACCGTCTCAGGCAGCAAAAACTGAACCGATCCCCCTGCAGCACGTTGTGCTCTGATGGTAGTTGCGGAAATCGCCAAAGGCGTGACATCCAGCGTCCAGACTTTTCCTTCGGTCAGATTGATATCGGCTGATTTGGCAAGATGCGTTTGCAACCATGCTGCCATGGTAGTCGAGAGATCCAGCGCCTCACCAGCGCGTCTGACAACGACGATATGGGCATATTGCAAGAGGGACTGCCAATCACGCCAAGTATCCAATTGTCGGAAATTATCACTGCCTACGATTAAATACAGTGATTGCTGCGGATAATCCTCACGAAGCGCACGCACAGTATCAATGCTATAGGAAGGCCCTGCACGGTTTAGCTCGATATCGTCGACAATTAAAGATGGACAGCTTTTCACCGCCAACTCCAACAACAAACGACGCGCTTTGCCGTCCGTAGTCGGCTGAGAGCGATGCGGCGGCACATGACAAGGCACCAATCGCACATGATCCAGATTTAACTGTTGGCACACCTCAAGGGCAATACGCAAATGACCAAAATGGACCGGATCAAAGGTGCCACCAAAAATACCAATCCCGGTTGGTAAGCCGTTATTTTCGAATTTGGCCACTACCCAACACAATCCATTTTTGAGAAGTCAGCCCTTCCAGACCAACCGGGCCGCGAGCGTGCAATTTGTCCGTGGAAATTCCAATTTCTGCGCCTAAGCCATATTCAAATCCATCTGCAAACCGCGTCGAGGCGTTCACCATGACCGAACTGGAATCCACTTCCCGTAGGAAGCGTCTTGCCAACCCATAGTTTTCCGTCACGATGGTTTCGGTATGCCCCGAACTGTACTGATGAATGTGATCCATCGCCTCATCAATATTCTGGACAATACGTATTGAGAGAACTGGCGCCAAGTATTCTGTATTCCAATCTTCCTCTGTGGCGACATCGATCTCTGGCAAAATCTTCCTGGTCTCGGCACAGCCCCGAAGCACGACGCCTTCATTACGAAATTGCTCAGCCAGCGTGGGTAATAATTGCGCAGCAATTTGTCCGTTTACGAGTAAGGTTTCCATGGCATTACAGACACCATATCGGTGGCATTTGGCATTGAAAGCAATATCAGTTGCCATACTGAGATCTGCTTCAGCATCAACATAAACATGACAAATACCATCCAGATGTTTGATAACCGGCACGCGAGCATCCTGACTGATTCTTTCGATTAGACCTTTGCCACCTCGCGGTACAATGACATCAACATACTCCGGCAAAGTGATTAATTGACCGACTGCTTCGCGATCTGTTGTCTCCACCAATTGCACGGCTGTTTCCGGCAAGCCGGCGTCACGCAAACCATACTGCACGCATTGCGCGATGGCTTTATTTGAATGCAGTGCCTCGCTGCCACCTCGCAAGATAGTGGCATTGCCTGATTTAAGACAAAGACCCGCCGCATCAACCGTCACATTGGGTCGTGACTCATAAATGATACCAATCACGCCCAGCGGCACCCGCATTTGACCCAGCTGGATACCAGACGGCCGGTAAGTCAGGCCACTAATTTCACCAACGGGATCCGGTAACGCAGCAATTTCCCGCAGGCCCGTTGCCATGGCGTTAATTCGCGCTGGCGTCAGCGTCAACCTGTCCAATAATGCCGCGTCCAATCCTTTTTGTTTACCGGCGTCCAAATCCAGCTGATTCGCAGACTGCAAAGCACTGGCTTGATTTTCCACATGATCCGCAATCGCATGTAAAGCATGATTTTTTGCGGCCGTTTCGGCTTTGGCCAGCACCCGGCTCGCTTGCCGCGCTTGTTGACCAAGCTGTTCTATATATTGATAAATATCCACCATTATTCCTATCAAATCACCCTGCTCAATTGCGTTGTAATAAGGGCACTGCGGTTAGTTGCAAACACAGTTGCTCAAGTAACCGCCAGGCATCGTCACAATCTGGACGTCCTTTTGCAGACTGATCAATTTCCGCCAATAACGACAAAAAGCGTCGCCAATGGTTTGGTTCGTGACGCTTGATTGTTTGCAAAGTCACTTGTTGACTCTTTTCCGGCACGCGCGGCTGCTGACTCGAAAAAACCGCTCGGGCCGGAACGCCAGATGCCAGCTGCAAAGCCATATCCGCATGCCGCTGCACGGCCCAGGAAATCGCTGACAAAACGGACAGGATATCCAGACCTTCCGCACGGATACGCGCCAAAACGCGCGGAACCTTACTGACTTGGCCAGCCTGAATCACATCCATCAGACCAAACGCACCAAATCGCGCATTGTCTGCCACACTCTCAACGACCAATTGCTGCGTCACCCTGCCATTATCGCTTAGCAGGCCGAGTTTATCGATTTCTTGCGCTGCCGCAAACAAATTGCCCTCAAGACGTTCGGCCAGTAAATTAGCGACCGATAAATCGGCCTGCAAACCACGCGATTTCATCCGCTGAAAAATCCATTGTGGTAACGCCGAAAACGGTATTGGCCAGATCGGGATAGTCCAACCCGCCGCATCCAGTCCGGTAAACCATTTACTTTTTTGAGAACGGGCATCAATTTTGCCACTGATAATCAACAAACTGATTTCCGCTGGCGCCAGTTCAACAAACCGCTGCAGCCACGCCCCGCCCTCTTTACCCGGCGCACCCTTTGGTAAGCGGATTTCAATCAACTTATGACTGGCAAATAACGATAAATTATCATGCTCAAGCGGGATTTGTGACCAGTCAAATCGACCTTCAACATGCCACACTTGCCGCTCTGAAATTGCCTGCTGTTGCGCTTTTTCACGTACCTGACTGGCCGCTTCTTCAACCAGAAACGTTTCCTCACCAAAAATCAGCGTGATTTTTGGCCAGTGTTGGGACAGGCGTTGAGCGAGCTGTTCAGGTCTAAGCCGCATCAGCCAGCGTTATTTGAGTGCAGATAAACGACGGACAATCGCCTGACTGACTTGCTCATACATTTCTTCGATGAGAATTTCTTCCTCCGCATCGCGGCCAAGCACCTGTTGCGGGTTGAATTGGTAGTCGCGGCGCGCTTCAAACCGTTCTTGCTCAGCCAGCCTGTTTTGCTGTGCATCACTGAGGTTGTAAACCACACTCAAAATCAATTCGTATTCTGCAACTTTGGCGGTTTGCACACCGACTGACATCACCCGTCGTTCCAGCTTATTCTCGGTGAAGGTCATCAATGCCGCCCCGTCACGATATTCATCAATCACCTTGACATCATTGCGATTCAGTATGCGTTTTAAGCGTAAACCCAAACCGTCACGAATATTTATCCCTTGAATGTAGAGCGTTTCAATACTGTCAGGCATCGCGGCGGCGCCTCGTAACTGAAAACCACAGGCAACCATTAGCAAACTGAGCGTCGCAACCAATAATAATCTCAGCGCATTCATCTTTATCATGCGGCGTTTCCTCCGAATTAGGCGACGACAATATTAACGAGTCGGCCAGGGACAACAATCACTTTTCGAACGGTCTGACCGTCCGTGAATCGTCGGGTAGTTTCATCAGCCATTGCTGCAGCTTCAACTGATGCCTTATCAGCATCTGCCGCCACCTCAATGCGTGAACGTAATTTACCATTGACCTGTACAATCAATTCAATTGTATCTTGTTTGAGTGCAGACGCATCGACTTCAGGCCAGACAGCATCAACAACGGCTGATTGATGCCCCAGCACTTGCCACAAGTGATGGCATATATGCGGCGTTATCGGCGACAACATCAGCACCACCAGCTCTAACGCTTCTTGGCGAACTGATAAAGCAGCGGCATCCTGCTCGTTAAACTTAGTCAGCGCGTTCATCAATTCCATCACTGCTGCGATAGCGGTATTGAAGGTATGACGTCGGCCAAGATCATCGGTGACCTTCGCCAAGGTCTGATGGGTTTGACGACGTAGGGCAGTAGCTGCTGCAGATTCTGGCGCGACTTTCGGCAATTCACCCTCAATCGTCTCACGATGTTCGTGTACCGCCCGCCATAGCCGCTTCAAAAATCGATTGGCGCCTTCTACGGCATTATCCGACCATTCCAAAGACATTTCTGGTGGCGCGGCAAACATCATGAACAAACGCGCCGTATCCGCGCCGTACTCGTCTATCAATGCCTGCGGATCAACGGTATTGCCCTTGGATTTGGACATTTTAGCCCCATCCTTCAGCACCATGCCTTGCGTCAGCAGGTTTGTGAAAGGTTCATCACTATCGATCAAGCCTTCGTCACGCAGTAATTTATGAAAAAATCGTGCATACAACAGATGTAAAACGGCATGTTCGATCCCGCCGATATACTGATCTACCGGCAACCAGTGGTCGGCACGTTTATCCAGCATCGCGTCGGGATTATCCGGGCACGCAAAGCGTGCGTAGTACCAGGAAGACTCAAAAAACGTATCGAAAGTATCTGTTTCTCGTTTTGCTGGCGCTTGGCAAGTGGGGCAGGTGCAGTTATAAAATTCAGGCATCGATTTAATTGGCGAGCCTGAGCCATCAACCACTACATCTTCCGGTAAGACAACCGGTAAATCTGCTTCAGGCACCGGCACAGCACCACAACTATCACAGTAAATAATAGGGATTGGTGTGCCCCAGTAACGTTGCCGCGACACGCCCCAATCGCGCAGACGATAATTCACTTTGCGCTCAGCTTCTGCTGAGATAGCCAACGCGTTGGCAATCGCATCAAAAGCGGCTTGGAAATCCAAGCCATCAAACTGCCCCGAATTGATCAAGCGACCTTTATCAGTGTATGCGGCAGTGTTGAGATCAACTGCTTCGCCAGAAATAGGTTCGATCACCTGTTTAACTGGCAATTCATAGGCCTGCGCAAACTCGAAATCCCGTTGATCGTGCGCGGGAACCGACATCACCGCGCCAGTACCATAGCCCATTAACACGAAATTGGCCGTCCATACCGGCACGGTTTCGCCTGTTACCGGATGAATTGCTCGCAACCCGGTATCGATGCCACGTTTTTGTACCGTTTCCAGGGCAGCTTCGGATGTGCCTGTTTGCAGACACTCGTCAACAAAGGCGCGAAGCTCAGGATTATTTTCCGCTGCTTGAAGGGTAAGCGGGTGATCAGGAGACAAAGCCAGATAGCTGACGCCCATCAGGGTGTCTGGACGCGTTGTGTAAACGGCAATGCGCTGCTCACTGCCATCAACAGCAAAACTGAACTGCAAGCCTTCGGAACGTCCAATCCAGTTTGCCTGCATGGTTTTTACTTGTTCCGGCCAGCCGGACAAGGTTTCTAGGCTGGTTAGCAACTCTTCCGCATAATCGGTGATTTTCATAAACCACTGAGGAATTTCTTTTCGCTCAACAGGAGCACCAGATCGCCAGCCTTTGCCATCAATAACCTGTTCGTTGGCTAAGACCGTCTGATCGACCGGGTCCCAATTCACAGCAGCGGTTTTGTTATAAACCAAACCTTTTTTGAACAAGCGAACAAATAACCACTGCTCCCAGCGATAATAGTCTGGCTTACAGGTAGCGATCTCGCGTTGCCAATCATAGGCTAACCCAAGTCGCTGTAACTGCCCACGCATGTAATCAATATTTTGATAAGTCCAAGTTGCTGGTGGAACTTGGTGCTTTATCGCAGCATTTTCAGCAGGTAACCCAAAGGCATCCCAGCCCATGGGCTGAAGCACATTTTTGCCTTGCATGCGCTGAAATCGGGAAATGACATCGCCAATCGTGTAGTTACGAACATGCCCCATATGGAGTTGTCCACTCGGATACGGAAACATCGACAGGCAATAGAATTTTTGTTTACTGGTATCTTCGGTTGCGCGAAAAGTTTGCTGGCGCTGCCAGTAGGACTGTACATCGGCTTCTAGCTGCGCAGGTTGGTATTCAGTGGACATGTTTCTTCTCAGACAAACTCAAAGCGGCTAAGCATACCGCAGGCACCGCCGCGCTTAAAGCGCGACGTAAATGAAATTGAAAATCAGACGGTCGGCTTGTTCCCGTAACGATAAACCGGATTTCACACTTTAAACTCTTCCAGCTTATGTCCTTTTTGTAGCGCTTCAGCCAGCCATAGCGGCCGCTTACCAAAGCCTTTCCATGTTTTATTTTCATCTTCGGGGTGCCGATATTTAACTGGTGTTTCAGAACGGCTTTTCCGATTTGGCGTCATCGCGATACGCAAGTTTTTCGCGACCGCACTAAGTGCCTCAGCAGGTGGCACTTTTTTACTCTTGGCTAATTCACGTAAGGCATTGGCAACGGCAATCACATCCGGATCTTTGCTATTTACAACAGCAACTTTCTTGGTTTTAAGTTTTTTAATTTGTTTTTTGGATTGGTGAATTAGTTTTTGTAATTCCTGCTCGGAAAAATCATTTAAATTCACATCAGATAATTTGCTCATTTGCTCATCTCGACTATTTGGTTTTGGCGAAATAGATTAACCACTTTGCAAAACAAAGAAAAAACCTCAAACAGCCATGAGTATTTGATATTTTTTATAAAGCTGATCGTGGGTTTCTTCGTTATCCGGATCCTTAGGGATGCAATCAACCGGGCACACTTCAACGCACTGTGGTGTATCAAAATGACCAACACACTCCGTACACAGCGCCGGATCAATCACATAAATCTCTTCACCCTGAGTAATGGCACCATTCGGACATTCCGGTTCACACACGTCACAATTGATACATTCATCAGTTATAAACAGCGACATACACGCTCCACGTCACTAACAGAAAAACTTATAGATCATAACGTTATTTGGGGTTTGCTTCCAGATATTCAATAAATGCTTTTTGAACACAAGGGGCAACAAACTGCGACACATCACCGCCCAGCAAAGCAATTTGGCGCACTAGGCTGGAAGACACAAAGGTGTATTGTTCTGCCGGCGCCAAAAAAAGCGTCTCCACTTCAACATGCAGACGTCGGTTAATGGCGGCTAACTGCACTTCATATTCAAAATCAGACACCGCGCGCAAACCACGAATAATCACATTAGCCTGTTTCTGACTGGCAAAATTAACCAGCAGGCCTGTAAAACCGGCCACTTCAACATTATCGAAGTCTTTAAAAATTTCTTGCGCCATGGCAACCCGTTGATCGAGGTCAAACAAACTGTGTTTACCTGTATCGGCAGCCACCGCCACAATTAATCTTTCAAATAACCGACTGGCTCGATTAACCAAATCTGTGTGGCCATGCGTGACCGGATCAAACGTCCCTGGGTAAATCGCTGTTATCGCCATTATGTCAACCTGCCTGTCAGGCAAATAATTTCTATTTTACGTTATCTCTGAATTCGCTGAAATCAAGACGCGTTTAATGCATCGAAAAAGTATCTATTTTTTACTTCA
Organism: Methylophaga frappieri; assembly: GCF_000260965.1. NCBI lineage: Bacteria > Pseudomonadati > Pseudomonadota > Gammaproteobacteria > Thiotrichales > Piscirickettsiaceae > Methylophaga > Methylophaga frappieri. Next base: position 661,449 of record NC_017856.1, read on the forward strand.
TTCGGTTTGTTTCGGTAATGCCTGTAATAGGCCATGAGCGATAGCGGGCTGCACCACTAAACCATGGTTAAGATGATTGAGTTCAATCACACCTTTGGTTTCCACAAATGTCTCGATATAACGCATAAACTGTTTGGCATCCGGCAACATGACTTCCCGTTCTTCACCACCGACATAAACCGATAGGTGCTTTTGGTTTAATTGACGCTCCAATAACGCGGGACTGTCATGCCAAGTTTGCTTTAATTGGTTTAACAGATGGTTGTCATGCCACCAAAGTGAGGGACTGACAGCGATAAAGTGCTGATAATAGCCCGGGTTATTGAGTAACGTATTTAATGTAAACAACCCGCCAAGAGAATGGCCGTTCAAAGTGTAATTATCTTTATCCACATCATAGTGCGCGGCTAACCATGGTTTAAGCTGTTTCTCAATAAATTCACCTAACGCGGCTGCACCACCATAATTGACTGGCCCGTTTCTTCGCATATGCGCAAGGGGTTGTTTGGCAGGCAATGCCGTTGCTGGAGTAAAATCATACCAGCGCCGTTTCGTATCATAAGGCTCTGTAATGTCATATCCGATGCCGACAAGAATAGCTGGCTGTATGCCCTTGGGATGACGACTTGCCAGTCGTATCTGCTCTGCTACCGGCCGAAAGCAGGCATTAGCGTCCAATAAAAATATGACCGGAAACCCCGCATCTGGCACCTCACTATCAGGTACAGACACATAAATCCGACGTGTTTGATAGGCCGGTTCGTCTTGTTTAGCAAAATTATCGTGCATCTCAAATTCGACCGCATTGGTCACCAGCACGGGTCTCGATTGCACAGCAAGTTCCGCTTTCACCGTGTTTGAACAGGTAATTACAAAACTTAACCCCGCCATCAGCCAAAACAGACTTGCTGATGAACGCGTCACTGTGCGAAAAAATAAGTTTTGGACCACCCTGCCCCTTCGTTTTTGTTAAGCCGAACCGTTGGTATGCCGGGCATGAGGCAGCAAAACCGGTTGAAACAAGCTGATTTACTGCACTGGTTATAAAGTCGGTCTAGGCTGCTCTGGCAAACAAACAATAAGTGACATCACCTGCCGTTTTCGACTTTTGCATTTGCCAATTTTCCGGTAGCACTGGCACTGCCTGACCGGCCGGATATTCCAGATATATAAGACTGTGCGGCTGCAATAATTTGCGCTCTTCCAGCAATTCCGCCACCGATTGCCAATACTGTAATCGATAGGGAGGGTCGAGAAAAACGACATCATAGGGCTGTGATGTTTCCGTCAACATCATCCTGACATCTTGCCTGAATAATCGACACTCACCGGCCTGCAACTGCTGTTGCGTTGCGTTCAACAAAGCAAATGCTTGCTTGTCCTGTTCGACCAAATCGACTGATCTTGCACCACGGGAAGCGGCTTCAAACCCCAGCACACCGCTGCCGGCGAAGGCATCCAGACAATGAGCGCCACCCAGATCGGCCTGCAACCAGTTAAATACGGTTTCTCGTACCCTGTCGGGTGTCGGTCTTAAATCAGACAAATCAGCGAAACTGATTTTTCGTCCTCGCCAGCGGCCGCCAATGATGCGGACGCTGCCAGACGAATTTGATTTATTCTTCGACTTTGCCACCAACTAATACCGTAACCATTTTTTCCGGGTGAATTCGCCGTTCAAATGCCTCTTGAATTTGCGTCGCAGTCACGGCATTGACTTTCTCATTCAGCGTTTCCAGATAATCGAGCGGTAAATCATAAAAGCCAATTGCGCCCAGATAATCGGCAATTTTACTGTTGCTATCTACGCGCAGCGGAAAACCACCGGTAATATTCTGTTTGGCCGCCGCTAACTGTTCTGCAGTTGGACCATTTTCAACAAAGCGCGTCAGGGTTTGTTTCAGTACTTCCAAGGCTTCATCAGCCTGCGCATTGCGCGTCTGTAAGCCAAGTTGATAAGGACCAGCTTCACGCATCGGCTGAAAATAGCTGTAGGAACTATAACTTAACCCCCGTTTTTCCCGAATTTCGTTGCTGATCAAAGACACCAGACCACTACCACCCAGAATGTGATTACCGACATAAAGTGGAAAATAATCCGGATCATTTCTGGTCATGCCAGGTTGACCAACGAACAAGTGGGTTTGTGAAGACGGAAACGCAATGTGCTCAAAACTGGCTTCAGTCAATGCATCAACGGCTGGCAAAGCCGCCGCTTTGTCTCCCGGGTTTAACGATTGGCTCAAATTATCAGCAATTTTTCTTGCCTGTTGTTCTGTAATTGCCCCCACCAAAACCAGCGTTGCATTACCTGCCACATAGTAGCGATCAAAAAATCGTTGCAAATGTTCAGGTGTGATTTTTTCAAGACTCGCCATATCACCAGCAGGCATACGGTGATAGGGATGATCTCCAAATAGCGCAGCATAGAAGGCTCTTTCACCAATAGACTTGGGCGATTGCTGCTCTGCCTGCAAACGTGTTTTCAGCTGATTCTTTAAGCGTGCAAAGGGCGCTTCAGGGAAAATCGGTTCACTGGCCAGCTGGGTAAACATCGCTAATGCCGGTTCCAGTGCATCCTTTTTCGTCAATGTCCTGAGTTTAAGCAGCGCCATGTCACGCTCAGAACTTGTACTGAAATTGGCACCAACATTATCAAAGCTGGCGGCAATCGCATCACTGTCAGCTTGTTTGGTACCTTCATCAAGCATGGCATTGGTCATTAAAGCTGTGCCAGGCAGCGCGCCATCACGGGCGGCACCGGCATCAAAAATGAGCCTAACATCCAGCATGGGCAACTCAGGTGCTGCCACAAAATAGACTCGCGTCCCTTGCTCAGTCTGCCAATGTTGAATATCGGGGGATGCAGCAGCCGACAGACTCAGCAGGATGGCAGAAATAAATACAACGAACTTAGTGATCATGGGTTTCTCCTGCAGCCTGATTTTCCTCGACTGAATTCGACTTGGTCGCGAGCGGTACAAGCTCAGCAACCGTCAGACGGACATCATTGAAATATCGTTGGGCAACCTGTTGAACCTGAGCTGCAGTAACGGCCTGAATATGGTCGACATAGTCTTCGCCAACCTGCCAATCAAGACCAATCGTCTCTAACATGCCCAATTGCATCGCCTGATAAAAAACACTGTCTTTCTCATAAACCTCATCGGCGACAACTTGCGTTTTGACGCGTTGTAGCTCAACGTCACTGACCGGGTTCGCTTTAATTTCATCAAGCTGCGCCATAATCGCTTTTTGTAAGGCATCAACGGACTTACCCTGAGCTGGTGTACCACCAATAACAAACAAATCATCTAATCTGGAAAAGCTGCTGTTGTAGGCACTAATACCGGCAGCAACCTGCTGTTCACGCACCAGCTGCCGTTGAAAGCGACTGCTACTACTGCCGCTGAGAATGCCGGCAAGCACATCCAGCGCATAGGGCTCCCATGCTGTTTCCGCTGTGGTAACAACAGGCACTTTCCAGCCCATCATCAGCGACGGCAATGTTGCCGGCAATTGCATCTGAATATCACGTTTACCGCGCTGCTCAACCTCGATCTGAGGTTTGGGCGGTATCACCGTCTCTGGCTGCAAGGGACCAAAGTATTGTTTGGCCAAGGCGTGCACAGCATTGGGCTCAACATCACCAACCACAACGACAATCGCGTTGTTGGGTGCGTACCATTGTTGATACCAGTCTTCGAGATCGGCTTTCTGATAATGTTGAATATCCTGCATCCAGCCGATAACCGGGTGATGATAAGGGCTGTTCATAAAAGCCGTTGCGTTAAATGCTTCTCGCAACATACCCTGCGGATTATCATCTGTTCGCATACGGCGTTCTTCAGCAACGACATCACGCTCTTTAAGTAAGGCTTCTTCATCAATTTGCAGATTTCGCATGCGGTCTGCTTCCAGTTTGAAACTGACTTCCAGCCGGTCGGCACTGAGTGTTTGGAAATAAGCCGTGTAATCACGGCCCGTAAACGCGTTCTGACTACCGCCGTTATCGGCAATAATCTGGGAAAACTCGCCGGGTTTCAGATTTTTGGTACCGTTGAACATCATATGTTCCAGGATATGAGAAATACCCGTAATACCATTATATTCATAGCTAGAGCCGACTTTGTACCAAACCTGTGAAACAACAACCGGCGCGCGGTTATCTGGTTTGACCAGTAGTTTAAGACCATTGTCCAATTCAAACTCGCTGACTTGTGCCGTTGCGACTAACGGCAAGATCAACAGTAAAAACCCAATTTTTTTTAAATGTTGCATCTGCATCTCACATTTAATGACGTGGTAAGATCAAAAATCGAAGTCAATCGACCAAAAAAATCCATGTTTAGTTTCCTGAAAAAAAAATCTCGCACACCGGATACCGTTGCAGAGACAGCTGCTGAAGCAGCACCCTACCAGACCGATACCGCGCCTGCAGCACAATCTGTAGCAGATAAGCGCCCCGGCATATTTAATCGTCTTCGACAAGGCCTGAAACGGACCAGTCAGCAACTCACAGATGGGTTTGCTAACTTGTTGCTGGGTAAAAAAGAAATCGATGACGATTTGCTTGAGGAACTGGAAACCCAATTACTTTCCGCCGATTTGGGTATCGATGCCACCCAGGCTATTATTTCCGATCTCACTCAGCAAGTTGCGCGCAAACAGCTCTCTGATCCAGAAGCCTTGTTCACGGCATTGCGTAATAACATGGTTGCCATGCTGAAACCGGTGGCACAACCGCTGCAGCTCGACCCTTCAAACGGCCCTTTCGTGATTTTGATGGTGGGCATTAACGGTGTTGGTAAAACGACAACTATCGGTAAGCTGGCAAAACAATATCAACAACAGGGACATGCCGTCATGCTGGCGGCCGGCGACACGTTTCGAGCCGCCGCAGTTGAACAATTGCAAGTCTGGGGGGAGCGTAATCAAATTCCGGTTATTGCCCAACAGCATGGTGCCGATTCCGCTTCCGTGATTTTTGATGCACTGCAGGCTGCCAAGGCCCGCAAGATTGATGTCCTGATCGCCGATACTGCGGGACGCTTGCATACCCAATCCAATCTTATGGAAGAGTTGAAAAAAGTGAAACGTGTGATGAGTAAGATCGACCCCATTGCGCCACACGAAATCATGCTGGTAGTCGATGCCGGTACCGGACAGAATGCACTATCTCAGGCGAAACAATTTCATGCCGCAGTTGGGCTGACAGGCATTACGCTCACCAAACTCGATGGCACTGCCAAGGGCGGTATTATTTTCGCAATTGCACACCAAACCGGACTACCGATTCGATATATCGGTATAGGTGAGCAAATCGATGATTTGCGCACTTTTGAAGCAGACGATTTCGTCGATGCGTTATTGGGGCGTGAAGACGCAGCATGATTCAGTTTAATGATGTTTATAAGCGTTACCCCAATCAGTACGAAGCTTTATCTGGACTTAGTTTTGAACTTGATAAAGGTGAAATGGCCTTTTTAACCGGCCACTCCGGGGCGGGTAAAAGTACGCTTTTGAAGTTAATTGCTTTGATTGAACGGAGTTCACACGGACAAGTCATTGTCAATAATCAAAATCTTGGCCGGCTGCCGAAATGGAAGATTCCTTATTATCGCCGCAAAATCGGGCTGGTGTTTCAAGACCATAATCTGCTTCACGACAGAACCGTATTTGATAATGTCGCTCTGCCGCTCATCATTGCGGGTGAAAATCATCGAGAAATCGGTCGGCGCGTCCGCGCTGCACTTGATAAAGTCGGGCTGTTGTCAAAAGAGCGAACGCATCCCATCGCCTTATCAGGGGGTGAACAACAACGTGTTGGCATTGCTCGTGCCGTAGTCAATCGCCCCCCTGTTTTACTTGCAGACGAACCAACCGGCAATCTTGATCCGACACTATCTCAAGAAATCATGGCGCTTTTTACCCAATTCAATCAGGTCGGTGTTACCGTCTTTATCGCCAGTCATGATCAGGAGTTAATTAATCGCCTGCCGTACCGACGCATCACCTTGAATCATGGCCGACTGGCGGTCCAATAATGCCGATGTTCAAATTAGATAATTATTTACTTCGCCATGCTCAAGTGGCGTTAACCAGTTTAGGCGAGTTATGGCGACAGCCATTATCCAGCACCATGACTATTCTCGTTATTGGCATTGCCTTATCCCTGCCAGCCGGTCTGTTTGTGTTACTGAAAAATGTAGAACAACTCAGCGGTGAATGGCAGCAAGCCAGTCGTATCTCAGTATTTTTGAAAGCGGAGGTCAGTGATAGTCATGGTCAGCAATTGGTTGATCAACTGACAAATTGGCCGGCAATCAACAACATTGAATTTCAATCCGCTGCCGCGTCTTTGGCTGAATTTCGACAACTATCCGGTTTGGGTGAGGTGATTGATACCTTACCGCACAACCCATTACCAGCAGTTATCATCATTGAGCCCGCTGAGCAGGATATTTCTTCGCACAGCCATCAGGACTTACTGGAGCGACTGCAACAGCTCGCAGAGGTGGAACAAGCCCAACTGGATTTACAATGGCTGCTCCGCTTGCAACAACTCAGGCAAACAGGTGAACGTGGCATTGCAGTTCTGGCCGCATTACTGTCATTGAGTGTGTTATTGGTCATCGGCAATACCATTCGTCTGGCAATATTGAACCGGCAAAGTGAAATAAAGGTCATTAAATTGGTCGGCGGTACCAACACTTTTGTCCGCCGCCCCTTTCTTTACACCGGATTCTGGTATGGTCTGATTGGCGGCCTGATTGCCTGGATAACGGTATTAATTGGCTTGGCCATCATTAGTGGCCCCATCAACAAACTGGCGTTGCTGTATGAAAGTCAATTTAGCTTGCAATGGCTTGCTGGCCAGCTCTTGATATTTTTGCCTGCCGCCGGAATATTATTGGGTACGGGGGGCGCATGGCTGGCAGTAAGCCGGCATTTGGATGCGATTGAACCCAGTTAAATCGGCCATTAAGTGAACTTTTTCCTGATTTTGCGCTCTAATATTTTCATGAGATTTGAGCTAGTGCTAAAATCGCGAAACAAATATTGACAGGGAGACAGCCCTATGACAGCAAACGACGTTGCGCAATATCAATTAGCTACTGCGCCGATCGGTAATCTTGATGCCTACACCAGTTTGGTGCATCAAATTCCGGTTTTGTCTGCGGAAGAAGAGCATGAGTTAGCCACCCGCCTGCAACAGCAAGGTGACTTGGACGCGGCACAGCGTCTGGTTCTGTCTCATCTGCGCTTTGTCGTCAAAATTGCTCGAGGCTACAGTGGTTATGGTCTGCCTGTTGCTGATTTGATCCAAGAAGGCAATATTGGTTTGATGAAAGCCGTTAAACGATTCGATCCAGACAAAGGGGTTCGCTTGGTTTCCTTTGCCGTGCATTGGATCCGTGCTGAAATTCATGAATATGTGATTCGCAACTGGCGCATCGTCAAAATTGCTACGACTAAAGCTCAACGTAAGTTGTTCTTTAACCTTCGGAGTGCGAAACAACGGTTAGGCTGGCTCAATCAAGAAGAAGTTGAATCAGTTGCCGAAGATCTGGGTGTGACGCCGGCAAACGTCATGGAAATGGAACGTCGCTTGGCTCAGCCTGACACGGCATTTGATTTGCCGAACGATACCGACGACGAAGAAACCCACTTTTCTCCTTCGGCTTATCTGGCAGCGCCAGAAGGATCCGATCCTTCCATGCAATTGGAGCAGGACGATTATGCTGACTATCAACAGCAAAAACTGGTTAATGCTTTGGCAACGTTGGATGAACGTAGTCGCGATATCATCAGTCAGCGATGGTTACAGGAAAACGATAAAGCCACATTGCATACATTGGCCGATCAATATCAAGTATCAGCAGAACGTATTCGGCAAATTGAAAGTAGCGCCATGAAAAAGCTGAAACAGCTTATGCATTAATTGAAGTTGCATGTAAAAAAGCCCGCGCAATGCGGGCTTTTTGTTTGGTCGTGACCATTATAAATTTAGCGTTCCAGCATCTCTGTCTTGCCCGATTTACCATCCCACTCCTCTGCATCAGGCAAAGGGTCTTTGCGCTCTGAAATAATTGGCCAGGTTTGGGATAACTCGGCATTGATATCCACAAATTTCATTTGCGCATCAGGCAAATCATCTTCAGAAAAAATAGCTTCAGCAGGACACTCCGGTTCACATAACGTGCAGTCAATACATTCATCCGGATCAATAACTAAAAAGTTAGGCCCCTCATGAAAACAATCTACCGGGCAAACATCAACGCAATCTGTATATTTACATTTAATACAGTTCTCGGTGACAACAAAGGCCATGCTTAAATCTCCATAATACTTTGCTTGCAGGCAATAACCTCTTCTTATGTCTTATTCTACATGAAACAACGATATTCTGGGCATTAGCCATATTGATGTATGATGTGAATTTAACCGATTTTTATTAGTGCTTGGGAGTACATGGTGCGAAAAGTTTTCTTGCTCAGCCTGTTCGCTTTGTTCTTCATTATCACCGTGATCTTTGCTGCCTTTAATACCAATGCAGTGGCAATCGATTTTTATTTTGTGCAGTGGCAACTGCCACTTGCCGTGATCATAATTATTGCACTGTTATGCGGCCTGCTATGTGGTGCATTACTGATCACCATATCAACGTTGAAAGTACGTCTCGAAAACCGGCAACTTCAGCATAAGCTGCAAATTGCCGAGCAAGAATTAAACAGCTTGCGCATTTTACCGGTTCGAGATAATCATTAATCTATGATTATGCAGACTTGGTTATTTCTGCTTCTTCCTGTCGCTGCCTTGTCAGGCTGGCTAATGGCCCGCCGTCATTACAAACGTCGCTACCGGCAACAGGAGAATGCATTCAGTCCAGCATATTTCAAAGGCTTAAATTACTTATTAAATGAACAGCCGGATAAAGCGATTGATGTCTTCATCGGCTTGCTGGAAGTTAATAGTGAAACAGTTGAAACCCACCTGGCACTCGCCAACCTATTTCGCCGCAGAGGTGAAACCGAACGGGCCATCCGCATCCATCAAAACCTGATTGCACGGCCATCTTTACATGGCGAGCAACGCACACAGGCAATGATTGAGTTGGGACTTGATTATATGCATGCTGGCGTTCTTGACAGAGCCGAGCATTTGTTTCTTGAGCTCATGCAATTACCAGTCTCTCCGCCAGAAGCGGCGAGACAATTGCTACGCATCTATCAGCAAGAAAAAAAGTGGCGGCAGGCTATCGATATGGCGAGCCGACTGGACAAAAACCAGCAAGACAATACCCAACCGCTAATCGCTCAGTTTTACTGCGAATTGGCTGAACAATCTGTTAAACAGGATAAGCACGAGTGTCTTAACCTGGTTCGACTCGCGTTGTTTCATGATACTCAATGTGTTCGTGCCAGTTTGATTGAGGCGCGTGTACAACTATCGCTAGGGCAACCACAAAAAGCGCTGAAAACCCTCAAAAACATTGAGCGTCAAAATAGTCAGTTTTTACCCGAAGCCTTACCTCTGCTTTATCAGGCGTTTCAACAAACGGCAAATCTCCAGGGCTATCGTGTTTGGTTACAACAAATTCTGCATAAAAACCCAAACCTGACCTCGGTCAGACTGATGTTAACCCGACTGATTGATGAAATCGAAGGCAGATCCGCTGCACGCCAATATCTCTATGATGCGCTGCATCGCCACCCATCTGTTGAGGGACTAAATACCTTGATTAATCTGGGTGAACACAATCAGGAGTCGCTGGTGCCCTTGATTCAACAAGTAACGAACGCCATGGTCTTGCGCGGCGACCGTTACAGCTGCAAAAATTGCGGTTTTTCAGGCAAAACACTCCATTGGCTGTGTCCAAGTTGTAATCGATGGGCAACCATGCGTCCTACTGAAATTCATTTATCTGCTTTAGAAAAACTATTGGAAAAAACGGCATGAGCCAGACCCGAATTTATCATAACCCCCGCTGCAGCAAATCCAGAGAGACGCTGGCTTTACTTGAACAACAGGGTGAGGATCCTGAAATTATTCTTTACCTTAAATCCCCACCTACACCCGCCGAATTGGCAGAACTGCTCCAGCTGCTTGGTATACCCGCAGAAGCGTTGTTGCGAAAAGGCGAAGCAGACTACAAATCGTTAGGCATTGCTGATAAAAAATTGACAGAAACACAGCTCATCGAATTAATGAGCACACATCCCAAGCTGATTGAACGCCCTATCGTAGTCAAAAACGGCAAGGCAAAATTGGGCCGTCCTCCGGAACAAGTCAAAGCCATTTTATAATGCCCGTCATTCTCATTTTATATTACAGCCAGACTGGTCATATCCGGCAAATGGCAGAACAAATTGCCAGAGGTGTCAGAAAAGTACCGGGATGCGAAGCACGGCTTCGTACTGTCCCCAAAGTTTCTACTGTCACGCAGGCAACGCAAAACACCATCCCTGATGATGGCCATCTCTATGCGGAAAATACGGACTTACGTGACTGTGATGCCTTGATAATGGGGAGCCCCACCCGATTTGGCAACATGGCCGGCGCCCTGAAATATTTTCTTGATGGCACCAGTGACCTTTGGCTGTCAGGTGCATTGAGCGGCAAACCGGCAGCCGTTTTCACTGCCTCCGGCAGTTTACATGGTGGTCAGGAAACAACGCTGCAATCGATGATGCTCCCTTTATTACACCACGGTATGTTGCTTTGTGGCATCCCCTACACGGAGGCAGCCCTGATGCAAACCCAAACGGGCGGCACACCCTATGGTGCCAGTCATTTTGCCGGTCCTGACAACCAGAATACGTTATCCGAACATGAGATTGCCTTATGTCAGGCACTGGGTAAACGCGTTGCAAATTTAACTTTGAAATTACAATGATGCGCTTTTGTCGATTTACCAGCCTGCTCAGTTATTTTGGTTTACTTTTGACCATCATGGCCTGGATACTTTTAGCCCCTCATGGTGACAATTACCCTACTGCCGCAATGCTGCTATTGGGCGTATTGCCTCTGTTATTTCCACTAACAGGCTTGCTCTATGGTCGCTCTTACACCCATGCATGGTCGGGATTTCTCGTTTTGTTTTACCTGGCTCATGCCATTGGAGAACTCTACAGTGGCGATGCGTTTTGGTTATGGCCCGGACTAGAGATATTCTTTAGCTTATCATTTCTGATTGCCGCCAATTTGTATGTTCGTTTCATTGCAAAAAGTCGAAATCGTTCACAGTCTGACCAGACAAGAGTATGATTTAATTCACTAACGCATCGATGAGAAAAGTGAATAATGAGTAGCATTTCCGCATTGCAATCTGCCTATCAAGGTATTCAAAATGGCGTACAACGCGCTAGTCAAAATAGTGCTGAACTCACCAAGGCAGCAGCGAATGGGGGTGATATCATTTCGCCCTCTGTGGCATTGAAACAAGCGGAATTACAAGTAGCCGTATCGGCCAGAGCGCTGGAAGTCACCAATGACACACTGGGCACGATTCTCGATATTACGGTTTGATTTTCTGACCATCTAGCCTATTGATACGATTAACGGCTAAACTACACCTCGATTAATCTAATTCACGAACGTTTTGCTTTGAATATTGCCGCCTTTGATGCTGCTGCGATCCGTGCACAGCTCGAGCCTAATCATGCTGCCACGCTGGCAGATATACTGATTTATGATAGCGTTACATCTACCAATGATGTACTTTGGCAACGTTTTGCCGATAATCCGGCATCACCGGCAGTTTGTATTGCCGAACAACAAAGCGCAGGCCGCGGTCGGCGAGGTGGTGCTTGGCAATCGCCCGCCGGAGGTAATATTTATTTGTCCTTGTTTTGGCCGTTGCCAACATCGGGCAATGTCGAGGGCTTAAGTATTGCCGTTGGCATCAGTTTGATTCATGCTTTGTCGGCATTTGGCGTCAACGCATTAAAATTAAAATGGCCAAATGATATTTTGCACCAACGGCGCAAACTGGCTGGCATACTGGTCGAAGCCCGCTACGGTGAGAGTTACGGCGTGGTTATCGGTATCGGTATAAATTATATTGCTTTACCAGCACAACACTTGAATGAAATTCCACAGCCGGTGACTAATCTCGCTGAAATCTGTCCACAGATACCAGACAGAAATAGCCTGTGTGGACAGCTTATCAATCATATAATGTCAGCCTTGAAACTCTTTCAACATCAAGGATTGACCGAATTTTTGCCACACTGGCCGGCACTCGATGCATTACATGAGCAGAGTATTGTCATTAAAACCGAACAAGGCAGCTTACAAGCGACCGCCTGTGGCATCAACGAAAAAGGGGAATTACGCTACATGCACAACCAGCAACTGGACACCTTGTCCAGCAGTCACGTCAGTATTCGGTTTGCCTCATGAAACTGTTAGTCGATATTGGTAACAGCCGGATCAAGTGGGCAACACTGGATGGCAAAAAAATGTCTGCAACGCAAGACTTTGAGCGCAAATCTGGTATTAAAGCCCAACTGACTAAACACTGGAAATCACTGGAACACATCGAGTCAATCTGGGTCGCCAATGTCGCCGGTGAAAAAATGGCAAGCCAACTAAGCGAATGGGCAAATAAAAAATGGCAACGTCAGCCTGTTTTCATTACCACTGAAGCACGACGGTTTGGGGTAAAAAATGCCTATGACAATCCGGAGCAATTAGGCGTAGATCGATGGCTTTCACTCGTCGCGATGCGACAACGGAATAAGCAAACCACGTGTATTATTGATTGTGGTACCGCCATCACTGTTGATCTGCTCAGCACAGACGGTCAACATCAAGGCGGCCTGATCCTGCCCGGTCTAACACTGATTCGACAAACACTGATTCAAGGTACCGATGCCATCACTGAAAAAACCGAAGACGTCGCTTTCAGTTTGCTTGCAACCAATACCTTCAGTGCCATTCAGGCAGGCAGCCTCTACAGTATCAGCGCAACGCTGCATAGTTTGATTGAAGATTTGCAACAAAACTTTAAACAAAATCTGCGAATTGTCCTGACCGGAGGAGACGCAGCGACATTGCAAAAATACCTGCCGGCAAAAGTAGAGTTGAATCCTGATCTGGTCTTGAAAGGACTTCGGCGTTATGCCCAACAAGAAGTGGTAACGGCAGAAAGTCAGCCTGAAGAAGCCTGACACCATTGCCAGACAGGGTGAAGTGAGATAAACTTTCGCCCCCTTAAGGAGAAGTGGCCGAGTGGTTGAAGGCGCACGCCTGGAAAGTGTGTATAGGTTAATAGCCTATCGAGGGTTCGAATCCCTCCTTCTCCGCCACCCTCACCGCCTGAGTTATAACTCCCAATCGCTCCAGATTCGCAATTTCGTTTGAATGTCTTCGGTGATACATCAACTATCGCGTCTACTTCGTATACATCCACAACAAGTTCGTTTAGTTTCAATGACCTGCTTGCAGGTATTGCATTAATTTGATCTGCAATAAATACAAATGCAATTAATAAACACTATCATTAACGTTTAATGAGTGGTATTTTTCAACCTGATTCACCAAGTTTTCCGCGTAATTCATCAACATTCAACCGATTAATTCAAAGAGATTTATCATGAAATACGACGTTATCATTATTGGCGCCGGCGCTGCTGGCTTTGGTTGTGCACTGACATTAGGTAGTGCCAACGATAATTTCGAATGGGCAAAAGATCGCAAGTACTTAATTCTGGACAATGACAGAAGCGACATGAAAGTGGCCCGATATAATAATGTTACGGGGGTCGAGCAAGGCATTAACGGGATAGACTTGCTAACCAAGCTGAAGGATCAATTAAAAAAATATCCTGCTTGTGAGTTAAAACATGAAACCGTCACCAAGATTGTTCGCCATGGTGATGAATTCATGGTGGAAGCGAAAACGGGTAATTATCAGGCTTCAATTATCGTATTAGCGACAGGTTTGAATAAATTTGATATCGAATGTGCGGGGGTTGTGGTTAAAGAAAATACCTTTGTACCCAAACCCAACTTAATCTATCTGGAGAACACCAACAATGTTATCTCCGAAAACTTATATGTTGCGGGTCTGGCAAGTGGGGTTCCCACCATGTTTTCCTGTGCCAGTGGAGATGGCGCCAAAGTGGCGTGTGATATTTTTTACAAGTGGGCCGGCAAAGTTGCCGTCGTTCATGACACCAAGAAAACCGCATGACAGACTCATGACTTACTCTGCTTCCGGAGTAAGTCATTTTTCCGCGTTCCATCAAAAAATGTGCTTACCTAACGAGACGTTTTTACGCCAATCCCGGACAAATTGTTCAAAGTCTGGACAAGCCATTGGCCTAGCGTAGTAAAAACCTTGTATCCAGTCACAACCTAGCTCTGTCAATAATCTTAGCTGACTTTCTGTTTCCACGCCTTCCGCGACGATACCGATATCCAGTCGTTTCGCCATCACAATGATCGCTTCGATGATAGCTTTATCATTGGCATCTGTTTCCAGATCACGAATAAAGGATTTATCAATTTTCAAATAATCCACTTCGAGTTGTTTCAAGTAAGCCAAAGAGGAATAACCGGTACCAAAGTCATCGATGGATATACGGACACCGAAATGGCGTAAATGCCGCAATAAATTCCGTGTCTCAGTGCTACGCTGCAGTAAAACACCTTCGGTAATTTCAAGGGTTAACAAATGACTAGCGATTTCATGCTGTTGAATATAATCGACCCAATCAAGCCGCCCAGTCAGATTACCAAAGTCCTGCGCAGATCGGTTTATAGAAACGGCAATATCACCCATACCATTATCTTGCCAATGACGGATCTGAAAACAGACCTGGGCAAAGACAAAATCGTCAATTTTGCCAATTAACCCCATTCTTTCAGCGACGGGTAAAAACTCCGCCGGGGAGATCACCCCCCGCTCAGGATGCCGCCAACGCACAAGTGCTTCAGCACTGATTGCACCATTTCGGGCATGAATAACAGGTTGATAATAGATTTCAAACTGCCCTTCCGCTAAAGCCGTTTCCAGCTCATGCAAAATGAAAGCCCGCGACTGCCAGGTTGACTCCAATTCAGCGTTATAACGACGATAAACGCCACCATTTGCGTCTTTGGCAGAATACATCGCTCTATCGGCATTTTGCAGTAATAGACCGGGCGTTGCGCCATCATCAGGATAAACCGTTAAGCCAATACTGGTCGTGATACGAATCGCCTGATTATGTATCTTGAGCGGCTGTTGAATCGCATCAATGATTTTTTGGGCAATTTGAACCGCATTGTCAACGTCTTCCAGCCCGCTCAGGATAACCGTAAATTCATCGCCACCTAATCGGGCAACGGTATCTGATTCACGAAGACAACTCTGAATACGAGAGGCCATGTTTTGCAAAAGCTCATCGCCTGCATCATGTCCCAATGTATCATTAATATCTTTAAATCGGTCCAAGTCTAGAAACAATAAACATAATTTCTTTTTGTCGCGTTGTGCATGACGAATTTCCTGAGCCAGCCGGTCATTGAACAGACGTCGATTCGGCAAACCGGTCAGCAGATCAAAATTGGCATGGTGCTCGATAATAAGCTGCGCCTGTTTACTTTCGCTGATGTCAGTAAAAACAGCCACATAATGGCTCGGAAGCTGCTGCTCGTTGCGCACCACTGACATGGATAAATAAACAGAAAATATTTCGCCATCTTTTCGGCGACTCAATAACTCACCCCGCCACAGGCCATGCTGGTTCAAATCAACCCAAAGCTTTCGAAAGATAACCTCATCGTTCAGCGTCTGATCTAATAATTTAGGGAATTGACCGAGCACCTCAGACTCACTAAATCCGGTTATCTGAACATAAGCGGCGTTAACAGCAATCACCTGACGACTGGCATCTGTTATCAAAAAACCTTCGCTCGCGGCATTAAATGCCACGTCTGATAGCTTCAACCGGGTTTGTGTCTGCTGCACTTGAGCCAGTACCTCCCGAATGCGTTTTTCTGAACTAATGGCTCGCTCAGTGGCATTTGAGAGTTGTTCCGTACGTCGGGATACTTCCTTGGAGACTTGATGTGTTCTGCCGGTAATACTCAATATCAAGGCCATCAGCAATCCGGTCAGCAGATAACCTGCAATCATCACAAATAAGGCTTGACTGCTTTGATTATGAGCCAGAAACAGCTGCGTAGGCGAAAAGATCAATCGCATTTCTCGACCTGCCGCCATAATATTCACGTTGTGCGAAAAAACCGGGGCTGTTTCAAGCGGTAAGTCATAATAAAATTCACCACTGAGGACATCTTGCCAGCGAATCACAAACTCGGTTTCTTCACTTCTACCCAGAATATTCTCAACAAAGTCTTCTGCTCTTATTGCCACATTAACCAGGCCAGCCAACTGGGCTGCTGATTTATCCAAAGTCATGCCGCCTTCGGCATCCTCGTATACCGGCCGATACAGCATTAAAACGCGCGCTTGATAGTTTTCTTCAACCAACACTAATGGTGGCCGGGCATAAGTTGAACCGCTTGCAATCGCTGTCTGGATCGCAGCATTTGACACTAATGAAGAGGTCGGATCAAAGCCAGGCGCCATTTGATTGCTTTCAGGTTCCAGGTAGGTAATTGGAAAATAAGTTTCTCTCTCTCTGGCAACTACCAACTGTTTGTCTTCGGTAATATCGGTAATTGAAAATGCGGGTCCAAAATACGTCTGTTGCTTTTTTTCGTAGTCATTACGTTGCGACTGCGTCACCTTGGGTAACCACTCTATTACCTGAATATCCGGGTTTTTACTGGTCGCCCAACGGACAAAGGCTCGAAACTCACTTCGAGTTACTTGATCCGAACTGACAAATAATTGGGCAACACTGTCCTGCACTAACTCTTGGCTGTTAAGTGCAATCTGAAATAAGGTGCCCACCTCCTGAGTACGAATCCGAAATCGATTTTCAGTGTCAGCAATCTCAAACCGAGCCACACTCTCGGAAATCAGAATAACAGTGACAAAGAGCATCACCACAGGTAGCCCCATGATGTATCTTCGCTGTCGCCAGAGTGAGCTGGATTTATCTAAAACACTAATCGTAAGCGGCACGGCAATCAACGTCCCCACGGCATCGCCCAGCCACCAACCTGCCCAGTTGGCCCATGAGGAGAAATAGTTATTGAATCCAGCAGCAGCCAGTATCGGTGCATTAATACTGGCGCTAAAAACGGATACCAGTGGCACCATAAGCATGAACTGCAGAATTTGCCGATCAGTTTCCAACTGCAGGGGCGAACTGACGAAACGGCGAAATATCCAGGTAGCAATTACCACCTGGATGGCATTACCGATAGCAATCGAGGCTGATATCACTGCGATAGGCCAAGTGATTCCGGCATAGTCTTGCAAACTGAGACAATTCAAGAAGAAAGTGCCTATCAAGACACTGGGAACAGCAACCGGTAAGCCAAAATGTAATGCAGCGGCCAAGGCAATACCCGCCGGCAAATAGGCAACCGAAATATAACCAAGACCGCAATAGCGCAGGCAAAACAAGCCAACTAGCAGGTAAACCATTGCTAGCACAGCGCTTATTAACAGACTTCGTTTACTAGGTACCCATGCCAACGTCACACTCTCCATTTATCATTATTCTGCCATCTAAGTCAGCGCCGATGACCCATGACAATTTCTTTTAACCGGCATCGTAGCACCTGAACAGAAAAATAACGCAACTGTCTATGTCGCTCAAGCAAATCTCAATGACGCATGGTAATCCTTGGCAAAAATGCTTAGAATAGGCAGCTCAATGGTGGCCTGTGCTGGTCTCCCCGCAACGATATGTTGGTTACCTCGTCAGGCCCGGAAGGGAGCAGCGAAGCCTTCGGACTCGGGTGCCGGGATCAGGCTGGTACGGGTTCACCGCCCTTTATTTCTTTGCCAAGGATAATTTGCAGACAGCTATGAGTTATCTGGTTCTGGCTCGTAAATGGCGCCCGACGTCTTTTGCCGAAGTTGTTGGTCAACAACATGTTCTTCAGGCGCTCATCAATGGACTCACCCAAAACCGCTTGCATCATGCTTTTCTGTTTGCCGGCACACGCGGAGTGGGTAAAACAACCTTAGCGCGCATACTGGCAAAATCCCTCAACTGCGAGACGGGAGTAACGGCAACACCATGCGGCCAATGCAGCGCCTGCGTCGAAGTCGATAGTGGCCGATTTGTCGATTTAATTGAAGTCGACGCCGCCTCTCGAACCAAAGTAGATGATACCCGCGAGCTTTTGGATAATGTGCAATATGCACCGAGCCGCGGCCGCTATAAGGTTTATTTAATCGACGAAGTGCATATGCTTTCCACCAGCAGCTTTAATGCCCTGCTGAAGACGCTGGAAGAGCCACCTGCGCACGTCAAGTTTTTGTTTGCTACTACGGATCCGCAAAAACTTCCTGTTACCATCCTTTCCCGCTGCCTGCAGTTCAACTTGCGCCGATTAACCCTGGCACAAATCAGTGATCACCTTGGTTATATTTTGACGCAGGAAAACATACCATTTGAAAGTGCCGCGTTGAAGCAGTTAGCACAAGCTGCTGATGGCAGTATGCGTGATGCCTTAAGTTTATTGGATCAGGCCATCGGCTTCGGCGATGGTGAAGTTCGCAATGAGGCGGTTGAGCGCATGCTGGGAAATATTTCTGGTACGCAATTGATGGCATTACTGTCTGCATTGGCGGAACACAACAGTAGCCAATTACTCAGCCAAGTGGCGGAGTTGAATGCATTGGGCCGCGAAGCCACAGCCATTCTGGATGGCTTGATGCAACTGCTTCAACAAATGGCCATTCTGCAAGCCGTGCCGGAACACCAACTAGAAGATGCCACGACGCAACCTTTTTTATCTGCACTTGCCAATCAACTGTCTCCGGAAACCGTGCAATTAATGTATCAGATTGCCTTGCATGGCAAACGTGATCTGCCTTATGCGCCGACACCGCAAAGTGGCCTGGAAATGACGTTAATCAGAATGTTGCATTTTCAGCCTGATCACACTAGCGATTCACTGCAACCCATTGCTAATCAGACAATGGAGATGCCGCCAAAAAAGCCGCAAGCAAAACCTGATCCTGTGTCTGAACAGACACGGGCTGCCGCTGCCACAGTTGAACACGACACTGATTCCGCGCCAGTCAAAAACAACGCCGCAAACCTTGTCTCTGATTCCAAAATCACCACCCCAGAGACACAGCAAATCCAAGCTGATCCAGTCTCTGATACCAATGCTACTGTCGATGCCAAGAACTGGACGCAACTGATCGCCGAGCTCAAACTCTCTGCATTAACCCGCCAGCTTGCTGATAATTGTGCTTTCATTCGCAGTGAAGAAAATATTATTTATCTTCAACTTGCCCCGGAGCTTGCTCATCTAGCAACTGACAATGCCCAAAAACGGCTTGCAGCAGCAATCAATAAACAACTTGATAAAACGTTGACACTGCGTTTTGAAAACCAGGTGGACAGTAGTGTCCCGCAAACACTTGCTGCCGAACGAGCACAGGATATGGCAGACCGACAACAACACGCTGAGACCGCCATTCAAAACGACCCGACAGTTGAAATGCTTAAAAATACGTTTAATGCCCGTATAATTGATCAAACGATCAAACCACTTAAATAGAGGATCAGGCCAATGAAAGGCGGATTAGGCAATTTAATGAAACAGGCCCAGCAAATGCAGGCCAATATGCAAAAAGCACAAGCTGAACTGGCCAACCTAGAGGTCACCGGACAAGCAGGCGGCGGCATGGTACAAGTCATCATGACCGGTAAGCATGACGTCAAACGGCTTCACATTGAAGATAGTTTGTTTGAAGATGACAAAGACATGTTGGAAGACTTAATTGCCGCCGCCATCAATGACGCCGTTCGGCAGGTTGAAAAAGTCACCCAGGAAAGAATGTCAGGCATGATGCCACCGGGCATGAATCTGCCCTTTTAATCCATGGCCAGTCTCGGTCCCAATATTGATGAATTGATGCAGGCATTACGCTGCCTGCCCGGCGTGGGTCCCAAGTCAGCACAACGCATGACTTTCCAGTTATTGGAGCGCAATCGGGACGGGGCGGAACGGCTGATGTTGTCTTTACAGGCGGCGTTACAAAACGTGCGCCACTGTCAACGCTGCCGTATTTTGTCAGAAACAGAATTATGTAGCCGTTGCAGCGATCCTGATCGTCGTCAGGATCAGTTATGCATTGTTGAGATGCCAAGTGATGTTCTGGCTATTGAGCAGGCGACGGCTTATCAGGGCCAATACTTTGTCTTGAATGGACATCTTTCGCCACTCGATGGCATTGGCCCCGAAACACTCGGCATTCCAACATTAATCCGCTGGCTGGATAGCCAAGAAACTGAAGAAATAATTCTAGCAACAAATCCCACTGTTGAAGGCGAAGCCACGGCGCACTATATTTCAGAGCTGGCGCGTGCTAGACAAATTCGTGTTACCCGATTAGCACATGGAATCCCGCTTGGGGGTGAGTTAGAGTATGTTGATAGCACTACCTTATCGCATGCTTTCGCCGGCCGAGGCACAGTCTGAGTAGCATCTAAGACGGAGCGTAAGCTATGACAGACATCGCCACACCATTTGATGCCTTGAAAAGCTATCCTGGGCTGATTCATCGGCAACCAGTATTCGTCAACAACATGGTGGATCTGGATCGCTATCATCTGCGCTTTCTTGACTGGCAAGGTAACCTGCTCGCAGATGATGCCAACGTGCCGGCTTTTTTGACGCAATTACCGCGCATCCTGCCCGATATGAATCTGCGACAAAAAGCCTTATTGACCATGCCGCAATCCTGGTGCCAGTCACTCTATGACATGGAACTGAATGGTATGGAATTAACCCTTGATATCGCGAACGCTTCTCCCACCAGTACATTCGCGCCCAACCTTGCCTATGCGGGTCATGCCGAAAGCAAGACATCGCCGATGCGAACACGAATGTTACTGATCGATCTGAATCAGGTTGATAACGCGGTCATGACAGACAACCTGGCCAGCTGGCGACAGCAATATGAACAACTCTGCGCACTGAATGTTAACGATGAAAACCAACTCAATCAGTGTAAAATCCACCACATTGATTTAGTGCAAGGTAATTTTTACACACGCCCCGCAGCGCATCCGCCGTACAAGATTTCCCCAGATGCCCAGACCTTGATGTCTCTTTTGGTCAAATTGCAAGACACCGATGCCGAAGCAGATGACCTCGCTCAGATTATTTCTCAGGATGTGACGCTGAGCTATAAATTGTTACGGTTAATTAATTCCGCCTTTTTTGGTTTGCCTCGGCAATTGACAAGTTGTCGCGAAGCCGTCGTCATGCTTGGTTTTAATCAAATTAAAACTTGGGCCAGTCTGCTTTGCCTATCAGGACTGGATCATAAACCGAATGAATTACGCAGCCTCGCCATGACCCGGGCAAGAATGTGTGAACTACTGGCACGCTACTATAAAGGCCAATCTGATAGTTTTTTTGCAGCGGGCCTGTTTTCAACGCTGGATGCCCTTCTCGATAAACCCATGATTGATGTAGTTCAGGATTTACCCTTGGCACCTGAACTGGAAACCGCTCTGTTAAATCATGATGGCCCCATTGGCCGAGCCTTGTTGGACGTGTTGAATTACGAGCAAGGGCGCTGGCAGGCTGTGGCACAATCCCCGCTCCCCATTGAATGTCTTGCCAGAGCCTATCTGGATGCCATTTATTGGACCAGACAGTTGAATCAGATTATCAATGAATAACAATGGCTATCCGTTGGTTATCTCAAAATAATAATGTCGATTTCCCTGATCTGGCACTGGCAACGGATCATGGTTTACTGGCCGCCGGCGGTGA